>JALFNY010000145.1 GCA_022774105.1 Prevotella sp.
AGAAGAAGTTTGTCCACATAAAGGAGTGATAACTCTCTGGATGTTCCTCTGGAAGATTGACATATTCGTCCATATTGAACGTCACCACATTGCGGAAAGATATTTCGCCTGCCTTATATTTCTTTATCAACTCCTTATAGAGTCCAAGCGGTGAAGAGCCCGTAGGGCAACCCAGTTTGAAGGGTTTTTCCGCTGTTGGATTGGCCGCCTTGATTCTTTCTGCCACGTAATTGGCTGCCCACCTTGACAAGGTGTCATAATCTGGTTCGATAATTACTCTCATGTTGATTTCTTTTATTGGTTGTTTAGGTTTGCAATACGGTGCTTCAATAGTTCTTACCTACATGGCCACCAATTATTAATCTGTTTAATTTCAATCGGGCATTAGACCGCATATAACTTTTCTTTGCCTTTTCACAGCGGCTAATCTACTCCTTTACGCTCCTATGCTCACAATCTTTCGTCTCGCTTATTCTCGCCATAGCCTGCTACGTCTTCGGTGAAGCATTATACTATACGGCACATAGATATGCGCAATGTAAAGAAATATAATGACCGCTTTGTTTTAATTTTTTGTTAAGTTTGCAAGTATAAAACGCACGTCTGCACGTTTTATTGTGTGAGACGTGCGTTTTGTTTTACAGAAATACTGATTTTATAGGTCACAAATCTTCTATTCTTATCTTCTCAAAGGGTATGTTCTGCTCCTACAATCCTTATTTACAGGCCATTGTTTTGTTATGTCATCACACGTGTTCCGCATAGCGTTTGCAGAACACGTAGTAGCATATTATGCCGCAGGCAGCCATCACTGCACCTATTGCTGCGGGGTAATGGTAGGTTGTGGGGTTATGTTCTACGATAGGCAGTCCGCCTAACCATGCGCCAATGGCATTGCCGAGGTTAAACGCCAACTGCACCATTGCACCGCCCATTAGTTCTCCTCCTTTGCTGAAACGCAGCAACAGCACCTGCTGAGGGGGTGATACGGCAAAAAGACAGCCACAGGCTATCACCATCAGTGGCACAAGACACCACTTTATGTCGGCTGTGAGGGCTATGACGACAAGGCTTACAAAGATTACTATCTCAAGGGCTTTGCCTGTCTTTCCTGGCCCAATACGGTCTGAGAGTTCTCCTCCAACGATGTTGCCTATCACCATTCCCGTGCCTGCAAGCACCATCATCACCGTCAGGGCTGCCACGGGAATACCGGCAAGTTGTGTGAGTGTAGGCGAGATATAACTGTACCAGCAGAAGATGCCGCCATTGCCGAAGATGGTGGCGAGGACTATCAGCCACGGGGCAAGGTGCTTCATAAAGCGGAAATTACCACGAAAACCGGTATCGGGTAGTGGCTTCATCTCTGGAATCCAGCGCATTATGCTGACGAGTGTAAAGACATTCCACAGGCATGAGAAAGCGAACACGAGCCTCCAACTGATAATGCTGGTAAGGAACGTGCCGAGGGGGATGCCTACAAGATTGGCAATGGTCATGCCCGAGGTCATTATTGCCACGGCAAGTGTTGATTTCCCGTCTTTGGAGAGTCTGTCCGCCACTATGCTTCCCACACCGAAGTATGCTCCGTGTGGTATGCCTGCGCAGAAGCGGAAGAGCATCATGAGCCAGAACTGCCAACCTGTTCCGTGGCCAGCAGTGGGTACAGGGCACAGCGTCATGGCGAGAGAGGAGAGGGACATGATGGTGCATAGCATGAAAAGTATGCGCTTAAGCGGCCACGTGCGGGCAATGACGGCGACGAGAGGGGCACCGGCACAGACGCCAAGGGCATAGGCTGAGATGAAGGAACCGGCCTGGGGGATGCTGATGCGGAAGTCAGTGGCAATGAAAGGCAGTATGCCCATCATCACGTATTCCGTCACTCCGAGACCGAAGGTACCGAAGGCTAATGCTGTTAGTGATTTCTTCATAAATGTGTTTGTCTTGAGATTGTTGTTTGTTTTATCTATCCTGTTATACTTGTTTGCTCTTTACTCTCTGGCAATCTGGTACTGATTGCATCGTGATTAGATGCTGATTGCATCGTGATTAGGTGCTGATTGTATCGTGACTGGCACCTGATTACTTTTTTGGCGAGTGCACACTGTGGGTTCGTAGCCTACTTGTTGTTATCTATGTTATTCGATATGTTACCTTTCCTGCCCTTGTTTTGCCGCGCAGTTCCATAACGATACGGTACAAATGCTTACCCCACAGTCTGGTGAGCAGTGGGTCAAGAAGCGGGGACTTGTCCTCAACCGTGACTGAGAATCGGCTCGCATCATACGTCATTTTTCTCTTCCCGAGTTTTATCATGCCTGCCGTGGAGATGTCAGGCGCAACGGTTGTCATAAACATCAGGCGTGACGGGGCTTTATATGTGCCGAGGTCATATTTCTCCATCACCTCTATCGCCCTGCCTTTCAGTGTCACCGTGCGGTGCCATGACCTTACGTCAGCCGCTTCGGGATAGGCCTTGGCAATGTCAAGGGTTATGCTGTGGCGGCTGTTCTTCACCACCTCGGCATGATACTGCTTGCCGTCGTGCTGGCTGACGCCGTTTATCTGCGGCAGGTTGTGGTAGTCGCTCTGCATGGTCCAGATCGTGTAACGCTCCTTACTGAATGTCTTTGAGGTGTATTCCCCTACTCCGCAGTCTATCAGCAGCGGCTCACCGTCAGCATAGACAATGAATGAGCCCACATCGTTATGGTTGTGGCTCTCGCCGTTAGTGCCTCCTTTTACCGCCACATAGAGTCCTAAGCCACGCATGACAGATATCTGTAAGTTGGGCAGCCACGCCTCCATCTGCGGCTCAACAGGCTTTTCCTCAGCAAGGGCTGAGATATGTTCAAGTAACATCAGTTCCCTTCCCAACGTCGGGAAATTGCCACTATTGGCATATAGTGATGAGGGGTCTGCCCAGAAAGCCCTGTCCTTGGCAAGCCATGCGGCAAAGCCTTTCATGACAGGGTCGTCAAGATAGAGTGCGAAAGGCCACAAAACGTTGAGTTGAACAACGCTTTTGTTCTCATGGGCATCAGCGAAATTAACGGAGTAGCCGTTGGATATATACATCTTATATATATAACTCCCCATGCGTGCCACCTTATCTCTGCGGTAGTCAAGCACCGTTACCGTGGCAAGACTGTCGTCACTTACCTCCTTCATCAGCGCAAGGCACTCAAAGAGCGACGCCGCCGCACGGTCCCAGTAACCTGTACCCTCGTCACAACCGCCATCATCGGGATAGGAATCAATGAATGTTCGCATACAACCCTCTATCTCTGACACCGCTTTCTGCCGATGGTCAGGATTCTTTTCATAAAGCATCACGCAGGTAAGCCAGTTGCTGCATATCCAAGGGTTCCAGTTCATAGCCGCCGTTTTCCACCAGTACTTACTGCCAAGGGCCTTTGTAAGGATACGATGTGATATTTCACGTTCTATCTTCTTATACAATTCTGGGGAGAAACGGTCAAGTTCCTCCTTCAACTTGTGACCTGTCCATGCCAAGAGTGATGCCGACTCGGCATTGAATAAATCTACTGTCTGCACATCGTAAAGCGGCAACGGCTTGTTATAATGTGCTGGTATGCCCCACCAGGGCTCCTCCATCATCAGTTCAATGCCGTTTATTATGTCAGGCATAAATCGCCCCTGACGCTCCGTTATCTCTGCCATGACAAGGGCAGCGAGTTGTCGGCGACGCTCAAAGAGCAACGTCTCATAACCCACCCTGTTGCCCTCCTTGCGGAATCGGGCAAACTCCGTGACGGGCAGCGTGCTCCACGACTTGCCGAGGTATGTCTCACCATAACGGATATAGGAGCAGGTGTTTAGTTTTTCTGCCGCAAACGATACCGCGGCAACAAGTGACAGCAGGAAAGGGAAAAGGTATCTGAACATGACGTATGGATGGGTTTATTATGGTACTTATATGCGGCTGAAAGATACTACACAGCAGTTCAACTCACGATTTGAACCATACAATTATCTCCATCAGCCAATACCGGGAATTTCTTGCGGAAGTTTGCAAGACGTTCCATATCAATTTCTGCGGTAATGATGGTTGAGATATTGTCTTCTGCCTTAGCAATATCCTTGCCGTATGCGTCAATAACCGCCGTTCCTCCGTTGTAATGACACTGTGGATCATTGCCAACACGGTTGACAGCCAACACATAGCACTGGTTTTCCAAGGCACGGGCATGGGTTAATATGTCCCACACCCTCCGGCGACTGTCAGGCCAGTTGGCTACGTATATGGCACAGTCATAAAGCGGGGGATTACACTCCGCAATCGTTTCATGCGACACTCCGTTGCGTGAAAACACGGGGAAACGCAGGTCATAGCACACTTGCAGCAGGAGTTTCACACCTCGCCACTCCACGATAACGCGTTCCTCACCAGCCGTATATGCTTGGTTCTCACCTCCGTAAGAGAATAGATGACGCTTGTCATAATAGCGATATATACCGTCGGGAGTAACAAAAAACAGTCTGTTGCAGTACTGCCCTTTGTCGTTTCTCACCGCCACGGAACCCGCAACAGCGGCATCGAGTTCTGAAGCCATGGCCTGCATCCACCGCAGGGTATCTCCCTCCGATGGCTCTGCCACACCCGCGGGCTCCACGTTGAAGCCAGTAGTGAACATCTCTGGGAGGATATACAGGTCGGAATCCATTGCCATACGCATGAGACGCTCCGCCTCATCACGGTTGGAGGAGGGTGCGTTCCACGCTATATCCATCTGTATCAGCGTTACCTTCATATATCGATTAAAAAGAAAAGAAGAGGCACGACGAACAATAATCGCCATGCCTCTTCCCTTGTTGATGTTGTTATATCATTATGTGTGCCATGCAAACATAACTGGCATGACGTGTTACTTGTTCACCTGGAACTTGGTTATTCCGTCCTTTATATAGCCTACTATCTGCTTTGCAGCAGCAATACCAGCGTTGGTATTTGCCTCTGCTGTCTGCGCACCCATCTTCTTGGGAGTAGAGAAGTAACGTCCTTCAAACTTTGCGAACTCTGCATCAGCATCGGGTTTGATGTCTGTGATGTACTTCAAATCCGTACGCTCTGCAAGAAGTTCTATGAGACCAGCCTCGTCTATTACCTCCTTACGGGCGGTATTGATGAGGATAGCATTCTTCTTCATGGTAGAACACAGTGCCTTGTTTATGGACTGCTTCGTCTCTGCGGTTGCAGGGATATGCAAAGAGACAACATCACACTCCTTGAACAGGTCTGCCTGTGATGCTACTGCCTTTACACCTGCTGCCTCAATAACGTCTGCCGGACAGTAAGCATCGTATGCATAAACCTCCATTCCGAAACCTTTTGCCACACGAGCGACATTACGTCCTACATTGCCGAACGCAAGAATACCGAGTTTCTTGCCCATAAGTTCACTGCCAGCCTTACCGTTGTAGAAGTTACGAACGGCATATACGAGGAGACCAAGGACGAGTTCTGCCACGGCATTGGCATTCTGACCAGGTGTATTCATTACTACTACATTACGAGCAGTGGCCGCTTCAAGGTCCACATTGTCATAACCTGCACCGGCACGAACTACTATTTTCAGGTTCTTTGCTGCGTCAAGAACTTCTGCATCGACCTTGTCTGAACGAATGATGATAGCATCAACGTCTGCTACTGCTGCGAGAAGTTGGGCCTTCTCAGTGTATTTCTCAAGGAGGACAAGTTCATATCCTGCGCCCTCTATAACTTCCTTAATGCCTGATACTGCCGTTGCAGCGAAAGGCTTTTCTGTTGCTATTAATACTTTTGCCATGTTTTTATCTTTGTATATGGTATTAGTTTTCGGTTTGTTTGTCTTAGGTAACCACAGAATCATACTGTTAACGGAAACCTAAAACCATCAACCCAAATACTAATATCAAAGAATTAGTGCTTTGACTCAAACTCCTTCATGCAGGCAACAAGTGCCTCGCAGCCCTCAACAGTCTGCGCATTGTAGCATGATGCACGGAAACCACCTACGGAACGGTGCCCTTTTATTCCAACCATACCGCGCTCCTTCATGGCGAAGTTAAGGAAGTCCTGCTCGAGTTCCTTGTATTCTTCATTCATAACGAAGCAAAGGTTCATCAGTGAGCGGTCCTCAACGTTGGCTGTTCCCTTAAAGAGTTTGTTACGATCTATCTCTCCATATACTATTTCTGCACGCTGCTGTGCTCGCTTTTCCATCTCTGCTACACCGCCATTACGCTTTATCCAGCGAAGAGTTTCAAGCGCTGAGTATATTGGAACGACTGGTGGCGTGTTAAACATAGAGCCTTTTTCCACGTGAGTGCGGTAGTCAAGCATTGTTGGTATCTGGCGACTTACCTTGCCAAGAAGGTCTTCTTTGACGATAACGAATGTTACACCGGCCATTGCGAGGTTCTTCTGCGCACCGCCATATATCATTCCATACTTACTTACATCTAACGGACGTGAGAATATGTCAGATGACATATCTGCTATTACTGGTACTGGTGAGTCTATATCTTTGCGTATTTCTGTACCGTAGATGGTGTTGTTTGATGTGATATGGAAGTAATCTGCGTCTGCAGGAATGGTGTAGTCTTTGGGAATATATGTGTATGTTGCCTCTGCTGAGGACGCTACTTCTACTACTTCTCCAAACAGTTTCGCTTCCTTCATGGCCTTCTTTGCCCACACACCAGTGTTAAGGTAAGCGGCTTTTTTCTCAAGGAAGTTGTAAGGTATCATGCAGAACTCAAGCGATGCGCCACCGCCGAGGAAGATAACTGAGTATCCTTCTGGTATCTGTAGGAGTTCTTTGAACAGTGATACGGCCTCGTCAACAACGGGCTGAAAATCTTTTGCGCGGTGACTGATTTCCATCAGAGATAGTCCTGAGCCGTTAAAGTCCAGGCACTGTGCGGCTGTCGCCTCGATAACTTCACGTGGGAGCATTGAAGGACCCGCATTAAAATTGTACTTCTTCATTGATTTATTGTTTAAAGTTCTTTCTTGACTTTGCTGGTTTTGTGTCTTGTTTTTTTTGTTTCTGCTTGTGCTTTGGGCCACGTTTGTTTGTGTTTGATATTGTGTGTGGCTACACACGGGCCGATAGGTTGCGGCGGTGTGTTTTCTGCACTGTTTCTGACTTTGCGGAGCAAAGGTACTGATTTTATTTGAAAATAGCAAAATTTATATGCACAAATATTCCTTTTTGTGCATATAATCGTCATTTTTATGCGATAATGATATGTAGAGTTGTCATTATTCCGAAGATAAGTATGTTGCGTGCTGCCATTCCCAAGACTTTATTGAGTTCTTCTCCTTGTTTTATTCTGCGCATTGTCTTCCATGTGTGCAGATGTAACAGGAGTGTTGGCAGCGACAGGAGTGTGCCCTGTATGGGGTTGTTTGTCTGGGTGATGATTATTATTTGTGCTGCTGGTACTGTCATCAGGTATATCCACTCGGTGGCTTTCTTTCCTATTTTCACTACGAGTGTGTTTTTTCCTGATGCTTTGTCGTTGTCTGTATCACGGTAATTGTTTACCAGCAGCAGTGTGTCCACTACTATTCCGCAGGCTAATGCTATTGCCCACGGCATTTCCCTGATTTGTTGTTGGTGTTCGGGCAGTATGACGTATGTTGTCAGACTGCATGGTATGAGGCCGAAGAATGTCAATACGAGTAGGTCTCCCATGCCTTTTCCTGCCAGTGATGTGGTGTATAGGAAGCAGAAAGCGAGGCATAATGCGCCTATTCCTATCATTTCCCACCCACCGTAAATAACTAATGGCAGGCCTGTTATGCTGGCGAGCAGCGAGGTGACGGTTATTGCTTTACGCATTGCTGGCAGTGTTATCCACCCTTGCTGACAGGCTCTTTTGGGGCCGAGGCGTGTCTCGTTGTCGTTTCCTCTCAGGCAGTCATAGTAGTCATTGATGAGGTTGGCGTCTATCTGCATGATGAAGGCGAACATGAAACAGAGTGTCATTGGTGCGAACCTGTAGTTTGTTCCGGCTGTGATGTGCCAGGCGTATGCGGCTCCGAGCATTACGGGTACGGCGGCTGCCGTGAGTGTCTTGGGCCTTGCGGCGAGGTACCATGCCTTGACTGTGTTGGTGCCTACTTTTTCTGCCGTTCTTTTTTCTGCTGCACTCATCTTGCGTCAGTGCTTAGTTCGTTGTATATTCTTTTGAATGTCTTGTGCAACTGTTGTTCGTTTGCTATGATGCTGCGTAGTTCTTTCAGGTTTTTCTCGTTTTCTGAGCCTGTTATCCAGAGGTGTATGTATCCCGTCACAGAGTATTTCTGCTGTATGTGTTCACGGAATCTCTGCCATTGTTCTTCTTCGGTCTTCTCTGGGTAGTGTTCTTTTCCGAAGAGTATGGTTCGTCTGAACACTGTTTCTGGCATCAGGTCACGGTCTGCTTCTGCTACTATTCTTCCGTATATGGAGCGTGGTGCGCGCGAGGCCGAGGCTCTGTGGTCTTCTACTGCCTGAGCCATGGTTTCTATTTGTTGTGCTGTGAACCATTTTTCCAGTCTTCTGTCGGCACGTAGTATCTTGCCGCTTGTGAGGTGGTGTATGGCTCGCGGTCCTTGTAATCCCAAGTCATGGTACGCTGCTATGGTGTATGCCATGTTGGCATCTGCTCCCATTCGCCGTGCGAGTGAGCCTGATGCCTTTATGACATACATCACGTGTTCCATGTTATGCGCTGCGTCGAACGAGGCATAGCGTGGAAGTATGTTGCGTTCTATGAACTCCATGAGGTCAAGGGAAACGCGGTTTTCCATATCAGAGTTTTAGGTCTTTCAACACTTGTGCTATCTTCTGACGGGTTGTCAGGCGTGTAGGCACGAGCGGGAGACGTAGGATATTCTTCAGCAGACCCATTTCATTCATCAGTGCCTTGACGCCGGCAGGGTTGCCATCTACAAAGAGCAGGCTGTAAAGGTCTGTGAACTTATGGTGTATTTTCTGTGCGGCTTCAAACTCTCCACGGAACTCCAGGCGTATCATGCGTGAGAATTCTTTTGGCAGGGCGTTGCCTATGACAGAGATTACGCCTACTGCTCCACATGCTATCATGGGGAAGGTGAGTGAATCATCGCCTGAGAGCACTTCAAAGTCTGCGGGCTTGCGTTTTATGATTTCATCTACCTGCTCTATGGAACCGCTTGCTTCTTTGATGGCAACGATGTTGTCGCAGTCTGCTGCGAGGCGGCAGGTGGTTTCAGGTTTGAGGTTTATGCCTGTGCGTCCGGGTACGTTATACAGCACTATGGGCAGTTTTGTTGCTGCTGCTATTGCCTTGAAATGCTGGTATAGGCCTTCTTGTGAGGGTTTGTTATAGTATGGACACACTGAGAGTATGCCGTCAATGCCACTGAAGTCAAAGGTTTTCAGCGTCTCGATGATGGCGGCGGTGTTGTTTCCTCCACAGCCCATGAGCAGGGGAACTCGACCTGCTACCTGCTTGACAATAAACTGTTTGACCTCATAATACTCTTTCGGCGACAGGCAGGGTGTCTCTCCTGTCGTGGCAAGAATACATAGGAAGTCGGCACCATTGTCCAACTGGTAGGCGATGATGTTGGTAAGTGACTCGTAGTCCACTGTGCCATCCTCATTGAACGGTGTGACGAGGGCTATGCCAAGTCCACGAAAAATGTTCTGCATAATATCTTTTTCTTTTTCTTTATTAATGTGGGTCTAATGTTTCTTCTTGTGGTTGACAGTCTTTCTGCATCGCTATACTGATGTTATCAGCACCTGATTACACTGCTATCAGGGCCTGATTACACTGCTATCAGCACTTGATTGCAGTGTAATCTGCACCTGTTTGCTGGTTTGTGAACTTATCCCCCTTTTCCGCTTATTTGTAATCCTGCCATGGCTTGATTGCTATCTCGTCAAGCGGCATGGTGCAGAAGGCATTGATAAACGCCGATGCAAGGCGAGAGTTGGTGATTAGCGGTATGTTGAGGTCTATGGCGGCACGGCGTATCTTGTAGCCGTTGTCTAACTCACGTACGGTAAGGTTCTTTGGTATGTTGACCACCATGTCTATCTCCTTGTTGTGGAGCATATCGAGGGCCTGTGGTGTCTTGCCTGCGTCTGACGGCCAGAACACTTCCACACTCGGTATGCCGTTGTCTGTAAGGAACTTGTATGTTCCGCCTGTGGCATAGAGTTGGTATCCGTGTTTGACAAGCATCTTTGCGGCATCCATCATTTCTGCCTTCTGTTTTGTGGATCCTGTGGAGAGCAGTATGTTCTTCTTCGGGATTCGGTGTCCTACGGAGAGCATGGCTTTCAACAGTGCGCATGAGGTGTCATTGCCTATACAGCCCACCTCACCCGTTGATGCCATGTCCACACCGAGCACGGGGTCGGCCTTCTGCAAGCGGTTAAAGGAGAACTGGCTTGCCTTAATGCCGACGTAATCGAGGTCAAAGAGGTTCTTGGACGGTTTCTCAACGGGTACGCCGAGCATTATCTTCGTGGCAAGGTCGATAAGGTTCAACTTCAGTACCTTGCTGACAAACGGGAAGGAACGTGAGGCACGGAGGTTACACTCTATGACGAGTATGTCATTCTCACGTGCCATATACTGTATGTTGAACGGTCCTGAGATGTGCAGTTCCTTTGCTATCTGCTTGGAGATGCGCTTTATGCGACGTACCGTCTCTACGTACAGTTTCTGCGGTGGGAACTGTATTGTAGCGTCACCAGAGTGAACACCGGCAAATTCGATATGCTCTGATATGGCGTATGCCATGATTTCACCGTCCTTTGCCACTGCGTCCATCTCTATTTCCTTGGCATGTTCTATGAACTGGCTTACCACAACGGGATGGTCCTCGCTGACGTTAGCCGCGAGTTGCAAGAACTTCTCCAACTCTTCCTTATTGGAACATACGTTCATGGCAGCGCCTGACAGCACATAAGAGGGGCGTACAAGCACGGGGAAGCCTACCTTGTCAATGAACTTGTTGATGTCCTCCATAGAGGTAAGGGCCGACCACTCCGGCTGGTTGATACCGTTTCTGGACAGCATTGACGAGAATTGTGCACGGTCCTCGCAGTTGTCTATGTCCTTTGCTGACGTGCCGAGTATCGGCACATTCTCCGCATCGAGGCGCATGGCAAGGTTATTTGGAATCTGACCACCCGTAGAGACTATAACGCCGTTGGGGTTTTCAAGGTCTATAATGTCCATGACACGCTCGAAGGTGAGTTCGTCAAAATACAGGCGGTCACACATATCATAGTCTGTTGACACTGTCTCCGGGTTGTAGTTGATCATCACGGAACGGTAGCCCTGCTTGCGTATGGTGTTCAATGCCTGCACGCCACACCAGTCAAACTCCACGGATGAGCCGATGCGGTAGGCACCAGAGCCAAGCACTACGATAGACTTCTTGTCGTCAACATACTCTATATCGTGTGCTACTCCTGCGTATGTAAGGTACAGGTAGTTTGTCTGAGCAGGATATTCCGCCGCCAATGTGTCTATTTGTTTTACCACCGGCAACACACCCATGCGCTTGCGAAGGGAACGAACAGTGAGTATGGCCTTGTGCATATTGCCCAACTCCTTCTCCAAACCGACGGCACGCGCCACCTGGAAGTCAGTAAAGCCATAGACCTTTGCCTCGCGCAACAACTTCTTGTCAAGCACATTGATAGATGTACACTTAGAGAGTCTGTTGTCAATGTCAACAATATGCTGCAGTTTCTCAAGGAACCATTTGTCTATCTTCGTCATCTCATGAATCTCGTCCACATTGTATATCTTACGTTTCAGAGCCTTTGCAATGACAAATATGCGCTTGTCCGTCGGGGCTTTAAGAGCCGCCTCGATGTCGTTTATCTCCAGTTCCTTGTTCTCAACAAAGCCGTGCATACCCTGACCAATCATGCGCAGGCCCTTCTGTATGGCCTCCTCAAAATTACGGCCGATAGCCATTACCTCACCGACAGACTTCATTGATGAACCGAGTTCCTTGTCAACGCCACGGAACTTGGAGAGATCCCAACGTGGAATCTTACATACTACATAGTCAAGGGCTGGTTCAAAGAATGCAGACGTTGTCCTTGTAACAGAGTTCTTAAGTTCAAACAGGCCGTAACCCATACCAAGTTTCGCCGCTACGAAGGCAAGAGGATATCCCGTAGCCTTTGATGCCAGGGCAGAAGAGCGTGACAGTCGGGCATTAACCTCTATGACACGATAGTCCTCAGACGTTGGGTCGAAGGCGTACTGAACGTTACACTCACCCACAATGCCGATGTGACGGATTATCTTTATGGCAAGGGCGCGGAGCTTATGGTACTCAGAGTTTGTCAGCGTCTGTGACGGGGCTATGACTATTGACTCACCAGTGTGTATTCCGAGAGGGTCAAAGTTCTCCATGTTACATACGGTGATACAGTTGTCGTAACGGTCACGCACCACCTCATACTCTATCTCTTTCCAGCCCTTCAATGACTTTTCAACAAGCACCTGTGGAGAGAATGAGAACGCCTTTTCTGCCAGTTGGTTCAGTTCTTCCTCGTTGTCACAGAATCCTGAGCCAAGACCTCCGAGGGCGTAAGCTGCACGTATTATGACAGGATAGCCGAGTTCTGACGCGGCCTTACGTGCCTCATCAATATTCTCACAGGCATGCGACTTGATGGTCTTAACGTCTATCTCGTCCAGTTTCTTGACAAACAGTTCACGGTCTTCTGTATCCATGATAGCCTGAACAGGCGTACCAAGCACACGGACATTATATTTCTCAAGCGTCCCAGCCTGATATAACTCCACGCCGCAGTTGAGGGCGGTCTGACCTCCGAATGCGAGGAGTATGCCGTCAGGCCTCTCCTCCTGTATCACACGCTCCACAAAATAGGGCTGCACGGGCAGGAAGTAAATCTTATCAGCCACACCCTCCGAGGTCTGCACAGTGGCAATGTTCGGGTTTATCAGCACTGTCTCAACGCCTTCCTCACGTAATGCCTTTAAGGCTTGTGAGCCTGAGTAGTCAAATTCACCGGCCTCACCTATTTTCAGAGCACCGGAACCCAGAAGGAGAACTTTCTTTATGTTATCGTATTTCATTATCGTATGAATCTTTTACCTTGTATATATTATTATAGTGTGGCCACGAACTTGTCGAACATAAATTCTGTGTCAACGGGTCCGGAGCATGCCTCTGGGTGGAACTGGCTTGAGAACCAAGGCTTGGACTTATGACGTATGCCCTCGTTGGAGCCGTCGTTCATATTTACAAACAACTCTTCCCATTCCTCGCCAAGCGTTGTGGCATCAACGGCATAGCCATGATTCTGTGACGTAACAAAGCATTTTTCCGTACCAACCATACGCACTGGCTGGTTGTGAGAGCGGTGTCCGTACTTCAACTTGTATATCTTCGCACCAGCAGCCTTTGCCAGCAACTGGTTTCCCATGCAGATACCACAGATTGGTTTGTCACTGATTGACATCTGTTTCCTTATGATATTCACAGCATCCTCACACATATCAGGGTCACCAGGACCGTTAGCAAGGAACAAACCGTCAAACACCATGTCGGTATAGTCATAGTTCCATGGCACGCGTATTACCTCGCAGCCACGGTTTATGAGGCAACGTATGATGTTAGCCTTAACACCGCAGTCAACAAGTACTACCTTCTTAGGTGCTCCCTCGTTATATGTCTGTATCTTCTTTGTTGATACCCTGTCAACGAAATTTACCCCTTCATAATCTGCTTCTGGCACATTGTCAGGCTCATCATCAAAGAGTATCTTGCCCATCATAACACCATGCTCGCGCAATACCTTGGTAAGTTCACGTGTATCAATGTCTGTTATGCCAGGCACCTGTTCCCTTTTTAACCATTCAGCAAGGCTTTCCTTAGCATTCCAGTGACTGTATTCCGTGCTATAGTCAGCCACTATTATCGCAGAGGCATATATCTTGTCGCTCTCCATGAATGTAGGCAGTCCGTTATCCTCTATTGAGAATGGTGGCACGCCGTAGTTTCCGACAAGCGGATAAGTGAGAACCATCAACTGACCAGCGTATGATGGGTCGGTAAGGCTTTCTGGATAGCCCATCATGGCAGTGTTGAACACAACCTCACCCGCTACTGGTTTGTCGTATCCGAATGATTTTCCGTGGAACGTTGTACCGTCCTGTAATACTAATGTTACCTGTTTCATCTTGTCCTACCAGACCTATTCACACCTTAAGAAATGCGTTGTAGGCTGGAATTTATTTTATGTTTATGTTATCTTCTAATGCTTATTGTACCGTATTTCTTTGCTGTTGCCGCATCCAGTGGCGTATTATTGCCATACCATATTAGTCTGCGAAAGTTGACCGGCGTACTTCTCATAATAGTTAACGAACGCCTGCAAGCACAGTTTTGTGCCTCCCGGAGTGGGATAGTTACCTGTAAAGTACCAGTCACCCTTATGGTTTGGTATTGCCTTGTGCAATCCTTCGATGCTTTGGAATACGAGTTCCACGGGTGTAGTCATACCTTCTGGGTGGAGCATCTCTACTATTTTATTGTTTATCTCGTCCACGGTAAAGGGTTCATATATCCTCCTTACCATGTTCTGCATATCCTCCTTGGGTTTTTGGAGTTCCTTTTTACATTCGTCATAAACGTTCCGTATCAGTTCTTCCATGCCCCGATCTTTCAGTAATTGTATGGCGGCCCGGAACACACAGAACTCCTCCAGCCTTGCCATGTCTATGCCATAGTAGTCGGGATAGCGTATCTGTGGTGCACTACTTACTATCACTATCTTCTTTGGTTTCAGTCTGTCGAGTATCTTTAATATGCTCTCTTTGAGTGTAGTGCCTCTTACTATGGAGTCGTCTATGACCACAAGGTTGTCCACTCTTTCCTCTACTGAGCCGTATGTTACGTCATATACGTGTGAGGCAAGGTCATTGCGGGTGCTTCCTTCGCTGATGAACGTTCTTAGTTTTATGTCTTTCCACGCTATTTTCTCTGACCTTACATACTCTGCCAGCAAGGTTATCAGTTCCTCTTTTGTTGGCTGATGTCCTAACGTAAGCAACTGTTCCACCTTCTGTTGGTTTATGTAATGCTTGAAGCCTGTCAACATTCCGTAGTACGCTACCTCTGCAGTGTTGGGTATATAAGAGAACACTGTGTGCTTATGATCATAGTCCACAGCCTTTAATATGGGCTCTGTTAGTTGTTCGCCAAGTTTCTTTCGTTCCTTATATATGTCTGTATCTGAGCCTCTACTGAAGTATATTCTCTCGAAAGAGCATTTGCTGTCTCCTTTCTTCTCTATGATTTGTTTTCGTCTTACCTTGCCGGCACGGTTTACAAGTATGGCTTCTCCTGGCATGAGTTCTAAGATATCGTTTACTTGCAGATCGAATGTTGTCTGTAAAACAGGGCGTTCGCTTGCCAGTGCCATTACCTCATCGTCGAGATGGAAGTATGCGGGTCGTATGCCCCAAGGGTCTCTCATGGCGAACATCTCTCCGCTTCCTGTTATTCCACAGACCACGTATCCGCCGTCAAAGTACTGCATGGAGGTAGATAAGACGTTTGACATATCCACATTGTCATCAATGAATTGTGTCACGTCATAGTCTTTCTGTCCTTGTTTTTTTGCCAACCTGTAGTTTCTTTCTACTTCTCTGTCAAGTCGGTGTCCCATCAATTCCAGCATGATATATGAATCGCTGTATATTCTTGGGTACTGTCCCTGCTTGGTGAGTAGTTGGAATATCTCATCGATATTCGTCATATTGAAGTTTCCGCACAGGCAGAGGTTCTTGGCTTTCCAGTTGTTTCGTCTGAGGAATGGGTGTACGTATGATATTCCACTCTTTCCTGTTGTGCTGTACCTAAGGTGTCCCATGTAGAGTTCTCCTGCGAATGGGAGGTGCTCTCTTGCGTAGTTTACGTCTGCAAATTGTTCTTTTGGTATGTCGCGGAACTTGCGGTGAACGTTGGAGAATATTTCTTTTATGGCGTTTGTTCCTTCTGCTCTTTCTCGGAACATATATTCATTGCCAGGTTTTACGTTCAGTTTTACCGCTGCCATACCTGCACCTTCCTGTCCGCGGTTATGCTGTTTTTCCATCATCAGGTACAGTTTGTTGATGCCATACATCCACGTTCCGTATTTTTCCTGATAGTATTCCAGCGGCCTCAGCAGGCGTATCATTGCTACGCCACATTCATGCTTTAGAGGTTCCATATTTGTTTTATGTTGTTGTTGTGTTGTTGCTGTGTTTGCTTATTCTACTGTTACAGACTTTGCGAGGTTTCTTGGCTGGTCCACATTCAGTCCTTTTGCTACTGCCACGTGGTATGACAGCAATTGTAACGGTATCACGCTGAGCAATGGGTCAAGGCAGTCGAGTGTTTCTGGCAGTTCTATTACTTCCTTCACCATACCTTTTACTTGTTCGTCTCCTTCTGTCACTATTGCGATGATGCTACCGTGGCGTGAGATTACCTCCTGCATATTGGATACTATTTTCTGGTAAAGGGTGTGGTGTGTTGCAATGAACACGACGGGCATTTCTGCATCTACCAGTGCTATTGGGCCGTGTTTCATTTCTGCTGCGGGGTATCCTTCTGCGTGTATGTAACTTATCTCTTTCAGTTTCAGTGCTCCCTCCAGTGCCACGGGATAGTTCCATCCTCGTCCGAGGTACAGGAAATTGTGTGCGTAAGTGTATGTCTGCGCTATTTTCGCTATCTTGTCGTTTTGCTCAAGTATTTTCTTTATTTTGTCAGGTATAAGCATTAGTTCCTTTATAGTTGTCTCATACTCTTCCTGTTCTACTGTTCCTTTTGCCATACCGAGTGCCAGTGCCAGCAGTGTCAGCACCGTCACCTGTCCTGTAAAGGCCTTTGTTGATGCCACACCTATCTCTGGTCCTACGTGTATGTATGTTCCTGTGTCTGACTCTCGTGCTATTGATGAGCCTACGCCGTTTACTATTCCGAAGATTAGTGCTCCGCGTTCTTTTGCCAGTTGTATGGCAGCGAGGGTGTCTGCTGTCTCTCCTGATTGTGATATTGCCATTACTACATCGTCTATTCCTATCACTGGGTCTGAGTAACGGAACTCACTGGCGTATGCTACTTCTACTGGTATGCGGCAGAAGTGCTCTATCAGTTGCTTGCCTATCAGGCCGGCGTGCCATGATGTTCCGCATGATACTATGACGATACGTTTGGCCTGCAACAACTGACGGCGGTTGTTGGTTACGGCTGACAGTATCACTTGTGGCTCGTGTGAGTATGGTGATTCTACTATTCTGCCTCGCATACAGTCTTTCAGGACATTGGGTTGGTCAAAGATTTCCTTCAACATGAAGTGAGGATAGCCGTCATGGTCAAGCATTGAGAGGTCCACGTTCACCTCTTTCACTTCTGCATTACTCGTTTCGCCGTTCAGTTTCAGCACGCGCAGTTCCTTTCCGCGTTCTATTATCGCCATCTCCTCATCGTTGAGATACACTATCTGGTTGGTGTATTCTGCTATTGGTGAGGCGTCTGATGCAAGGACATATTCTGAGCAGTCGTTAACTATTCCTACTGCGAGGGGTGATGATTTTCTTGCTGCCACAAGCACGTCGGGGCTTCGTTTGTCTATTACGGCTATGGCGTATGCTCCGAACACTTGGTTTAATGCGTTGCGAACGGCTGTTGGCAAGTCAACATTGTTTGACACCATGACATATTCTATGAGTTGCACCAGCACCTCCGTGTCTGTCTCGCTGTTAAAGGTGTAGCCACGACCTTTTAGTTGTTCGCGCAGTGTGGCATAGTTTTCTATGATGCCGTTGTGTACAAGTGTTATGTTTCCGCTTTGGCTTATGTGTGGGTGTGCATTGGCCTCACTTGGGACTCCGTGTGTGGCCCATCGGGTGTGTGCTATTCCTATTGTTCCGCTCACATCTTTTCCCTCGGCTGTTTTTGCGAGGTCTGACACCTTGCCTTTGGCTTTATATACGTTGAGTGCACCGTCTTTTTCTGATATCAGCGCACAGCCTGCAGAGTCATACCCGCGATATTCGAGGCGTCTCAGTCCTTTTATTAGAATAGGGTAAGCCTCTTTTATTCCAATGTATCCTACTATTCCGCACATAAGTTTTCTTGTTTTTA
>JALFNY010000157.1 GCA_022774105.1 Prevotella sp.
GGGGGAATTGAAACTTGCAGAACGATATACCGTTGGCGGCAAGGTTAATTACAAGATGGACAACGCGGTACTTGATGTGTGGAATGACAGAATCGCCGGCCGCCTGTCCCTGTACTCACTGACGCTTCGCGAGCCGGAAAGGCCGATGTATATGGAACTGGCCAGAAGTGATGCCATGGCGGAACAGAACGCAGACAAACGGCATACGCGCATCCATACAGCCCCCAACCCGTTTGCGGACAGTTTCAAGGCGACTTTCGAGCTTGCGGAGGAATGTGATGCGGAGATACGCATATTTGACAGTTTCGGCAGGCTGGCATACCGCAGGATGCTTGGCCGTTTGTCTGCCGGCCGTCACTCCATAGATGTTGCGCCAGCCGTGATGGATGGCACATACTTGCTGAACATCAAGGCTGGGAAGCAAGTGCTACGTAAAATAATTGTTAAAAAGGAAGGTCAATTATGAGAAAAATTTTGATTTTGACATTGTTTTTCGTAACTTTGGTGCCGTTGCTTCCATGGTTCGGTAGTGCAACAATACACGCCCAAGGTATTGCTAACGAAAACTATTACATTTGTTATGTAAATGGTTTCGTACAGACATCCCTTTATCCGTGTTCTGACGGTCATGAGGTGGAGATTGTCAAATGTAGAAAATGTGGAGAGCAGTATATGAGCTATGAGTCACACGATTGTCAGGGAGATGAGGAGGAAAAATATGGTGTCCTCATTGTAATGCCCAACTCACTCCTGAAGAGTATGCTACCCATAACTGTTTAAAAACAGGAGATGGTGACGAACCGGATGGAGGTAATTCTGGTGGCGGAGGAGGCGGCTCTGGTGGCAGCGTTGGTTCTGGTGGGGATGATTTCCTTAATGGAATATGGAATCCAAATAATAATAACAATAATACAACAATAATTATCAATCCGCCTTCATTGCCTGAGGAAATCCACAAACCTGCTGAAAATGAAGTTCTCTTTAAAGATAATTTGCCTGCACAAACTATAAAGCAAAGAACAAATATGGATTGTGTATCAACATCATTGGGGATTATCTCAGAATTAAGTGGAAGTGTTCAAACGGCAGAAAATGTGAGAGAAAACATTGAAGAAATGTATAGGCGGATGACAGGTGTTTTATTAGAAGAAGATGGAGTTGACAGTTCATGTTACTTAAATATGCTGCTAACAGAGTCTGGATTACCTTATGTAATATACTTCACCTTTACAAATAAAATCGTCTATAGATTCAAATATGCCAGTTCTTGGAATAATAGATGCTTCTGACGGATTCAATAAACACATGGTAGTAATAGTTGGTTACTATAATGAGTTTTATGTATCTAAGTATCAATGTATAAATCCAGGAACAGGACAATATGAGACTCACAGTCAAAGTGAGTTTTATGTTAAGGATATAGACGGCAATAATACAATAACCACTTATGTATATAGTAAATATTAAAAATAAAATGAAAAGGTGTTTTTTGATTTTTTTTCTCTGCATTTCTTTATGCAGCGTTGCGCAGGTATCTGTTGGTGTAAATCAACTGAATGGAACAAAATGGGAAAGGGTAGGACCTGTATATGACAACAAGGAGATTTATTTTGAATTTACTTCTTCTGTTATGACAGACAAAGTAAGATACTTGAAGAAAAATACAGTTTCTGAATTCAAATTTTATTATTATTTGAGTTCTTCTGTTCCTATCGCTTTCGATAGTATGCTTGTAAATAAAGGAACAAAAGGTTCTTTTATCGTTTATTATAATCATAAACTAAACAAGATGTACTATTATAAGATAGTGTCATTCACATCAGATAAATTAGTGTTGCTTCGTAAAGGCAATCCTAACTCCATAGGAGGTGGGGAAGATTTATATCTTACCTACAAGAAAGTGGAGTGACAATTATTTATTCTCTCCCGTCAAGTCTTGCAATGCGAGTTGCGGCAGGCTTGGCGGGAGGTATAAAAAACAATAAATATGAAAAAACTTAGATTAATCTTACTTCTTATGCTTGGTATGGTGGTCTCCATGCAAGCGCAGGACATAACGGGCAAATGGAAGTGCTCCAAGGAGATACTGGACAGGCTGAACCTTGGGTATGAAGACATTAGCGGACATTACACCTTTTACAAGAACGGGAAGTTCAAGTTGCGTATAAAGGGCAATAAGCGGACATGGAGATATCGTTATCTTTCCATTAAAGCATCAGGCAAGTATGTGGTAAATGACGGTAAGATAACAACAGTGGTAAGGCCAAAGGACGTGAAATCTTATGTGGATATAAGCGCACGACAACCGAAGATACCTGATATGGGCACCAGTGATTATGAGTACAGGAAAATAGCCATGCAGGAACTACACTACGATCAAGCCTCATTCGTGGCGGACGTACAGTCCAACATGATAAGGGCGGAGAAGTATTTTATGTGGTCATGGCGTGACCTTTCCGTCCGACAGGAAGGTGACTCGCTGGTAATAGGTAAAATAATAAAGTGCAGCAGGAAGTAAACACCCTACGGGAACGACGGTTTGCACCGCGCTTGTAGAGACGATGTATCACATCGTCTCGCAGGTGTTGTTTTATGGCAGTGAGAGGGAGACGGTGAGGCGATGTGGTACATCGTCTCTACACTGGCGGCGGAGAAGATTTGTTGATATGTCTCGCATAACTATTTAACAATATTCTCCGAAAAGTTGTATTATATGTGAGAAATGTGTAAATTTGCACATATAATAAATATAAAAAAACAGTAAAAGGGAGGAAAAACATGAAATACATTATAGTTTTATTTATAGCCTGCACATTATTCCCTGTGGCCATGCAGGCGCAAATGGAGACTGTCATGGATATGCATCATGATGATGATACCCTTGATGTGAAATACACGAAAGAAATGTTGCAAGGGAAATTATGGGAATTCGTTGGAGATGTAGGCTCTGTAAGCATTAGCTTTACAGATAATTCCATGTATCAGACATTTGTTCTTGAAGGCAAAGAATATGTATCTCCTTGCGTTTACTATTTGTCGGATTCATTCGAAATGGATTTTGACGATAAAAGAGAAGGTTCTAATCAAGCAGGAAAATATTTACAAGTTAAATATCTTGATGCGGAATGTGACGGGACTGGAGAAATTGGATATCAGTCATTATGGATCAAAAAGTTGACAGATGACACATTAGAGCTCGTTGAATGGAAATCGCAAAATGCGACAGAATGCTATCATGCCAAACCTATACAAGAACAGTAAAAGGAAGGAAAAACATGAAATACATTTTAGTTTTATTTATAGCCTGCACATTATTTCCCTTGGTAATACATGCACAAAGGAGTAATGTTATGAGTATGTATTATGCAGATGACACCCTTGATGTGAAATACACGAAAGATATGTTGCAAGGAAAATTGTGGGAATTAAATAATTCAGAAGATGTTGAAGGTTATTCCTGCATTGAGTTTAAGGGTGATTCCTTGCACCAGACATATATTATCGAAGGTACAAAATATGTATTTCCATGTGTTTACTATTTGTCAGATTCCTACCAAATGGATTACGATGAAAAAAGAGAAAACTTTAATCAAGCAGGTAAATATATACAAGTAAAATATCTTTATACGAATTGTGATGGAACAGAAAGTATTGAATCTCAATCGTTCTGGATAAGAAAACTGACGGATGACACACTGGAACTCGTTGAATGGAGATACAGGAAAAGAATAGAACGCTATCATGCCAAACCTATACAAGAACAGTAAAAGGGAGGAAAAATATGAAATACATTATAGTTTTATTTATAGCCTGCACATTATTCCCTTTGACGATACAGGCGCAAATGGAAACTGTTATGGATATGCATCATGATGATGATACCCTTGATATAAAATACACGAAAGAAATGTTGCAAGGGAAATTATGGGAATTAGAAATTCAAGAAGGAGTTGAAAGTGTAGCCTATGGTTGCATAGAGTTTAAGGATAATTCCATGCATCAGACATATATTGTAGAAGACACAAAATATGAATTCCCTTGTGTTTTTTACTTGTCGGATTCCTTCGAGATGGATTTCGACGATAAAAGAAAAGGTTCGAATCAGGCGGGAAAATATTTACAAATTAAATATCTTGATGCTAATTGTGACGGAACAGGGAATATTGGGTTTCATTCATTTTGGATAAGGGAACTGACGGATGACACATTAGAAATCACAGAATGGAGAGCCCAGGATGCAACGATTCGCTATCATGCAAAGCCAATAAAAGAGCAGTAAAAGGGAGGGAATATGGAACATTTTATTGTAGTAACTATATCTTACATACTATTCCCTTTGACAATACAGGCGCAAATGCGTACTGTTATGGATATGCATCATGCTGATGACACCCTTGAAGTGAAATACACGAAAGATATGTTGCAAGGGAAATTGTGGGAATTTAATATTCCAGAAGGAGTGGAAATTGACGGTTATGCCTACATAGAGTTTAAAGGTGATTCTTTGTTCCAAACTTTTGTTCTTGAAGGCAAAAAATATGTATTCCCATGTGTTTACTATCTGTCAGATTCCTACCAAATGGATTTTAATGATGAAAGAGTAGGCGCTAACCAAGCTGGTAAATATATACAGGTTAAGTATCTTGATGCCAATTGTGATGGAACAGGAAAGACCAGAGAAGATTCTTTTTGGATAAAGAAACTGACGAATGACACATTAGAATTTGTTAAATGGAAATTTCGGAAAAGAACAGAACGCTATCATGCAAAACCTATACAAGAACAGTAAAAGGGAGGAAAAACATGAAATACATTATAGTTTTATTTATAGCCTGCACAT
>JALFNY010000163.1 GCA_022774105.1 Prevotella sp.
TATTCCCCGCAATTAGTATTGGGAACCCCGAAGCCGGCAGGCGAGGAGCACAACGTGCGACGAGGGGTGTCAGAAACGTTGTGATATATTCGCGATAAAATGCGGATGTACCGATGATACCGCATATTTTTGGTCCATACGGTGCAAGAATTTACCAATAAAAACGTGTTTTTTATAACACCCCTCGGCACACGTTGTGTGCCTCGCCTACCGGCTTCGGGGTTTCCAATACATTTATTAGCCTAATATCGCAATTCCCAGGGTTTACACCCTGGGCTTGGTTATGCCACCCCTTCGGGGTTCTTCAAGAATGAATACCACATAACCCACAACCGAATACCGCACAACCTAAAACCGAATACCTCACAACCTAAAACCCAACACCTCATAACCTGCACCCTAAAACCTAACAAACTGTTACTTTCTGCTCTTCCACCAGTAGTATCTGTTGTAGCCACGGGAGTAATCGTTGTCGTCGGTCCAGTATCCTCTCTGTGACTCGTCGCCGTCAACGAGTTTCTTGACGCCTGTCTGTATGTCGAACTCATTGCGTTTTTTGTGCTGTTCCTCGTAGTCAGGACTGCCGAGGGCGGGTACTACTACGTTGAGGTCGAAGACGAGGTTTGCCATTCCCTTGGGCACTATGTTTCCGAAAAGTCGTATGGTATGTCTTACATATCCGGTGTTTGCTTCACTGCGATAGATAAATCTCAGCACGATGTCATTGCCTGGTGGTATGACGACATCTTTTTTCATATCCATCACTACGCAGCCACATGAGGGCTGTACGTCGGTCAGCACGAGTGGTGTCTGTCCTGTGTTTGCCACTCGCCAGAGTATGGTCAAGTCGGTGCCTTGTACCAGTGGGTAGTAGTGTCGTATGGAGTCCTGCACAGCAATGGTGGTCATAGGCAGTTTTTTTGTGCATGATGTTGTTATGCCCAGCAGTGCCATGAGTGGCAGAATGACGATGATGTATGCTATGTGCGTTATGGGTTTCATGCTTTGCGTGTGTTTCGGCCTTACTTATTTTTAAGGTACTCCTCCAAGGAACCGTTGGCTTCTTTGTAGTTTAGCAGCCCGGGTACGGTTTTATAGTCTCTTAGTATGATGAGCATCTCTTCCCTGTCTTCTTCTGATGGCTTTAGTTGCAGTCGGGTGTATGCCATTGCCGTGAGCATACGGTTGACACGTTGGCGTTCTGCTCCGCTTACTTCTTTGCTTTTTTTGTCGAGTGTTACCCAGAAGTTTACGAACTCCTCAGGGTCGAGGTATGCGTCTATTGTCTCCTGCATGGTGCCGTAGTATGGCATTATGTGGTTTGTGTCACGCAGTCTTTTCTCGAGTGCGAGGTAGTAATCGGCTATTATAGTGCCACACTCGGGGTAGTATTTGTCATAGAACTGTCGTATCAGTGCCTCTACATCGGCATTGACATTGAGCAGCAGTTTTGCCAGTACGTATGACTGTACGTCGTCAAAGGTGGAGTAGTCGTAGCCGCTTCCGTTTATGAATACTCCTGTTATTCCTGCCTGTTGGTAGTATTGCAGCCGTTGTTGCATTATCATCAGGCAGGGATATGGTGTGAGATAGTCGTCGAAGTTACGGTCATACTCCCACACATAGAGCAGCGGCGTCACGTTTTTCCATGCTTTTAGCATTGCGTCGAACTTGCGATAGCCCCCGCTTTGGTTAAAGATGTATCGCATGGGTATGTCCATTGTTGACAGCATTACGCCTGCGTTCTTTGGCATCTTTTGCTTTGGTGGCTGCCTGGTGGTGTGGTATGCTGTCATAAAGAACTGGTGTTCGGGGTATTTCCGTGCCAGTTTTGTGAGCATATCAGCCACTGCCGGCGTTGCGCTCTGTGGTGTGTTGCCTGCTGCCTTACATTTTTCACACTGGCAAACCTTCTTGTTGTCGGCGGGCATGATGGTGAATCGCCCTCCCTTCGGCCCCCACTGGTCGAGAATCCAGTTGTCAATGATGTTGTATAGTTCTGTTGATGAGAAGCAGTATTGTGTGCTGTCACGTTCTGTTCCGATCATGGCATACACCTCTTTTGGTGCTTCCTTGCCTATTATTTTCCACAGGTTGTGCCCCCATAGTCCCCAGTCATAGTCCACATTGTGTGTACTGTCAAGGCCATACTCCTTGGGGTTGGCGTTGGTAGGCGTGCACAGTGCACGGTACTCAAAGGGTTTTGCCTCGGGTATGGCTGCCTTGCCACATGATGAGAGCATGAGCAATGAGATGTATATTATGGTTGTAAGGCGCATAGCGGGGTTATGTGTATGGTGGTTGTGGGGTCAGAATGTAGCGATTACCTGTGCTTGTATGTAGTACATATTCTTGTAATCGGTGGTTATGGAGGTGTCAACAGTGGGGTTGTCATATCCCCACACTCCTGTCTGCACTTCCTGTGAGCGGTACATGGTGTACCATGTTCCTGCTACTCCGGCAGCGATATGCTTGTTGAGGAACCACATCATGCCTGCTCCTACGAAGGTGTTGAGTTTGCTGAAGCCTGCCGGCATGGAGTAGTCGAGCAGTTCTGTCTGTGGCGCGTTGCCCGCTCCCACTGCTGCAAAGACGTGTGTTCTGCTGCCTTCTATTGGGAAGAACTGTCCTTTCAGTTGTCCGTTGAAGTATATTTTGCTATTCATGGCGAAGGCGTCAACGGCTCCTTGCAGCACAAAGCGGTCGATGGTACGCTGTGCTGACAGCCCTAACTGTATCAATGTCTCGTATTTGTGTTTCCAACCAGTTGCTATATATACGGAGTCGGGGTCTGTGGGATAGTATTTTTCGGTGTTTTTCGCCCAGTGATAGTTGCGTGTATAGGCGTGAATCCGTCGCAGACTGCCGTGAATATTGAACAGCCACGTGTCCCACATCTCACGCTCTACCGTTGCCCGTAGCGTTATCTCCGGGAAGTATTTGCTTGCCCATGACGCTCCGACAGTGAAGGCCCACGGGGAATCTTTGAAGCGATGATGCCAGTCCAGACCAAGCATTATGCCCGTACCGCCTGACTCCATCTCCTCTTTTGTAAGGTTCTCGCCTGCTGACCCGTCACGACCGGCGTATGAAAAACTGAATGTGAAGTCGTTATCTTCACCTTTCAACAGGTAGGAGGCATAGGCATTGGCGGATATTACGTCCTCACTGCCGGGGCGAGCCTGCTGGTATGTCACGGTAATCTCATTGTTGAAACTCTGTCCCTGCAACTCTTCAAGGTGACGACTGTGCTCGCGGAAGTCCATGAGTGTGGGCGTATAGTACTTCTGATACACGTATGCCGAGTCGTAATTGTGCATTGCCTCGTAGATTACTCCTTTGGTATAGAGCAGTTCCCGGTTCTGATGATGGTACAGCAGAGCCGTGTCGAGGGTGGCAATGGCGGTAACGTATGCCTTGGTCTTGGCCTGATCCATAGCCAACTTCTGGCTATTCTCAGAGAAAGCCCTTACAAGTGCTGAGTCGCCGATGTAGGTATCGAGTGCTGGACGCAACATCTTCAACGCACCGACGTAGTCGCCTTTGGCTGAAAGCAGGCCTGCCTCCTTGACAATAAAGAACGGGTCTTCGGGATATTTTGCACTTCCGGCGTGTATCATCTCCTCGTAATCGTCTTTTTGTCCGAGTATGTCTGAGGTGGTGATGGCCTGATGCAGCAGGTCATTGGAGGTGGGGCATACCAGCAGGGCGTTCTTGACTGCCTTGTGTGCGCTGCGAATCATACCGCGATCAATCATGTTTTTTATGTAAGGCAGTGCGTATTCCTCGTATTGGTAGGCTATGAGACGCGCCTGTTGAGGGTCGTTGGTCTTTCTATATGCCTCTGCCAGCGCTGCCAGTGCTGCCTCTATGCGTCCTTCTGCTTTAAGGAGCGTGGCGTATTGCATGGCATAATACTCTTCGTCATACTGTGACCTGAGTTCCTTTAACTGCTCGTGTGCCTTCTCATATTGCTTTGTTTCCATGTAACAACTGTACAGACGTGTCATTGCTGACGACCTCATGTCGCTCTCAACAGCGTATGCCTGCACGAACAGAAGGTCGAGAATGGCCTCCTTATACAGCCCCGCAGCCATCTGTTCCTTGGCTGTCTCAAGCCTCATCTCAGAGAGATAGTCCCTTACTTCCTCGTTCTTAGGGTTCAGAGCGAATAACTTTGTCAGTATTGAGAAGGCCGCATTTTTGTTTCCCAGCCTTCTGTTTACTATGAATTCCTTATATAACAGGTCTTCTGATGCGTTGTTCTTGCCCTTTGCTTCCTTTATATACATCAGGGCATCATCGTAATATCCTCTTGAGATTGAGGTGTTGAGGAGGTATGTAAGGGCCTCTGCCGAGTGTTGTTTGGCATACACTCTCGCCATGGCAGTATATGGATCGTTAAGTTGTGCGTTCTCTGCCGCCATACGTTCTATCTCGTCTATCGACGAGGTTAGCGATGCCGCACGGGAGGTTTTCTGACAGTCTTTAAGGTAGTTGATGGCTTCTGTGTAATTACCTTGCTCTGCAAGAATGTCTGCTCGCTTCTTCATCAACTCCACACTGCCTGTAAGCCTTGCGCCTCTTCCTGCTATTTCCGCCGCTTCCCCATTGCGACCAGACTGCATTAGCAAGTTACACAGTTTCAAATAGTAGTCGGGGCTGTTGGGATATGCCTTCACAAGGTTTTGTAATGACTCTAACTGACCTGACAAATCGCCGTTGCGCGTTTGCTTTGTGAGCCTCTGCTCGTTAAGGTATGCTACGTCTTTCTTTACTACATTGTCATTAGGATATATCTGAAGAAGCCTTATCAGCAGTCTGTCTGCCTCCACATGATTGCCTTGTTTGCGGTAGATGTTTATCTTACGGCGCCACCATCCCCTGCTGTATTGATTGCTTTCAAGCAACTCATTGATGTAACAAATGGCGCTGGAGTAATTATGTGTCTCCTCTTCTACGTTCACAAGGGTTTCTCTTGCCTGTGTATTTGTGTTGTCATCACGTAGTGCTCTGACGAGGTAGAAGCGTGCTTTGTCATACTGTTTGTAGTGATAGTAGTATCTACCCATCAGTTCATTCATCACTGATAGGTCTCCGTACTGTTTCCAACCCTCGTCAAGCAGTTTCTTACCCTCCGTCCATCGGTTGTGGCGGAAGTGCTCACGGGTGTTGGCTTCGTAGTAGTCTGGTGTCTTATACTTTGTAAACATCGCACTGGACGGCATGACATAACCCGTCAACAGCGTTGATATCAGAAGGATATGTGTTATTACGTGCTTCATGTATTAATTGCCTGTATTATATCGTTTACGTGTCATTGCGCCCCATGCTGCCTTTGTTCGGAAGATATAGTTAAGGTATCCGCGTACTGAGCAGTATGTTATTATCGGGTGATAGGTGAATGGTTCCAGCAGGGCTGCTACCAACAGTCGCCAGTATGAGATGGCTTTGGTGTATGAACTGCCGAGGATATAGTCGTAGAACACCACGAATTGTGACAGCATCACAGCGAATACGTACAACATTGTGAACACAACCCAGAAGGTACCCCAGTTTACTCCGCCCGTGAACACAAGGTAAATGAACATCAACAGACCTACTATCTCTATTATAGGAGCAAGGAATTCAAACAGTATTATGTACGGTAAGGTCACCATTCCCAACTGCCTGTATTTGGGACGGAGCAACATTCGCCAATGTTGGTGTATCAACTGTATCAGTCCTCGGCCCCATCTTGTGCGCTGTCTGTATAGCACTCGAAGTGTTGAAGGGCCTTCTGTCCAGCAGCAGGTGTGTGGTATCTGCACCACACGGTATGGTCTTCCGAAGTCACAGCAGTATCTTATCATACGGAACAGCATATCCATGTCCTCGGCAAACGAATCGAATCCGTAGCCACCTGCTGCAAGTACCACCTCAGTGTTGAACAGTCCGTATCCTCCTGACACGTTTGGCATGGCGTTTATGTTAGACCATCCCATCTTACCTACAAGGAAAGAGCGTTTGTATTCCAAGTCCTGGAACACGGCAAGGGGGTTGCTTGATGTCTTGAACTCTACTATTTCGTTGTTTCTTAACTCAAAACCGTTGCTCATACTCATTGTTCCTGACACGGCAATGATGTCATGGTTGAGCAGGATAGGGAACACACACTGGTATATTGCGTCCTTTGACAGTATGCAGTCGGAGTCTGTATTGATGAAGTATGGGTACTGTACTACGTTCAATCCGCCGTTGACTGCGTCGGCTTTTGTACCTCCGTTCACCTTATCTACTACTGTGAGGTTCTTGTAGTGGTAGTCTGTTGAGCGAAATAGTCGCTTGAATGGCTTGCAGTTAATGTGATATACATAGTCGTATGGCACTTCTATGAGGCTGAAGTTGTTAACGAGTTTCTCCAGAGTATCGTCTTTTGAGCCGTCGTTCACTATGATAACCTCAAACTTTGGGTACTTCTGTTTCAGCAGCGAGTTGACGTTTTCCACTATGTTCACGCCCTCATTGTATGCTGGTGCCACGATGGATACGCCCGGAGTGAATGGGCTTGTCTCCACCATTTGCTGCACATAGTCCAGTGTCCAGCGCTTATAACGCGATGTATAACTGTATGCCATGATAATCAGGAAGATGTAACTGAATATCAGCAACAGCGAGTAGAAGAATACGAAGTATCCGTAAAAGGTGAATATGAACTGCCACATACGGTGTAGGTGTTAGTTTTTTTGTTTTGGCCTGATGGTTTTTGTTAGAGCACTTGCAGTTGTTCCAGCAGCACCATAGAATCTACTTGGTCTATGAGCATCCTTGTTTCGTCATCGGCCTCGTTACGCATTATCTCGAACAGTCGTCTGCCTGAGTTGCCGTATTTGTACAGGCAGAGCAGTGCTACATAGTGGGTTTCTCTTGAGGAACTTAGTTCGTAGGCCTCTTTGAAGAACTCCGTGCGTTTTCCGGAGTTAAGGGCGAGCAGTGTGCGGAGCACTTCTTGTCGTATATGTTCTGGCTGCTGGAAGTATGATTCTACCAGTTTGTCTTCTGCATTGGTATCTCCGAGTATTGCTACCACCTCTATTGCTGCCGACCGTACCTTCAACCTACTGTCGAGAAAGTAGTTCTTTACTTCCTCTTTCTCGTTATCTTTCCCCCAGTATGCCACTTCTTTTATCAGATAGGCGGCTGAGTCTTCGTTTGTCACGCGGTCTGCAAGGTTGAGGAAGTTGGGCATCAGTCTTTCCTGGAACATCATCCATCCGAACACATAGTTGAGTATCATGGGCCGGTATAGTGACTGTTCTTCGTTCAGTTCTGTCAGCAAGTATCGGTAGGGTATGTTTCTTGAGCAGGTTATGTAGTTAAGGCGCGCCATCATTCTTATTTCCCTGTTGGTGTGGTTCACGTAGTTGGCGAGCAGTCCTTCGTTGACGGTTATCTGCAACATCAGCAGCATTTGCAGTGTGCGGAACACGTCTTTGTGTTTTAATAGTTGGTAGGCGAATCTGTCACACACGCCAAGTGTAGCGGCAAGTACCTGCATATTGGGCAGGCATACTATCTCATACATGCTCATTCGTGCTTCTTCCAGCATATTGGCATAGTAGTATGTGTCTTGGCTTCTTATCTCGTCTTCTGTCTTGTCGAGTATTTCCAGTATCTGTTCGTGTGTCAGTTCTTCTGCTGCACCGAGTATGATGTGGAACTTGTCAGCGTAGTATTTGTACAGTTCTTTTTCTTTTTTGTCTCGTCGTTGCTGCCTCCACACTCTGAAAAGGAACATCAGGAAGAGTACTATCAGCGCTATAATGCTGTCCATGGCTATGGTGTATGATGTTACTATCTGCCACGGATAGCCCTGAAAGTAGTTTTGTATCAGGTTTATATAGTACATTATCACAGCCCAACCCTTATATTCCACCGTCCCGAAGTCGGTTGTAGCAGCCTGTAACAACGTCTCCATTGAGAGGCGTTGTGTAACAACTGCGTTCTGGATTGCTTGTATGATAATTTGTATCATTCTGTCTTCTGATAGTGCTCTGTATGCTTGCGCGTGCCGTACTGCGCTGCCTGCTGCACGGAGGGGGTGTGCATGGTATTTACAAAGGTACTTTGTTTTTTATGCTTTTCATGCTTTTTACTGGTTAAAAAAAGCAAAACCACCGTATTTTCCCTTCTCCATTAATAAGTAAGACAGCCACATCTGCATTTTTTGTATATGCAGATGCGGCTTCTTGTTATTCTCCTCTTGGGTGTTTTCTTGCCGTGTTTGGCATTTTCCTTATGTATTATTGTTTACTCCGCCAGCCCTGACAGGTTAGTAACCACACAGTCCAGCAGGTTGCCATTGGCGTCTTTGTTGTCTTCAATGATGGTGTTTATGTAGGCTTTTGGTTTCCTGTCGGTGAATGTTATGGTTGCCTGGTTGAGTGCTTGTATAAGGGTTTCTCGTGTGATAGCGGCGTTGTAGTAGTTGTTTACTTCAAAGGTGATGCCGTCGCCGTACACGTTGCGGCAGTATTCGAGCACTTTGCTGTTTATGCCTGCTGACTCTATGTATATTCCCTCGGCTGCATATGTGATGTTAAGTGTTACTTTCTGTCCTGCAATTTCGCGCTCCATGGTTGTTGCGAGGTTGTTGTAGGTCATGTTGTCGTAGTGTTTTTCTACGATATACATATCGTCCTCAGCGCAGTAGTACAGATCAGGTACAGGTATGAACACCTTGAAGTTCACGGTGTCACGCACGTGTACTGAGAGTTTTGAAGCCTCATAGTCTTTGAAATCTTTTGCTGCGAAGTTCACCTCCACGTGTCCGTTGTTAACGGTCACCACTGGTGTCTCTGGGTCTTCTGGGTCTGGATCTGTTGGATCTGGTGTCTCTGGGTCCGGATCTGTCGGTGTGGTAGGCTCGTCACATGCTGGTATTATTTTTATTACGTAGTCGTTATACACGCCGTCGCCGCCAAAGTTCTCACCGCTGTTCTTTGCTGTTGCGTAGTCAAAACATAGGTAAAGGTTGCCGTCTATGGTGTAGAAACGATACTTGTCAGTCTTTATCTGGTCCTTGTCGCCCCATGAATCGTGGTAGTTTGCGCCTGTTATCTTCAGGTTAAGCACCAGTGCGCGTGGGCCATAGTTAGCGTTATAGTCGTTGATATGCTTTGTCTCGCCGTTCTGGTCCACAAACTGTATGTAGTCCATCTGGTTGGATCCTATCACGCTGTGGGCTGCTCCGTTATTGTCTCTGAGTTCCGGATACTGCTCGCTGGTGTATTCATCGTGACTTCCGCCCACGTACTGTATGAAGTAATTGTAGTGGTTGAACTCTGTAGAGCCCTCGTTAGGGTGCGCTGCGAGGTATGCCATCACTTTGTCCTTCTCTTCTGTTGTCACTGCCTCGCCGTTGCCCTGGGCTGGTGCCTTGTCCACGAACAGCGCATAAGAAGCGGGCATGTGCTCCTTGGTGGTGTACTGATAGTCCTGCACTTTGTAGTACCATGACTCCCATTCACCGAGCACTACATCGTCAGAGGAGCAGTTCATCTCCACTGTCTTGGCCAGTTTGAACTCGATTGGAGCACCGCTGGTTGAGGTTTCTGGGTCATCGCTGGTTGAGCATGAGGCCAATCCTACTGCCATGATGGCTGCTGCCAGCATGGTTTTAATGTTAAATTGTTTCATTTTTTATTAGGTTGTTTGTTTTATTAGCAATTTTAACCAATTAAGAAATCTTTGCTCTTATACTCTGCTGCAAAGATAGTTATATTATTTATAATAACCATATACTATATTAAAGTATTTTATGTTATATAACAAAGTTTAACTTTTATAATGCTATTTTGTTAATTTTGTGGCATGTTTTACGTGTATTGGATTTGCTGTCAAGGGTATTTTTGCAATGGTAGATAAACGAGTCACCCACCCTGCATCCGCTGATGTCTGGGTGGGTGACGTGAGATAACTAACCTAAAACAATCTGAAAACTACTTATATCTTTACACTTTTTGTTGCTTTATCTATGTCTGTATGTCATTGCTATATGGCTGTTAGGCACTGTGCTGCGCCATGTTACAGGGGTACTGGCGTGCGGTGTTGCACAGACTTGTTTGCGACGCAGTTTGTTGCAGGTGCTGCAGGCGCAGTTTTTTACTGGCCGTGTGTAGCCTTTATGGCTTATCTTCTTGTGGCTGACGCAGTTGGCGGGGTGGTGCCTGTTGCTTTTCTTCACTACTACCACGGTGGGTTTCCCATTGTGATGATTGTTGACAGTGACAATGTTACCGTGTGCCAAAGAGGTTGTTGTGCCTAAGGTTATTGCTAAGAGTGTGGTGAGTATTGACTTTTTCATAATGCTTTCTGTTTTTAGGGGGTTGTAATTATGTTCTTTTTCTGAGTGCAAAGTTACGGCATTACGGTGTGCTGGCAAAGCCTTTTTCCCTATTGCATGAGGGAAAAACCCTACACCTTGGGGAGTTTCCCTAACCGCTCGCCTGACGTTGTGGCAGCCGTGGCACGGTAATCAGGTGCTGATTGCAGAGTAAAGAGGTGCTGATTGCAGGGTAAAGAGGACCCTTTTGCCTGTATGACGGTCTGTAAACAACTTTTCAAACCAAAAATTTCATCATATCGAAAAAAAACAGTAACTTTGCGGTTGATTTCGTACCTTGTCCCACCACATCCTTTGGCAAGGGGCATGGAGGCGGTGAGGAGACAGTGTGTGACGGGCTATCAGGCATACACCTCGCTTGGCTGCGCCAGCAGGCGGCAGCGGACGGTGGGACGCCCTGTTGCCCGATAATGTTAAACAAACGGCGGAGACAGATACTAACCGCCAGAAATATATGGCAGAGAACAAGAACAACGACTTTGTACGCAGTGTGGCAGAACAGAAATACGAGTACGGCTTCACCACTGACGTGCACACCGACATCATACCCGTAGGACTAACGGAGGACGTGGTGAGACTAATATCAGAGAAGAAAGGCGAGCCCGACTGGCTGCTGGAGTTCCGCCTTAAAGCGTTCCGCCACTGGCAGACGATGCGTCAACCAGAGTGGGGACACGTGGAACTGCCACAGATTGACTATCAGGCTATATCCTACTACGCTGACCCGATGGCAAAGAAAGGCGAGGGAAAGAAGGAGATAGACCCAGAGTTAGAGAAGACCTTTGACAAACTGGGCATACCTCTCGAAGAACGTCTGGCACTGAGCGGTGTGGCGGTAGATGCCATAATGGACTCCGTATCGGTAAAGACCACATACAAAGAGAAACTGAAAGAGAAAGGCATCATCTTCATGTCAATAGGCGAAGCGGTGAGGGAACACCCCGACCTCGTAAGGGAATACCTCGGTACAGTGGTGCCCTACCGTGACAACTTCTTCGCCGCACTCAACTCGGCAACCTTCTCTGACGGTTCGTTCGTATATATACCCAAAGGCGTGAGATGCCCCATGGAACTATCAAGTTACTTCCGCATAAACGCCGCAGGAACAGGACAGTTTGAAAGGACACTCATAATAGCTGACGATGACTCGTATGTCTCATACCTCGAAGGCTGCACCGCCCCCATGCGCGACGAGAACCAACTGCACGCCGCCATAGTGGAAATAATAGTAAAAGACCGTGCCGAGGTAAAATACTCTACGGTGCAGAACTGGTATCCGGGCGATGAAAACGGACGAGGCGGCGTGTTCAACCTCGTGACAAAGCGTGGAGACCTGCGCGGAGAAAACTCAAAACTGTCATGGACACAGGTAGAGACAGGCTCAGCAATAACGTGGAAATACCCCTCATGCGTACTGAGAGGCGACAACAGCGTGGCAGAATTCTACAGCGTAGCGGTGACAAACCACTATCAGCAGGCTGACACCGGCACAAAAATGATACACATAGGCAAAAACACCAAGTCAACAATCATATCAAAAGGTATCTCCGCAGGACACTCGCAGAACTCATACCGCGGACTGGTGCGCGCCTCCAACAAAGCAGAAGGCGCAAGAAACTACTCCTCGTGCGACTCACTGCTGCTGGGAAACAAATGCGGTGCACACACATTCCCCTACATGGACATACGCAACAAGTCAGCAATAGTAGAACACGAAGCCACAACCTCCAAGATTTCAGAGGCACAACTGATGTACTGCAACCAGCGCGGCATAAGCACAGAAGACGCCGTGGGACTGATAGTTAACGGCTATGCCAAAGACGTTCTCAAAAAACTACCCATGGAATTTGCAGTAGAAGCACAGAAACTACTTAGCGTTAGCCTGGAAGGAAGCGTAGGAT
>JALFNY010000185.1 GCA_022774105.1 Prevotella sp.
GGCGGCATAGTTTCATATTTATGGTTTAGTGTGTTTATAGGGCTCACGCCCTTTTCCATTATATCGCCCCTACAGGGCTCTGAATGACTTTATATTTATAACTATCTGATTGATAGGGTTTACACCCTATCCTATAGTATTTCGCCCTTTCAGGGCTACTGGGTGGGAAACTTCAGTAAATAATAAATTATGTATCTAACAGTTGCAAAGGTAAGCATTAAATCTGAAAACAAGGCACGTTTTTGTAACATTATTGTCACAATACCGTAATATCTGTTTAATACTGCCACCGTAACTTTGCACCAATGAAAAACAATCAATAACGAAACGAGAGATATGAACAAGATGATTACAAGGTTGTCCGTAGGCGGCAGGAGTGTATTATTGCTGGCGGCAATGGCTGCAAGCATGGTGTCGGTAGCACAGACACTGGAAGAGCGTGTAGCGAAACTTGAGCAGCAGAACCGTGAGATGCGAGAACAGATAGAGCGTAACACGGAACTTCAGGCCAATACGGAGACAAGAAACAAGTATATGCCGCAACTGCACGGCATACTGAGAGGTAAGTATGAATACCAGCCAGAGATGGATGCCTCACGCTTTGAGGTACGTAATGCGCGACTGAGCGTCAGTGGCGCACTGCCGTTGAGGTCAGAATACAAACTGGAGGTGGACCTGTGTGACGAGAGTCAGATAAAGATGAAGGACGCATGGGTGCGTGTTACACCGTGGAAGACGCTGCGTGTGAGCCTCGGTCAGCAGCGTATGCCGTTCTCAATAGACGCTCACCGCAATCCCTCAGCGCAGTATTTCGCCAACAGAAGTTTCATTGCCAAGCAGGTGGGAGATATGCGTGACGTGGGTATGCAGGTGGGTTACACCTTCAAAAGCGCAAGAGAAGACGCACGAACCGTGGCCATTCTGGACGCAGGAATGTTCAACGGCTCAAACCTTGACAACCAGAAAACAGCGTGGTGTAAGGCTGTCAGTTACTCCGCACGCCTGCAATGGTACCCCGTCAAGGGCCTTGCCATAGTGCCGTCAGTACAGCATACCGCCATAGCCGACCGTCAGGCACAATATACCTCGCTGGACTTTGGAGCATATTATGAGACCGGTGGACTGCACGTGGAGGCGGAGTATCTGCGTAAGACATATATGAAAGATGTCTTTGATGACTGTAACGCCTTCAACACCATGGCCATATACAAGATGCCTTTACGTAATGAGAGAACCTTCCTGCAAAGCATTGCCTATCAGGCAAGGTATGACTACATGGACGATCACTCCGACGGAAAGGCGGGATTTGTAATGGACGCTGAGGGAAATGCCACAGACCGTCTCGCAATAAGCGACTACAAGCGTCACCGTATGACGCTCGGACTGACCTTCGCAGTGCGTAACCCTTATTTCCCCACGGACATACGCCTGAACTATGAACGCTACTGGTATCCACACGGAGGGGCAAAAGAGAGCGAGCAGGACAAGTTGGTGGCAGAGATAATGGTGAAGTTCTGAACCTTAAACCTTAAACCTTTATAAAATATGACACCAGACAAGACAATAGAACGAGACCTGTCGTGGATGTATTTCAACCACCGCATATTAGAAGAAGCACGCCGCGAAGACGTGCCAGTGCTTGAAAGACTGGGCTTTCTTGGCATATATTCAAACAACCTTGATGAGTTCTTCCGCGTGAGAATGGCCAACATCAACCGTATGGTGATGTATAAACCAACCTCACATCACCCTAAAGAGGCAGAGAAAAAGGAGATAGAAAAGGCTAAGAAACTGCAAAAGCAGATAAACAAACTAAATGCTCAGTACAGCAAAGAGTTCGGACAAGCCGTGGAAGAGGTGGAAGAAGCACTGCGGAGGGAACATATTATGATAATAGACGAGACGCAGATAGATGACAGTCAGCGAGAGTTCGTAGAAGATTTCTTCCGTCGTAACATCATAGGGCAGGCCCTGCCGCTGTGGATAGACAACCTGAAACAGTTTGACAACGAGGCTGATGACATAATATACTTCATCGTAAAGATGAGTAAAGGAGGCAAGAAGACCCAGTATGCCATACTGCCGCTGCCCGTAGGCTGCTGCGGACGATGGGTGATAGTGCCCGCACCAGCAGACAAAAAGGGAGAGAAAGGACAGTATGTGATGTATCTTGACGACATAATACGCATCTGCCTGCCGTATTTATTCCCAGGGTTGGACTACGATTCTTATGAGGCTTACAGTTTTAAGTTTACACGCGATGCGGAGATAGAGATAGACAATGACCTCAACAGCGGTTTCATGCAGAAGATAGCCAACGGCATAAAGTCACGCAAGGCAGGCGTGCCACTGCGCCTTGTATATGACGAACGTATGCCGGAAGGTATGCTGAGACGCATCAAACAAAGGCTGAACGGAAACGGAAAACTCGATACCGCCGTGGCAGGAGGTAAGTATCAGAACCATAGAGACATGATGAAATTCCCTGACTGTGGCAGAAGTGACCTGAAATACAGCAAGTGGAAGCCCGTATTGCCAGGCGAATTCAGTGGTAAGGAAAGCCTGTTTGACGCCATAAGACACAGAGACCTGTTCCTGCACGTGCCCTATCACAGTTTCAATGGGTACATACGCCTGCTCAACGAGGCAGCAATAAACCCTAACGTCAAGAGCATAAAAACCACCTTATACAGGCTTGCGAAAGACTCAAAAGTAATCCGCGCACTGATAAGCGCAGCACAGAACGGCAAGAAAGTGACCGTGGTGATAGAACTGCTCGCACGCTTTGACGAGGCATCAAACATCAGATGGAGCAAGAAGATGCAAGATGCAGGAGTCAATGTGATATTCGGTGTAGAAGGATTGAAGGTACACTCAAAGATAACACACATCAGTTTCACCAAAGGTACAAGCATTGCCTGTATCTCAACAGGCAACTTCCATGAGGGTAATGCAGCGGCATATACAGACGTGTTGATGTTCACTTCCAACAGAAACCTCACCTCAGAGGTGGAGAAAGTGTTCAGGTTCATAGAGAAACCATACACCGTACAGAAGTTCAGAGAGTTGCTTGTGTCGCCTAATGAGATGAAACGCAGGTTCACAGCACTGATAGACAACGAGATAAAGAATCATCTTGCAGGCAAGCCGGCGTACATAAAAGTAAAGGTAAACCACGTCACCGAGCCAACGATAGTAAACAAACTCTACGACGCAGTGCGTGCAGGAGTGAAGGTAGAGATGCTTGTCAGAGGAAACTGTGCACTTGTTGACAATCCCGAATACAACGGAAACCTGCGTGTTGTGGGCATCATTGACCGCTATCTTGAACACTCCCGTATCTTTTGTTTCTGCAATGCAGGTGATGAAAAAGTGTTCATCGGCTCGGCAGACTGGATGCCTCGCAACCTTGATTGCCGCATAGAGGTGGTCACACCGGTGTATGATGCCGGCATAAAGGCAGAATGTCGCCGCATAGTTGACTACGGATTAAAGGACACAAAGCAGGGACACGTAGTGATAGGAAAGCCCATTGATACAGCGGCAGCCGGCACACCGTTCCGCTCACAGGAAGAGTTGTACAGAATAAGTTGTATGGTTGATTAGTTCCGCAGAAACCGCTCGGCTCTGCCGCTTTGCTTGCAAAGAACCCGACCCTAAACCCTTAAACCATTAAATAATTAAATAATTTTGATTACTTACTTAAATGAATACAGTCGTTTCCACAAACCTTGCAGCAATAGACATCGGTTCAAATGCCGCAAGAATACTGATAAAAAGCGTTGAGAACACGAACGACGCCCAACACATAAAGAAGTTGCAGTTCCTTAGAATCCCGTTGCGCCTCGGTATGGACGTATTCGGCTCTGGCGAGATAGGCGAAGAGCGTGAAGAGATGTTGCTGAGAACCATGAAAATCTTCCGACAACTGCTCATTCTGTATGACGTCAAGGCCTACCGCATCTGTGCAACGTCCGCTTTCCGTGAAGCAAAGAATGGCAGTAAGGTGCTGAAACGTGTGATGAAGGAGACTAAACTGCGCATAGACATCATCA
>JALFNY010000194.1 GCA_022774105.1 Prevotella sp.
AGGCTTACAGGCTGGCCAGTTCGTTGCCTAACTTGCGCATCATCTTTATATAACTGTCATAAACAACAAAGTCACGTGAGCCTTTCATGCGCTCTATCGTTATTTCACAGACGGTGTTGCCTGCCTTGTCGCGTACTGTTACCTTTGCCCAGATGTCGTGTTTGTGACCGGGTACGATGCTTGTTGCACTGAAGAAGTAGTCTATCTTCTGCACGTCTATGGTCATGGTGTAGTCGGCGTTGTCTGCATTGGTGACGGCTTTTAGTTTCTTATTCTCTTCGTTGAAGCCTTTTATGAATGTTGCTTCGCCTTCTTCTATGTGCATATTGTATTCTTTATCCCATCGTTGTTGCAGTGTTTCGCCGTTGGCCCAATGGGCGTTGTCCCAGTTAAAGGTCACGCATATGGTGCCTTTTGACTTGAGAAACTTCTTGCTTCCTGACGTGATGTCTATTGTGCCAGCGGTTATGATGATGGTTGTCAGCAGTGCACAGAGTGTGAGAATTATTCGTTTCATAGTTGGTTTGGTGGTTTTATTTTGTGGTTATCACTGTTTCGGCCTCTATTGCAGGTAGTGCAGTGTTTGCTTTTTTGCCTTTTCGTGCAGGCTTGGTGGCAGTTGCCGGGCGGCGTGCTTTTATTGTCATGGTGCCTGCTTTGCCGGTGCTTTGCACGGTTACTACGAGTTGTCCGTTAAACAGTTTCATGGTTGGTTGCGTGAATGGTTCGAGTGATGTGGCGTCACCGTTGCATACGCATTTGAAGGTTCCTTCACCTTCTACTTGGAACTCTATCTGGTCTGAGGCCACGGGGCATGGGTTACCTTCCTCGTCTGTCATGGTGACGGTGATGTAGCAGAGGTCGTTTCCGTCGGCACTGATGGTCTTGCGGTCGGGTGACAGCAGTAGTTTAGCGGGTGTTCCGGCGGTTTTTATGGTCTTCTCCATTGCGGGCTTACCGTCTTTTCCGTATGCTACAACGCGTATTTCTCCTGGTTCGTACTTGGTGTTCATCCAGCGCAGGCGGTAGCGGTCGAGGTCGGGGGTGTATGTTTCTTTTCCTATTTTCTCGGGGTATGCTGCCTTGGTGTGTTTCTTTATCCTTCCTTGGCTTTTGCCATTGATGAACAGTTCTGCCTCGTCATAGTCGGAATATACCTGTACGGGTATTGTTTTCCCTATCATTTCCTTGCCCCATGTCCAGTGTGGTGCTATGTGCAGGGTGTGTTCCTGTTTGTTCCACACGGAGCGGTAGAGCCAGTATCTGTCTTTTGGAAGGCCGGCAAGGTCACATATTCCGAAGTATGATGAGCGGCTTGGCCAGTATTCGTCGTATGGTGTTGGTTCGCCGAGGTAGTCTATTCCTGTCCACACGAATTGTCCTATGGTGTATGGCAGGTCGTCCATGTTCTCGAAATCGTTTTCTGGCAGGTTGCTCCATGAGCAGTATTCGTTGTCGTATGCGGAGCATTGTCCGTCGCTGTATTGTGCCATTGCTTTCACTTCATACGGCAGTTTATATACTCCTCGTGAACTGACGCTTGAGGCTGTCTCTGATCCTAAGATGACGCCTTTGCTGGTTTGGCGCAGTGCCTTGTCGTATTTCTGTGTGCGATAGTTAAGGCCTACTATGTCTGTTGCCTCTGCCACACCGCTTTTCAGTGCGTTATCCACGCGGTCAAGGCCTTGTGTGACGGGGCGTGTGGGGTCCAGTTTGTGGCAGAGGTCTTGCAGTTTCTTTGTCCATGCCACACCGTTCTTGCTGTCACCCTGCTCTGGTATCTCATTGCCTATGCTCCACATGATGATGCTGGGGTGGTTGCGGTGGTTGAGAACAAGGTTTGTTATGTCTTTCTCTGCCCATTCTTTGAAGAAGCGTGCGTAGCCGTTCTTGCATTTGGGGTATATCCACATATCGAAACTCTCTGCCATTACCATCATTCCGAGTGAGTCACACACGTCCATCTGCATGGTTGACGGCATGTTGTGAGAGGTGCGTATGGCGTCGCAGCCCATGTCTTTCATCAGTTTTATCTGGCGTATCAGGGCTGCCTTGTTCACTGCCGTGCCCAGCGGACCGAGGTCGTGGTGCAGGCATACGCCCTTTATCTTGCGTGTCACGCCGTTTAGTTGGAATCCCCCTTCTTTTGTCACGCTGACGGTGCGCACACCGAGGTTGGTAACTGTCTCGTCTATTATCTTGTGGTCACGGTATAGCCTTGTGCGCACCTTGTAAAGGTATGGTGACTCTGGCGACCACAGTTTCGGTTTGCTGAGGGTCATGGTGGTGTTTATCACACCGTCCTTTGGCACGTCAATGTGGCTGCCGGTCTCAAACCATCCCTTGTCGTTTATTATCTCTATGACACAAGCCACGTCACCCTCTACACCGTTTATCACGGTGGAGAAGTCTATCACGGCCTGCTCCTCCGTCTTGCCGTGGTTGTCCACACCCTGCGTCAGCCGTGTGGTGCGTATGCTTGTCTGCCAAGGGTCAAGAGCGGTATTCCCCGTAAGCACCAGTTTCACAGGGCGGTAGAGACCTGCTCCGGGGTACCATCGGGAACTCTCCTCCACGTTTTTCAAAGCCACCTCCACGGTGTTCTCGCCAGGTTTAACGAGGGATGTCACGTCAAGACGGAAGGCGTTGTAGCCGTATGCCCAGTAACCGGCCTTTTGACCGTTAACAAGAACGGTAGGCTCGGCCATCGCACCGTCAAAGACGAGCATCGCCCTGCCATATCCCTGCGGCACGGTTACCGTGGTCTTGTAGCGACCTTCACCTATCCACGGCAGAGCACCAGAGCGTCCGCTCTTCTCTGTGGCCACCTTCTCGCCGTTCTGTTCTATGCGCACCACCTGCAAATCCCATTTCTTGTCAAACGGTCCGCTGATGGCCCAGTCGTGCGGCACGGCCACCGTCTGCCACGTATCACCATCGTGAGAAAACTGCCATGAGTTCATAAAACGTTCCAATCGCTGCCCCTGTGCCGTGGCGGCGGTCACGGCAAACGCCGTAAGGAGAATATCCCTAAGTTTCATATGAATATAGATAAGTATTATTTAGTTAGTCGATTAATACCTACAAAGGTAGCATATTTCCGCAGAATGAGCCATACTGTGCGGTGTGAAAAGTAAGAAATATAAGAATTTAGTAATTTTTTTTGCATAAAACTTGTACGTATAAAAAAAAATAACTACCTTTGCACCGCATTTCAAGAACTATGCAATGTTGGCGGGATAGCTCAGTTGGTTAGAGCGTCGGATTCATAATCCGGAGGTCCGGGGATCGTAGCCCCGTCCCGCTACATAAAGAATCA
>JALFNY010000204.1 GCA_022774105.1 Prevotella sp.
ATACGCAAGTATATCAACGAGGCGAAGGCAATGGGCGTGACACCGATAGTAGTTGGACCTATATGCAGAAAGTATTTCAATTCCGACGGGGCATCAATACGCCGCAACGGACAGCACGACTTGGGTGACAACTTCACCATCTGTGATGGTACTACGCTAAAGACCGGCAACAGTGTGCCTGCATCCGACGATACATACGACTATGTTGCGCAGGCAAGAAACGTGGCTTACGAGTATGATGACGTACCGTTCATAGACCTCACAACACTCACCGCCAGCCTATATGTAAAGTATGGCGAGCCATATTGCATCTCAAACCTCTTCTGTAACGATGACTCCACACACCCCGCAGCACTCGGTGCCACGCTGATAGCACGCGAATTTGCACAGCAGTTGAAGGCACAGGCAGAGACAGAGACCGACGCTAAGCGCAAGGCAGTGCTCGAAGAACTTGCAAAAGACGTGATAGTGTCATCAGAGATAACCTTCAATCCCACCTCTGGCGACCTCGGAAAAGCATATCAGGGACAGTCAATCGTGAAAGAATTTAACATCTCTGCCTTCGGGATAGAGAACGCTTCCTCCATGACTATCACCACTGACGGCAACTTCCTTGTGTCAACAGACAAGACAAACTTTACCAACAACCTCGTAGTAAAGGCTGACGGCAACAACATAATAACCACTATCTATGTAAAGGTAAACCTCAATTCCGCTGGGAAACAGGCGGGAACGATGACCGCAACAGTAGGCTCGCTCACCTCGTCAGTAGCCCTCTCAGCAGAGGCTATCAGCCTTTCAGGCGGTACGGAGGCCTCAGTAGTGTGGCCACTGGCAGCAGGTGGCACTCCGCAGACAGACAACCCGCTCACGGCTGCGGACCAGACACTGTCTGATCTCGTGGTGAAACAATACGGAACAATAGGCACTGACGCTGCAGCACGCACCATGCAGTTGCTTACCACTACCTCAGGAACATGGGAAGCAGGCGAGATTGACGAGGTATCAACACGCTATACCGAGTTCAAGGTCACCTGTCCGGCAGACTATAACTATGCCATCGACAAGATAACATATAACGTTGGCGGCAAAGGCGGCTCCGCTGTAAGTTATCATGCGTATTACAGCACAAGCAAAGACTTTACAAATCCCGTGCTGATAGACGAGAAAATACGTATGACCAACAACGTACCAGTGGCGGTAGAGTACCCCTGCGCCGTGCAATTAGATGAAGGACAATCTCTGTATGTACGCTTTTACCCCTGGTATGACGGTCAGAGCGCAGCGGCAACAGGTAAATATCTTTGCCTCTCTGACGTGACAATACACGGCACAGCAACGCAGGCCGGCGGACAGACGATAAACTATAACGGTACGATCAGTTATTCCCTTGTTGACGCAGACCCCGTATTCGCACCAGAAGCCATGACCGTAGGCATTGTCGGCAAGACCGTGTCATACGGCTCTCTGCTCACTGTCAGCAACAATGGCGGCGCAGTGTGGAGCGGAACAACGGACAATGGCAAGGTGCAGACGAAGGTATTAAACGCTTCGGGAGTATCACTGCCATCGTCAGCGGTGGAGGGTAACACCATAACCTTTACCCTTATGCCAGAGGAAGGCGTGGTGTTCCTGCCGTCAAAGGTATCTTTCCAGGCAGCACGTTACGCCACTGACGGAGGTACTATCACTGCTACCATCAGCGGAAGGGGCTCTGCCACCATCTGTACCAATGCCGCAATAAACCGCTCCGGCAAGTCGTTGGCACTGAAAACACTGTCTTCTGACATCTCAGGAGTGTCCGCTGACGCCTCCAATCCGCTCAAAATAGAAGTGTCAGTACTCGGTCTTGGCAATAGCAAGAGCGTCGGATTAAACGACATTGTGATAGAGGGTACCATGCAGGGGACCATACAACAGACCACAAAATACTCCCTTACGACCAACGTTTCACCGTCAGACGCAGGCACAATACTATGTGAACCTGAGATGAACGCATACAAGGAAGGAACAGAAGTGAGCCTCTCTGCAAAGAGAAACTTCGGTTATAGGTTCAAGGAGTGGCTTGTTGACGGGAAGAGTGCGTCCACATCAGAGGACTATACCGTAACGATGAACGCAGACAAGAGCGTTACCGCCGTCTTTGAGACAGTGCCAGTATATACCGTAAGCACCTCATGCACCAACGATGCAGAACTCTCTCTCGGTACAATCACACTGTCACCAAACGACAATGAGGGCAGGTATGAAGCAGGAACGCAGGTTACTGCCACCGCTAAGGAGTCCAGAATCCTGAAGTTTATGCAGTGGACTGATGAGTATGAGAACGCTGGTACTGCTGCTACCCGCACCTTTACGGTTAATTCTGACATGCAGATTGTGGCGGATTATGAGGTCCAGGACTTCGTCGCAGTATATGATGCGTCTGCCACACAGGCCTATGCCTATAACACAACAGGTAACTATCCTTTCCCGGCTGATGTCGCATGGGACAATGAGCGCAATGCAACGGCAGCGGTAGTGCGTGTCAGTGACGGTTCACTTGTTTACAGCCAGAGCACTGGAACGCCTGTGGTGCGTAACCGTGAGGGGGTTGTCTTGGGTGGAATCAACGGTCTATACCAGAATGGTTACGACACACGTGACATAGCATGGCAATACAATTTCTCAACAAAAGGATTCTCTTCTATAACGTTTATTGGCGATATGGCAGCGAAAAATGTTGCAGCCAAGTCGTACAAGGCGCAGTATTCGCTTGACAATGGCGTTACCTTCACCGACATAGATGGTGCTGCATGGGACGTGACCGCTAACGTTATAAAGCCTATATCATTCACTTTGCCCGCTGAGGCAGCAGGGAAAGATATGGTGTCAGTGCGTATTACCGGTACGGGTGACGCCCTTCTCTCCAATGCTTATGACTTCTCTGCGACGTTTGATGGCCTTAAATACGCCACACACTCTGAGTCGGGAGTGGGTAATGTATATGTTTTAGGTACGGCGGAGGGTGTTTCTGACGCTGTTGCTCCAAAGGTAACGGCCACTATTCCGGCTGCCAATGCCTCTGGGGTAAGTGCCTCTGGTACTATCACCATATCTTATGACGAGCGCATACAGCCCGGTAATGTGGACGGAATAGTGATGCTTGCCGGCAAGGCTATGACCCCAACGTGGAACACTCGCAGTGTGTCTTTCAACTATGTAGCACTTGATTACGGCGGTACTTACACCCTTTCCATGCCTGCTGGCTACGTGCAGGACCGCTATGGCAATGCTGCTGAGGCACTGACGCTTACCTTTACCGTTATGGAGAGGCAGAGACCGCAGGCGCGTATCTTCGATGCTGTGGTGGATAAGAGCCTTGACCTTGCGCAGGGAGAGAGCCTTCCTGCTACGGAGACAATGCCGAAGCAGTACCGTTACATACAGGACGCAATAGACGATGCACCGTCTGCCAGCGTAAAGCCATACCTTATATATATAAAGGAGGGCTATTATAACGACCCGAACACTACGTTCAATTACAGTTATGGCACTCGTTACACCACGGAACAGACGGGTTCCGGTGCGCCGACAGAGCAGATTCCCGGTGGTAAGAATGACTATGACGACTGCCGTCTGGTGTATATCAACAAGCCGAACATACACCTTATCGGACAGGGTGTTGACAAAGTGACCATTGCCACCGACCGACTGGACGGCGGTAGCAGCGACCCTAAGCGTGTATGGTATCATGTTAATGCCGGTGCGGCGCTGGAGGTACAGGACAATGCCACAGACTTCTTCATGCAGGGTGTGACCATTGACAACGAGAACTGGACCATACAAGGCATGGAGGGACCGCAGGCACTGTGTATGAACGTAACCTCTGACCGTGCAGTGTTTGACAATATCAATGCCCGTTCATATCAAGACACGTATAAGAGCAACGGAACGTACAACCGACAGTTCTTCTATAACTCTGTTATAGAGGGCGGTGTGGACTTCATTTACGGCTCTGGCGACGTGTGGTTTGAGGGTTGTACGCTTAACATCAACCGTAAGAATGGCGGTTTCATTGTTGCTCCCAACCATCCAGCAGAGACCAGATGGGGATATGTGTTTAACAACACTACCATTACAACCACCTATTCCTCTACCCCAGAGAACTATCAAGTGTATCTCGGTCGCCCGTGGCATGGACAGCCAATGACGGTGTTCCTGCACACTAAGATGGAGGTTAAGCCCTATGATGGCTACTGGTATCCTACCATGGGAGGCCTGCCAAAACTCTGGGCGGTATATGACATCGTGGACAAGAACGGCTACGCGCTGTCTGAGCAATCGATAGAGGACTATTATTACGATTCTGACGGCGAGATAATACGTGGCAAGGCGAAGAACTATCTCACCGCTGACGAGGTGGCGCAATATACCATTGCCAACGTCATGGCAGGTGATGGCACCAGTGCATCAACGGGAGCGTGGAACCCGATGGAGGTGGTTGAGAAGACTGCTACACCGGTTCTTGCCCAGGAGGACGGCACGGTGACATGGCAGGAGGACCCGTTTGCCATCTGTTACGTAGTGACGGTTAACGGTAAGGCTACGTCATTCACCACCGCAACGCAGTATGCAGCGGAGGCAGGAGATAAGGTTACGGTGCAGTCAGTGAACGAACACGGTGCTCTCTCGCCAATGTCTGAACCGATAGACGTGGCAACAGGTGTTGATAACCTTAGCGCAGAGGAGCGCAGTAAGGCCGGAAAGACCATATACAACCTGCTTGGACAGCCGGTGAAGACGCTGCGACAGGGCGTGTATATAGTCAATAGAAAGGCGGTGACGGTGAGATAATCCCAGATAAACCAATAGATTTCATTTCAAATTTTTATACAAAAAGTAGGGGAGTCACAATGATGTTGCGAGACACGTTGTGGTTCCCCTTTTTGCGTTTCATCGTGGGTAATAAGGTAAAAGGGTGCTGATTACCCCGCAATCAGTACCTGTTTACAGTGTAATCAGGCCTCTTTTACAGAGTAATCAGCACCCTTTTACCGTGGCATCCGCTGTTTGTGGCGGTGCTTGCACGTGCCAATAACGTTTATATGCCTATGCAGGCAATTCCAGTATCATAACCTTTCGTGGTGACATACGCATGGGTTTGGCAAGGTTAACGTTGCGTCCCGTGGTAATGTTCCTTGCTGTCAGTGCGTTCTTTATTACCTCGCTGTAATGACGTGGGGTGAAGATGGCGGCATGGTCGTTGCCGTTCACCACGGTGAGCACAGTGCCCTCATGGTGTATTCGTGCCACGACGTAGATGCCGTTGTATGGCAGGAACTGTCGTGTATCACCGTAGGCAACGATGTTGCAGCCCCTGCGCCAGTGTAGTATGCGGCGCAACCACTGGTACATCCGGTTCTGTTCGTCAGTGCGTCCGGCAGAAGAAAAGGCGTTGCTGGTGTCACCATGGAATCCGCCGGGGAACGGACGGCGCACGTAACCGTCGCTGACGGCGGTGGTGCCGTGCATCAACACCTCCGTACCGTAGTACAGTTGCGGCAGTCGCGGCACAGTGAGCAGCAGGGCAAGAGCGCATTTCATGCAGGCAATGAGGCGCTGCTGACGCTGGGGGGCGTATGTGTCAAAGTCGCCGAGAAAGCGGTTAACATCGTGATTGTCAATAAATGACATCACCATCTGCGGTTTGCGGTACAGGTAGTCATAGCAGAGGGCGTGGTACACACGGTTCATACCACTCCAGAACTCGTCACTGTCCTCATCCTTTGACATATTGAGAGCCTCAAAAAGCGCGAAGTCCATGCTGCTGTCCAGTTCTCCCTCCTGCCATCTTGCAGCAAAGGCGGTGTCAGTAACCCATGTCTCTCCAATGACCTTAAAGTGTGGATACTCCCTGTGCAGAGCCTTCAGCCACCGCTGCATGGCATCCTTGTCTGCGTAAGGGAAGGTGTCCATACGTATAGCATCAATGCCCGCAGTCTCTATCCAGTATATGGTACACTGTGTAAGATACCGCAAAAGGTGAGGGTTACGCAGGTTAAGGTCGGGCATGGACTTGACAAACCAGCCCTCAACAGTTTGCTGTTTGTCAACGTCTGAGGCGTAAGGGTCAACCGTTGTAGTAAGCCTGTAATTGGTTTGCAGGAACTTATCGTTAGTGTCGGGCAACTTTCCGTCCGCCAGATTTGCTCCCTTCAGCCAGTCACGGTGATTGAACCAGTCAGGCATTGGCGGTTTGGCGAGCCACGGATGAGCCGCTCCGCAGTGGTTGAAGATAAAGTCCATCACCACCTTCAGGTTGTGACTGTGCGCATCACGCACTAGATGTAAGTAGTCATTGAGTGTCCCGAAACGAGGGTCTATGGCGTAAAAATCAGTCACGGCGTAGCCATGATATGAGGAAAACTTATCCGTTTCGGGCATATTGTTGTATAGAACAGGTGTCAACCACAATGCTGTGACACCTAAATCAGAAAGATACGACAGGTGGGTGCGTATGCCTTCAAGGTTTCCGCCGCATCGTGCCGAGGGGTGAAACACCTTGTCACGATGTCCCGCAGAGGGTGAAACGGAGGCTTGTGCGAATCTGTCAGGCATGAGGAGATACACCACATCCGCTGGCGAAAGGCTCTTGCGCTCTTCTCCCCGCATGGCCCTTTCCCTGAGAACGTATGGTATTTCCACTGTCTTGTCGCCCTTGCTGATGCGTAAAAACATGGTGCCAGCCTTGCAACCCGCCGTCTCAAGATATAGGAACAGGTAGTTGCCACAACAGGAACGCACCGTCTCCATAAGGTAAATGCCGGGATAACACACGGTTATCTCGGCATTATCAAGGTCTTCCCCCGTCAACATCAGTTGTAATATGGTATCTTTCATACCCACATACCATGATGACGGCTCTATGCGTAGTATCTTCATCTGCCGCTTTGTGTTATCATTTCCGCTATATCATCGCAGAAACGCTGGTCCTTCATCATGTCACTGATATTGAGATGCATACGGTATCGCCAGTAATGATGTGGGTTGGCGGGTATGTTTATGCGCTCCGCCGTAGCGTCAGGAAGCCGCAACTCCTCGCTGATGGCAAGCCAGTCCTGTAACGATAGCACGCAAAGCATGGACGCAGACTGCAAGTTCCGTGACATAATATCACGTGCTAACCATGCTGGTAGCGGGTGAGGAGCGTCGTCTCGGCGGTTGAGCACGGTGGAATAAAATTCTTGTGCCCTGTTAAAGTCTTCGTCCCACCACATTCGTAACGTCGGCATATCGTGGCTGTCGATGGTACATACGCTGCGATATGGATAATTTTCTGGTCTCCCGAACTGTCTTCCCATCTCCTTAGGCATTGACTGCACTTCGAGAGAGAGTATCCTTAACTCGTTCATCACTGTGGGAACACACTCTGGAATCATGCCAAGGTCCTCGGCACAGACAAGCATTCTTGTGGCTTCAACAAGTTTTGGCAACTTTTTCATGGCCTCATTGTACCAGAAATGCGTGTTGCGGCGGTAGTAATAGTCATCATAAAGGCGGTTGAAACAGTCGCGGTCGCTGTCTGAAAGCAACACCTTATATATATAAGTATGTTGTGCCGCTATGCGTGGGTGGTACAGGTCAGGGTCTTTTTTGTCGCGAATGAAGAGCACATCACTAAGCAATGTGTACAGCCCATCACGCAGATTACTGTCAGATACGGCCGCTTCAACCTTGCGTTGGGTGTCATATTCCGCCTTGGGCAGATACAAACCGTCCTTGTATGGGGTAAGGAAAGTGTCGCGAACCATTGCTGCCCGCTCTTCACCGAATATTGATTCCAGTATCTCTTTGGTGATATACGGTCGTGTAAAGCGGCCTCTTCGGAAGTGAAGTCCATACGCTTCTATTTCGTTCGAGGTCATTCCGAGGGCTGGACGGAACTGCCCCATGAGGCCATGAACGGCATTTGACGGGATTTCCCATATCCGGAAGAAGCCTAACACGTGGTCAATGCGATAGGCATCAAAGTACTTTTGCATATTCTGGAAGCGTCTTATCCACCATAAACAGCCGTCTTTCAGCATTTCATCCCAGTTATATGTGGGGAATCCCCAGTTCTGTCCGTTGATAGAGAACTCGTCTGGCGGTGCTCCGGCCTGCCCATCGAGGTTGAAATAGCGTGCTTCTTGCCATACATCACACCCTTGTCGGTGCACGCCTATGGGTATATCGCCTTTTAATATGACTCTTTTCTCACGGGCATGTTCATGTGCTGCCTTCATTTGTGAGGCAAGAATGTACTGCACGTAGTAGTAGAATGATACTTGTTTATAGGCTTTTGTTCGTGTATTGGTGAGTTGTGCTCGGTCTGCTTCGTTCCAACTTTCGTGCCCTTCCCATTGTGTGAAGTCTGCGGTAGCGTTGCTGTCACGCAGGTAACAGTACTGCGCGTAGGGCACAAGCCATCGTTGTTCTTCCTCAAACCACTGCTTGAAGTCTGGTGATGACATTGTTTCTCTGCCTTCTTGTTGGTACAATAGGTGCAGATATGCGTTTTTTGCGTTGTTTACTCGCTCATAGTCTATCTGCGGAAGGGCGTTGAGTTCTTTCCGAAGTGTTTCCATCTCCTCTGCTTTTTGCTTGTCGGCGAGTGGTGGCAGTTGCCTGAGGTCTGCGTATTGTGGGTGTAATGCGAAGATGCTTATGCATGAGTAGGGGTATGAGTCGGTCCATGTGTGTGTGATAGTGGTGTCGTTTATTGGCAGCACTTGCAACAGTCTCTGCCCTGTATAGGCTATCCAGTCTATCATATCCGTAAGGTCTCCGAAGTCTCCTACGCCGAAACTGCCTTCTGTTCGCAATGAGAATACTGGCACGAGTGTTCCTGCTTTGCGTACGTTCCATATCTCGAAGAATGCTTGTGGCAACTCGTATTCGGTGATTTCTCCTTGCCTCATGCGTGGCATTGTTATGTGTCTGTTCTCTCCTGTCTCCCACATTGGGCTGTCGTAGGGGTCGTTTTCTTTTACTGCAACGAACTTATATTCCAGTTCTTCGGCTGCTGCGTATTCTGCATCGATGTCGCATACCCACTCGTTTGGTGCTTGTTCTACGCAGGGTATGGCTCTTGCGAGGTCCCATTCGCCGAGAACTGGGTGTGAACCGGCTACTACCAGCCTCTCATATCCACGTAATTGTGGTGCGCGTACTTTCAGTCTGAGCACGGAGGGGTTTGTTTTGCGATACACTTTGTGGTTTTCTCTGCGGTTGATGCACTGTGTATATGCTGAGGTATATAGGTATGTGTCGTGTGGTATGTCTATCCACGTGTCGTAAACGGTGTATTGTTGCAGTCCTGTCTGCCCTATGTCGATGCGGTGTGCTTGTGTTGTCCACTCTGTTCTTAGTGTTGTTTCCATGCGTTTCACGGAGTAATAGTAGTCCAGAGTGTTTATTCCACGGGTGTCAAGGCGTAGTTCGCACTGCCAGCAACCGTCCTGCCACTGGGTCATCTTGTGTGCTTCCATGCTGCCGTCGGGCATCTTTATGTTGACAAACAGTCCGTCGGCGTATGACGCTATGTAGTGTATGTTGAATAGTATTAGCATGGTTTCTTTTGTGTTTAGGTTACGTGGGTGGTGTTAATGCCGCATTAGTATTGTGGTGTGGCTACTTCATAGTGTTCTGCAAAGTTAATAAGTTATTTTCAAAAATGCAAGTAAAAGGGCAAAAAAAGAGTGACTATCGCGGGGGATAGCCACTCTTGTCTTGTTTTTAGGCTTGTGCTTGCCTGTGTTTAGCCAAGGCTTATAGCCTCGTTTGGACATACATCAGCGCATGTGCCGCACTCTGTGCAGGCATCAGGGTTGATAGAATAGATGTCGCCAGCAGAGATAGCCTCTGATGGACACTCGTCAATACAGGTACCGCAAGCGATACAGTCGTTGCTAATTACGTAAGCCATAGTCTTGTTTTTTTAGTTTGTTTATAATGTTTTGGTATGTTGTTGTTATTGCATTTACTACTGCAAAGGTAGGAATTTATTTTTGAAATACCTACAATTAGGTAGTATTTTTTTGTTAGAAAACGTATTTTTCTGTCTTTTTTATGGTATTTGCTGTTGAAAAACATAATTTTCAGCGTTGTCATGCGTTTATTTATTCATAATGACTTCTTTATTATGTTAAGGTTATATACATTATTTATATATGTTATGGCGGCGGTATCGTTGCTTCATGCGCAGGAGCGTCGGGTGCAGAACCGCCCTTATACTGATTTGCGTCCGTTCCACCTCGGCATTGTTGTGGGTACCAACGTGCAGGATCTGGAGTTTGATAACGTTGGTTTGCAGACCATAACCATGGAGGACGGCACGCAGATGCAGTCGCTTGTTACTGCTGACCAGCATAATTGGGACATGGGTTTCAATGTTGGTGTGATAGGAGAGATGCGTCTGAATCAGTATTTTGCCTTCCGTGTTGCTCCGCAGTTGTATTTCGGAACGCGCAGCATTGCCTTTAATAATTATAACAAGCGTGACGCCAGCGGTGCGCCTCACCAGGAGCGGCAGTCGTTGCGCACGGTGTATGTTGGTGCGGGGCTTGACCTTATCTATGCTGCCCAGCGTTTCAACAACCACCGTCCTTACATCATGGCAGGTATCTCTCCTGTGATGAATCTGTCTTCCAAGTCGGGTGACTATGTGCAGTTGAAGAAGTCTGACGTGTTTCTTGAGGTGGGGCTCGGCTGTGATTTCTATCTGCCTTTCTTCAAACTCCGTCCGGAATTGAAGTTTATGTACGGTCTCAGCAACTGCCTTGACACCTCTCGTCTGCCGTCAATGCGTGACGAGGTGGCGCTGCCTTATGCAGCAAGTGTGAGCCGGGCTCACAGCAAGATGATTGCCCTCTCCTTCTATTTTGAGTGACGACAGGCGGACGGTACGTGTGACACGCACTGTGTTCCGCTGTCTTTACCTTGTGCGATACCGTCTTTTTTATGAGCATAATATGGCCTTGCCGCTGGCAGGGCCTTTTTTGTAACTGTTGTAAAGCGTGTCGATGACAGCCTCCGTGGTACGCTCCCTTATTGTGGGTATATGCAGGCGTATTGGGTGGCAGTATCGCCTTTTTCGCTATCTTTTAACGTTTTATATGGCAGAAAAGTTTGCACAGTGACAAATGTTTTGTACTTTTGCAATACGAAGTATCATTAACTATTAACTAACATATAAGCAAAACAATTAGAATTATGGCTAAGGTATATCAGTTTATGGCCGATGGCACAGAGGAGATAGAGGCTCTCACCACCATTGACGTGCTGCGTCGTGGCGGTGTAGAGGCACTCATGGTGAGCATAACGGGCTCTGAATACATCACGTCCTCTCACGGCATAGAGATAAAGTGTGATATGACGATAGAGGAGGCAGACCTCCGTGATGCTGATTTCCTGCTCCTTCCGGGCGGTTTGCCAGGCTCTACCAACCTGCTGGAGCATACAGGTGTGCGTGAGGCCTTGATGAAACAGGCTGCTGACGGTGGACGCATTGGCGCTATCTGCGCTGCTCCTATGGTGCTTGGCGACCTCGGACTGCTTCGCGGCAAGCGTGCTACGTGCTATCCGGGGTTTGAGAAATACATGGACGGGGCGGACTATACGGAGGACATTTTCACCGTTGACGGCAACGTAATAACGGGTTGTGGCCCTGCGGCAACGCTACCTTATGCCTACGCCATACTTGAGATGCTCACCGACAAGGAGACTGCTGACGGCCTGAGAGAGGGCATGATGTTCAACAGACTTGTATCAAAGATTGGCAGGTAGTACAGCCAACAAACACCAAAACTAATCTCGCAATGGATTACGTAATAATCGTAGCAGGCGGAAAGGGACTGCGCATGGGTGGAGATATACCCAAACAGTTCTTGCCCATCAATGGCAAACCCGTGCTGATGCGCACCATAGAGCGGTTCAGGGAGTACTCTCCAGACTTGGGCATAATACTTGTCTTGCCCACGACACAGCAGGAATACTGGCGTGAACTGTGCCGCAAGCACGGTTTCCAGACCCCTTATACCATAGCCGATGGTGGTGCGACACGCTTCCACTCAGTGCGAAACGGCCTGCACCTCATACCTGATGCCGAGCAGGGCGTGGTGGGAGTGCATGACGGTGTGCGCCCCTTTGTCAGTACGGCGGTGATAGACCGCTGCTATGAAGCAGCCCGAAGGGTGGGGGCGGTGATACCCGTAACACCAGTGGTAGAGACGTTGCGTTACGTCGCTGACGGCGAAGCGGGGAGGAATGTGGTGCGCAGTGACTACCGACTTGTACAGACACCACAGACGTTTGACATTCAATTACTGAAAAGGGCATACACACAGGAATACACAGAGGCGTTCACTGATGACGCATCGGTAGTAGAAGCCGTGGGCGTAACCGTGGAAATGGTGGAAGGAAACAGGGAAAACATTAAGATAACCACTCCGTTTGACATAACAGTAGCAACGGCACTGGCGGAGTAACACCAGCCGTTTCCCGGCGCAGGGCAACACTGTTGCGAACAGACCAGATACCCCTCACCCTGCCATCAGGAGTTGCCACTCCTGCAATCTGGTGCTGATTACACAGTAAAGAGGTGCCGATTACATGGCAATCAAGTGCTGATTACACAGTAAATAAGTACAGATTACACGTCAGGCAGGCTGCACACATCGAACCAAGGCATACAAACCAGATGGCCGACATACTCGAACAAGACATAAAATACCTCACAGGCGTAGGGCCGCAGAGGCAGCAGATACTCAACAAGGAGTTGGGAATACACTGCCTCGGCGACCTAC
>JALFNY010000205.1 GCA_022774105.1 Prevotella sp.
AACATGCTGCTACACGTAAACTACCTAACGGTGAGCAACGGCAACACACACCTCTGCCTGCACTACAATCACGACAGGGCAAAATGGGAGTTCATGCCCGACATTCCGAGGTATGAGGAACTTTGAGCAAACAAAAGAAACGAGGATGCGTCACGCAACACATCCTCGTTTCTTGTTGCGGAAAGTGAGGGATTCAAACCCCCGATGCCCATAATAGGCATACCGGATTTCGAGTCCAGCGCATTCGGTCACTCTGCCAACTTTCCTCGTTTTGCGTTGCAAAGGTAATACTTTTTCTTTTCAAAAACAATATATTCTGCATTTTGGGGCGTTTTTTTTGTTTTTTCTCCGTACTTTCGCGGTCATTGCAGCGGCCCAAGCGCCGGTAAACATCCAATTTAAGATGCCTCCGCCTGAAATCCGGACGCACCAAGGTGCGTCCCTACAAGGCATTATCATTCAACACGTTACAAAAACCATTGTAAAAGGGTGTTGGTTACATCGCAATTAGCACCTTTTTACCGTACAATCAGCACCCTTTTACTGAGCCGCCTGTAAGTCATTGAAAAACAATGCGCAATATTTTCCGACACATCAGGGTGCAGACAATATGACAAGGAACGTAAAAACGGCGGTTTCCTGTTGCTTGGGAAACCGCCGTTTCCTTTCTAACGCCCTTACATCTTACCTACTCTTGACAGCGAACTTTACAGACATTCCGCCATGCCGGGGGCGCATTATATATACCCCTTTACCATCATGAGCAGCTTTTCTGCCGCTAATGTCATAATAATCCGCACCGGCTTCCATGCCATTGTGTCCCGTAATATCCCCGACCTTGGTTGGAATAGCCTTTGACACCCGCACGTCGTCCACATAAACGGATGTGCCATCCTGCACATTCCCTTCTACTATCACATTATATTCTCCATCCACCTGAAACGGTACTGAACATTCAAGCCATCCCTGATGGTTCACCACCTCAACCGTTTTCTGTGCAACAATGTCGCTTTCCCCGACCTTACTTATATATAATGTAAGGAAAGCCTTGCTGTCAACGTATTGGTTATAACACCTGTAACGCAGCGACAGGACATAGTCCTCACCCGCCTTGCCGCTGACAACAGGCGACACCAGCCGCGAAACCGTGACCGCATCGTAGTATGGCTCATCGTTATCAAACGAGAGGAAAGCATATCCCCTGCCCTCTGCCGGTACGGGAAAAGCACCGTTCTCCGTGCCATCCAGCACGCAAACCACATCCCACAGTCCTTTACCTTGCACACTCTGGCGTTCCCAACTGTCAAGCACGGCAAAGTCATTGAACCCCTCGCGGAACAGCGTCTCCAGCGTCTTGTCCCCGTCATCGTCACCTGTACCGGTGCCGTTGCCTGTGGAAAGCGCAAGAAAGTCTGTTTGTCCGCCTAACGTACGCACCCTTGTAAGGGTGTCCGCACCATCAGCCCGCACGAAAGGAACTACATAATACACCGCTTCATCCATCAGACCGCCGCTGCTTACGTTGCACCTGAAGGTGACATCGGGCACTGACTCCATAGTCCGCATATTGCGGATTCTCTGCTCAGCCAGCACGGAGACACACGACATCGTACTGTCAAACAAGGCTATACCCATGGTGCCGGAGAACGAGGAGGCCGGGTCTATGTAAGAAGAAGAGTTAGACATATTGGTAAGCCCTACAAGATTGAACGACATTTCCTTGTCAATGTCAAGGGCACCAGTGCATGAGAAGTAGTCTGCATAGAACGTATCCTCATTCTTTCCAGCCGCTGTCGGCGAGAAACCAGCTATCAATCCCTGCGACGTGTTGAACCTGTAAAGATGTGGATTCAGTATATCAAGCTGATAATAGCCATCATATTGGCTCTCCCATCCCCAGTTAACGTGGAACAACCCGTCCGTATTCCGGTAGCCGTCTATGACGAAAGCGTGCCCGCCATTACGCATATCGTAACCGAAATACACCAAAGGTCTTCCGGCATCCAGTTCCCCATGGACTATGGCGTACCACTCTTCTGACCTGAAATAGCTCCTTGGATAATATACGGCAAGTGGGTAATTGAAGTATTTTCGCAAGCCGTATGCCACATCAAACGCGTATGCTCCCGAGCCGCCTTGCGCCGCAACGCCATAGTCCATGCCCACAGCCACACCGCAAGCCTTCATTATGTCCGCCACAGCCGCCTTGCCCCTATCAGAGGAAAGCATCGTGTATCTATCTGACATACTGCCCCAGTCAAAGGTAGCCGCAGCATAATTGTAGGAGCAATAATACCCGTTGGTGCGCGTCGTGTAAGCAAAACTGCCGTTACCCGACCGCGGATATTGATGGTATCTCATAACCTGCGCCATGGCGGTGGCCACACATCCCGACATTGTTCCGTCCGGACAATCATCACTATACGGCGCATCCTGCCCCCATGTGGTGGCCAACAGCGGTGCGACATCGGCATAATTACCAAGGTTGGCCGCACTCCCCACATTCCCAGAAGCGTCTCCCAGACATTCCGCTTGCTCCGCGTAACAGTCCAACAGAGCCTCAAGGCCGCAGGGAATGCTGTCCGAATCAAACAAAGCACGGTCACAAATGCCCAGCACCGGCACCATTCTCTCGTCAGAAGAAACTATGACAAACGCCTTTGACACACTATCATTAAACACATAGTACGGCCTCCTCACAACCGGAAGCGACATAACCCTCGCCTTGCCCGCACCAACTTGCGGGCTGACCAAGCTCACATTGCCGCTTCCCAACACACTGCGCGCGATGGTCTCCGCATCCGACAGGCCACGCGGTTGCGCCACAGCGGACACGCAGCAGCACAGAAGTAAGATATAATAGAGTGTATTTCGCATAGTGTTCCGTCATTTACAAACAATAAGGTTACAGGCCATAACATCCGTACAGCCTATAACCTTATCTGTGTTTACATTATTAATCAATCATCAATCAATAAGCATATACCTGTATTTGCTTGCGAATTTCGGCGGCATTAACCCTTACGACTTTCGGCTTACCGCTCTCTCCATCAACAGTGTTGGCAGTATTTACGTCACTATCATCCACTCCTGAGGCCGAGCTTGACAAAGAGCGATACTTCTCATCCAATGCCCATGTCCATTCATTGTTAGCATCTTTTGCCCATGCAGCGGAATAGAAGTAAGAGTCTCCGCTCTCTCGTCCCCTGCTCCAAGAACCACTTTGGATTATAGGTTGTATCTTGCCAGCGTCCACCTCGTCCTTGATCAAAGAGGCGACAAGGGCATCCGCATAATTATAAAGGACATAAGCATATATTCCCGACAGAGAAATCATGTAGTATCTGGAAGCATACGGGCCTATGGTTGTTGTCCAAGACCACTGTGAGGACGTATAGCTCACAGTAGAACCATAGCTTACACGGGCGCGATTAGTAGTATAAGCCTTGGTTGTAACAGGCACTTTTGTAATCGGGCCTCTTTCTCCTTGCGCGTCAAAAGCTACAATGCAGATGTAGTAAGTGCTGTTTGAAGAAAGATTACCGATACCAAAGTTCACGTCGTCCGACGGCTTCTCCGCTTTACCTTTCTGCAACTCTTCAACGATTCTATTGTCCGTCCATCCTACGGCATCCGCTGACAATGTGCCCAAATAGAAGTAGGACACATTGCCGGAATAAGTCAACCGGAAGGCAACACTATTGTATAATGTCAATACATCCGTGATATTCACAGACAAGTCCTTATAAACTGGCAGCTGTTTCACATTCACTGTCTGCGTCTTGTCACCAGAAGTGATTGTAATAGCCGTTGACCTCTCAGCAGAAGACTTGTTGTCACCCAAAGCGGTCACTGTAATAGTGGTGCTGCTATTGCCGCTTTTGGAAGACAGGTTAATCCAGTCCGCATCACAAGAGGCAACCCAAGCGTGTGTCGCGGAGACCGTAAAGCTGGCCGATGCACCCTGAGTTGCCATAAGGCTGATGTCCGTTGGAGTGACGGAAAGCGTCACCTCCGTGTTAACCGGGTCCGGGTCGTCCCCACCACAGGCTGTGAAAGTTAATGATCCGAGTACTGTCAGCAGGATCATCGACAGGAAATAAAATTTATTTCTCATAATAAAGGAAAAAATAAAGTTCCCCGCTGACCCCTGGCAAGGTAAATGTAACTGTAATGAATGGTTATATACAAAACACAAAAACGTGGGTCTGCACATCCACTTATCCGCTGCTTTAGGCCCTGAGAAAGCCCTTATTGGTAAACAAGTGGAGTGTCTGCCCACGCCGTATGTACCCACGTGTCACCGAAAAGCGTGCAAGAGGACAAGAAACATATCCTCTGCACACTCCGGGACACCGTTATAGCATACCCGTAGCATACACTTCCGCAATGTTTCTTGACCAATAATCTTGAATTTCTCAGGTTCAAAGCAGCCAATAGACAAGGCGTTAGTGACGCTTCTATATCATGTATAGTCCCGCTCTTCCGCTCATCCTCTTACGACAGCATGGCGTGGGCAGTACGGTGCAAAGGTAAGGATATTTTCTGAAACAGCAAAGGATTACGGCATATTTTTTACTTTTCCCGCCACAATTTTACCGTCACGGAAAGGGGCGAAAACGCCTGTTCAAAAACAGCCACAAACCACCCCCGCCGTAATCAGGTGCTGATTACACGGTAAACAGGTGCTGATTACACTGCAATCAGGTGCTAATTGCGATGTAATCAGCACCCGTTCACCATACCACCCGACGGCGAACAGAAAAAAATACACCAATTTATTTGGTAGGACAAGAAATTATTAGTAACTTTGCAGCAGAAAAAACAAACATAAAAACATATCACATAGCGTGAAAATAAAGGATGTAACAAGTGCCCTTGAGTGTTTCGCGCCTTTGCCCTTGCAGGAAGACTATGACAATGCCGGTCTGCAAGTAGGACTGACAGAGGCGGAAGTTTCAGGGGTCTTATTGTGTCTGGACGTAACAGAAGACATAATACGCGAAGCAGAAGAGAAGGGGTGCAACATGATAGTAGCACACCACCCACTCATATTCCGCAAACTGCGGCACGTCACCACAGAAGACTACGTGCAGCGATGCATAATATCCGCCATAAAAAAAGACATCACCATAGTGGCAATGCACACCAACCTTGACAGCGTAAAAGGCGGAGTGAACAACATGATAGCCCGCAAACTGGGTCTGACAAACGTGGAAATGCTGGAAGCACGCAGCCTCTGCGGCACAGAAGCCGGCACAGGCACCATAGGCAGCACAGCACAACCACTGACGGCAGAAGAATTTATCAACAAAATAAAAACCACCTTCCACGCCAGTTGCGTGATGACAAACGAACCCCTGCAACGACAAATAAAAACCGTTGCAATATGCGGTGGCTCAGGAGCCTTTGCCCTACAAAAAGCCATAGAAGCCGGAGCAGACGCCTTCCTGACAGGCGAGATGCACTACCACGAGTACTTCGGCACAGAACAAAAAATACAAATAGCCGTGATAGGACACTACGAAAGCGAGCAATTCACCATAGAACTGCTGGAAGAAATAATCAACAGCAGATGCCCCGGAGTAAAAACCCACACAGCAAAAACAAACACCAACCCCATACATTACCACTGAACCCAGAAACAGAAAACAAATAAAAACATAACAAACAAAAAGACAATGGCAAGAAAAGACCCGAAAGATCTTACGGTAGAAGAGAAACTGAAAGCACTCTTCCAGTTGCAGACCACACTATCGCAGATTGACGAAAAACGCGCACTGCGCGGCGAACTGCCCCTCGAAGTAGAAGACCTCGAAAACGAAGTAGAAGGCCTCAGCGTCAGACTCGACAAAATCACACAAGAAATAGAAGACCTGCGCAACGCCGTAAAACAACGCTCAGCCGACGTAGAAGAAGCAAAAGCCAGCGTAGAACGCTACAACAAACAACTGAACGAGGTAAAAAACAACCGCGAATACGACACGCTGACAAAAGAAATAGAATTCCAGTCACTGGAAATAGAACTCTGCGGGAAAAAAATACGCGAGGCAGAACAGCGCATAATGGAACGCGAACACGACAAAGAAAGAGTAGAAGAACTCATCAATGACCGTGAACATGACCTCGAAGACAAACGCGGCGAACTGGACGAAATAATGCAGGAAACACGCGAAGAAGAAGACATACTAAAAGCAAAAGCCAAAGACCTGGAACTAAAAATAGAAACACGCCTGCTGCAAAGCTTCAAACGCATACGCAAAAACGCACGCAACGGCCTCGGAATAGTTTACGTACAGCGCGACGCCTGCGGCGGATGCTTCAACAAAATACCACCACAGAGACAACTGGACGTCAAGATGCACAAGAAAATAATAGTGTGCGAACACTGCGGACGAATACTCATTGACCCAGAACTCGCAGGCGTAAAGGTAGAAAACACAGCAGCAGAAAAACCAAAACGCAAACGCACCACACGCAAAAAGACAGAAGAACAATGAAACACCACATCTGCCTTCCAGCAGAATGGGAACCACAAAGCCTGGTGATGCTAACATGGCCTCACCAGGCTACCGACTGGAAACCATTCCTAAAAGAAATAACAGAAACCTACATAAACATGGCCTCAGCCATAACACAGCATGAGGCACTCGTAATAGCAACACCACACCCCGTGCAGGTAGGCGCACTGCTGGGAAGCAAACTAACAAAAGAGCAGATGACAAAAGTATATATCTGCCACTGCAAAACAAACGACACATGGGCCCGTGACCACGGACCCATAACACTAAAACAATACACCCAGAACACAGGAAACAACACAACAGGCAGCAACAAACACACACTGACCATGCTGGACTTCCACTTCAACGGCTGGGGAAACAAGTTCCCAGCAGAACTGGACAACCAGATAACACGACAACTACACGCCGACGGAGCATTCGACACAGCAGAAAACGGCACACCAAGACTGTCAGACAACGATGACTTCGTACTCGAAGGAGGATCAATAGAAAGTGATGGCAAAGGAACCATATTCACAACATCATTCTGTCAACTCGCACAAAACCGTAACCAGCCACTAAATCAAGACGAAATAGAAGACGAATTACGCCACAGACTAAAAGCAAAAAGAATAATATGGCTGCACCACGGCACACTAATCGGCGATGACACAGACGGACACATAGACACCACCGTAAGAATAGCACCAGCCGATACCATACTGTACAACAAGTGTTACGACACCAATGACGAACAATACGCAGACTTCCTCGCACTGGAAGAAGAACTAAAAACACTGCGTACCAACGACGGACAACCCTACAAACTAATGCCACTACCACAACCCGATGCCATATACGACAACGGAGAAACACTAAGCAACCACAAAAAAGACAGCAATTACGAACGACTGCCAGCAACATACGCCAACTTCCTCATCATAAACAACGCAGTACTGGTACCCACATACAACCAACCCACCAACGACAAAACAGCCTGCGACACTATAGCAAAAGCGTTCCCAGACAGGAAAATAATACCAATAGACGCACGAACAATAATAAGACAGCACGGCTCCATACACTGTTGCACCATGCAAGTGCCACTATAAACAACACGAGCCACAACAACCCTAATCCCCAACACACAACAAACACCCATGAAGGAACTGAAAATAGGAATACTACAACAGCACAACGTCACAAGCCGAGAGACCAACATGACACGACTTGCAGAAGGAATAGTGGACCTCGCACGACGTGGTGCCGAACTGATTGTGCTGCAAGAACTACACAACAGCCTATACTTCTGCCAGACAGAAGACGTCAGTCTCTTCGACCTTGCAGAACCAATACCAGGCCCTTCCACAAACTTCTTCGGAGACCTGGCAAAAGCCCTCGGTGTAGTCATCATCACATCACTCTTTGAAAAACGCGCCCCCGGCCTGTACCACAACACTGCCGTAGTAATAGAACGTGACGGTTCCATAGCCGGGAAGTACCGAAAGATGCACATACCAGACGACCCCGCCTACTACGAGAAGTTCTATTTCACGCCAGGAGACCTCGGATTCGAGCCGATAGACACCTCAGTAGGACGCCTCGGAGTACTCGTTTGCTGGGACCAGTGGTATCCAGAAGCAGCACGTATGATGGCACTCGCAGGGGCAGAGATACTCATTTACCCCACAGCAATAGGCTACGCAGCAAGCGATACACCACAAGAACAACAACGACAACGCGAAGCCTGGACAACAGTACAACGTGGTCACGCCGTAGCCAACGGCCTACCAGTGGTAACAGTAAACCGCGTAGGCTTTGAACCAGACCCAAGTCGTCAAACACCAGGCATACAATTCTGGGGCTCCTCGTTCGTAGCAGGACCACAAGGAGAACTCTTTTACCGCGCTTCCGACAACGAAGAAGAAAGCGTAATAGTAAACATTGACCTCGATCACAGCGAAGAAGTGCGCCGATGGTGGCCCTTCCTGCGTGACAGGCGCATCGACCAATACAACGATATACTCAAAAGATTCAGAAAATAGGCCCTCACGGCCATTATGAGCCCATAACACCAACAAGACGCACAGCACCCTCTTCCCCTCAGAAAAAGAGAGAGGGAAGAGGGTTTTCATTATATCTCTATGGCTGAAAAGAAACCCAACACACTCGAATCATACAAACAACTCATCACAAAACTGAAGCAAGGACAAATCTCGCCAGTATATCTGTTGATGGGAGAAGAAAGTTATTACATCGACAAAATAAGCGAATGGCTATACTCCAACCTGCTGAAAGATGAGGAAAAAGACTTTAACCTAAGCATACTTTATGGTGCTGACGTGACGGCAAAGCAGATAATGGACAAGGCAAGGCGCTTCCCCATGATGTCAGAGAGACAGGTTATAGTGGTGAGAGAAGCCCAGTCAATAAAAGGTATCGACGCATTGGAGAGGTATATGGACAAGCCTGTAAGCACTACCGTGCTCGTATTATGCTACAAAGGCGGCGTGATAGACGGCAGGAAGAAACTCCCCGCTAAGGTAGCAGCGTGCGGTACAGTGTTCATCAGTAACTCCCCACGCTATGACAGAGAGATTATCGCCTTCCTGAACGAGTACATAAAGCGCCCCGAATATAATGCTACCATAGACCCAAGAGCCGCACAAGTGATGGCAGCACACATCGGTGGAGACCTGAAACGTATGTCGTCAGAACTCGACAAACTGCTACTGTCATTCCAAAACGGTGCACCTCGCAAGATAACCGCAGAACTTATAGAGCAGAAAATAGGCATAAGCAAGAACTACAACGTCTTTGAACTGCGCGACGCACTAATCAACCGCGATGCCCTGAAAGCCCACAGAATAGCCAAATACTTTAATGATAACCCCAGAGAGGGTGGGCTCTTCGCACTGCTTCCACAGACATTCAGTTTTTTCCAGAATCTGATGCTTGCATACTATACACCCAAGCCCATTACGGAGACTGCCATAATGTCACAGTTAGGATTAAAAAATGCATGGGCAACACATGACTATATGACCGCAATGCGCAACTTTCCTGCACGTAAAACCATACAGATTATTTCCAAGATAAGAGAGATTGATGCTCGTTCCAAAGGTCTTGACAACGCAAGCACCGCTCCTGGGGAACTGCTCAAAGAACTCATCACATTCATACTGCATTGAGATGGCATGATAAACTCATGGCGATAATGCCAGCACCACACATATAACGTAAGAGGAGGAACCCTGGTTCTTCCTCTTTTTCATTTATCTGAGTTACGTCAATAACCGCATATTGTAGGAAGATGCGCCTGCACTCACACCACCATTATATATATGTGTGCATGGGCAAAAAGACGGAAACGACATCGTTTCTCTCTCTTTTCACACGCTAAAAACAACACGCCATAAGGCTATAAAAATGTAAATTCCCTTAGAAAAAGTGCCGAAAATAGCATTTTTCATACTGCTGCAATGTGTTTTTTGATGTCAAAATAGGGAGAAAAAGGCTAAAATAGGGCTATTTTTCATCTAATTTCGTCCTTTTTATAGATATTTTTTTTAGGGGTTTAAGGCTCATTTTCAAGCATTTCCGTCATTTATTCCCCTCTGAGAATGTCGTTTTTTTATCCGTCACGACATTCATTCACACATACAATGTATTTTTTACAACACGCCAATCTAAAAGCAAAAACAAAGACCCTAAACACTTTTTATACTTTCTGTTTGTATAATTTACATTTGTAATTCAAAAGAAACGCTGCGTTATTGTTTATGTATCACAATACTAATAGCCGTATAATCTGTATTATTTAGGTTTATACATTTATATTTATAGAGATAAATACGATTAAAGAAGTAAGCAAATTGAATAATTATCACACTCTTTTTGTGTGACTTATTCCACTAAAACTCAATATGTTATATAAGATATATAGTCTATACAAGACCTATTTTTAGGAAATAATAGACCTAAATACTGAATATTCGCTATTTTATGGCTCTGTAACCTATAAATACTTGATTTAGACCCAGTCCTTTATGTTCTCTCGTTGAATAAAAGAATATCTTGCAATTTATATCTATAAATATAGAAACTGATATTTTGTTATTACACAAATATAAATTGATTACAAAACAAGAATAATATAAAAACAAAAACATGAAGTATTGATTTGAAAATAATTATATATTTGTTGCATGGTTCGGAATTTTTGATTAACTTTGTAAAAAGTTTCAACAATGGGGTAAAAACGCGGTTTTGACAGTGCTACTAACCATAAATTATGGTGGTGCCACCATAAAGTGGCGAGAAAGTTGGTACTCACAGCGTCATCATCGCAGGCTGGCGTGCAACTATATATTAGTGTAGTCCCTCCTATTGAGAAGTAAAAAAAATCGCATAAAAAACCTGATGACATTTTTCATGCGAAAAAAACGCGAAGAAAAGAACGCATAAAAACAATCCATAAAAATGAAAGACAGAATCCGACAACTGATGGAAGCGCAGCACATGAACCAACAGACGTTTGCCACATTCACAGGAATAGCAACGGCATCACTGAGCAGTATCTTCAACGGACGCACCCGCCCTACCCTCAATCATGTTGATGCCATAATGGAGAAGTTCCCTAACGTCAACCCAATCTGGTTGCTAAAAGGAAAAGGGGGAATGATGTTGTCTTCTGATGACGCTTCCGCCACGAGTGGACAAACATCTACTGACGCGCCAGAGGGGGCAGGAACATCTGCTCATACGGGTAGCAACAGTGGGGTGCGAGGTACTGACAATTTGTCAGTAGAGCCAAACCTCTTCTCTCAACAAAACGTGGGAACGCAACAGTGGAGTACCACCCCAAATATAGGTGGTAAAAAACCTACGAGTTTTCATATTGAGAGTGAACAGAGGGTTGTCATGCCTCAGCGTAAGATTACAGAGATACGGATATTCTATGATGACCAGACATGGGAGACATTTGTGCCTAAAAAAGAGAAATAGCATCGCCTTATTCTGATGGAGAAAGTGCGGACTATGAAACGTAAGGGTGCTATTCCTAACACAACCAGCACCTGTCTGCTGGTATGCAAATATCAAACTACACCGTATTCATTAATCTTTGTGTGCGTCACTTTGTGTAACACACAATGGTTGTGACACCTCTCGACGGTCACAGCCAGCCTCGCCTACCGACATCGGGGGCTCCAATATGTTTGTCTGGTAATGCACTTTTACCCAGGGTTGCACCCTAGGCTTTGTATTGTCACACCTTCATGGTTAGACGCAAACATTGACAACAGGATATAATCAGCACTTAATAACACGGTAATCAGCACCTAATTACAAGGCAATCTGCACCTAATTACAAGGCAATCCGCAAATAAACGAAAAACAACCAGCAACAGGTGCGTTTGCTGGTGACACATTTTTATAGAATCAACGAGTTGACGGCATAATAATACAAGCATCAGGAGAGCGTGTGACCAAGGTCCTCACGTTAATGGCATGAGGCACTGACAACATATAATGCCCTGTCAATCCCGTTGTTGTCAGGCGTCAGTTGTGCTTGCGGTGCGCCTCTTCCGCCAGCATACGGCGTTTCTTTTCTATCATCTCCCCTTCCCTTTCGCCATAGAATCCACCGATAGAACCGTCTGCCGCCACTACCCTATGGCACGGCACGTCTGGCGCGAACGGATTGCGACGCAATGCTTGTCCTACTGCCTGAGCACTGCTACAGCCAATGCGCCGAGCCAATGCGCCGTAACTGACGGTTGTTCCACACGGCACGTTCAGCAGTTCCAGATACACTTTTCGCTGAAACTCCGTTATATTTTTTGCCTCCTTCACCCTGCGGCGTATTTCTTCCTTGCTGTCCATCTGTTGTGTCATTATTGTTCTTTTTCCTGCACCTTCCTCCCTTCCCTGCCGTGTGCGGAGGATGGTATCATTGCTGATAATATTTGGCCATGCAGTTCACCGCCTCGTAAGGTCATAGCCATACCTCACGAACATGGCTCTGTATGCCTCTACCTTTTTCCCAAATGCCAGCGGATAGGCGCGTGAAGAACTTGGCAGACGATACAGTTCCATGGTGTCTTCCAGCGTTATGCTATGGTTCACTCGTGGCATCTCCTCCACTCCGTAGTATCGGCATATCGTTTCCGTGGCTTTCTCTCCCGTTGTTATCACAGCCCTCAGATACTTCAATCCCGCAGTGAGAGCGCGTATGTCTGTTGGTTCCACCACTTCAAGGAACTTGTCTGAGGCATTATCCCTCAACCGTCTCACGGCTGTAGCGGTGTCATAAAAGGCTATCCCACAGTCCTTGCAGTGCTCTACTATCTCACGAAGCATAAAGCGTTTCGATGCTTTGTCAACGAAGAAGTCTCTGTCTCCGTAAAACACCTCGCCCTCTATGCGCCAGTGATCGTTGATGAAATTGGGGTAAAAGAAGTCACAGCACCACCGTTTTCGCTGTGGTGGGAAACTGCCAAGGAACAGCACCTTTGCGCTTTCTGGCAAGAAAGGGAGCAATGGGTGATACTCCACTCCGTCACCACTGCGCTCTATGTTATATGTGTTAAGATAACTTTCCATCGGTGATTTATTTTTCTTCTGACTGCAAAAGTACGAAAATTCTTTGTCATCACCAAACTCATCAGGTGCTTTGTCAGGTTACGGTGCCTACAGTGTCAGTATAAAGCAAAAAGTTGGGAGCAGCAGAGAGTTTTCCCTGTTGCTCCCAACGTGTGTTGTATTTCGTTTCATTGTTCACCTCTTCACGGGCATCTCCCGCTGCAATATGTGCAATCCCTTGCCTTGATGGTATCTGCTTCCGTCTCTGTCATAGTATATGGTGAGCAGTTTTCCGTGATAAGGCAGATTGTCAATGCAGAAGTAATCCCACGTCTCTGGCACCAATGGTTTTACCGTTACGCTGTCATCCATAGATGGGCGCAGGCCTATCAGCCCCGTTATTATGAGGTCATTATAGGTAGAGTGGTTGTAGTATTTTGAGCGTTCCTTATCCCCCATCAGCCATTGCCCGTCCGTTTCGTCAAGGTATTCGCCTATATACGGTCTGCCACGGCGATACTGTGACTCGGTGTATTTCTTGAGATGATAGAAGAAGAGGTTGCCGTTGTCTATGCCACTTGTCCTTACGTCCCTTTTATCTGCCTCACTGTTGTACACTATGTTACGGCAAGAATCCGTCAAAGCCTTTGCTAACAGTGGGTAAGAATCCATCACATTGGCGAGTGCTGTCAGTGTCTGCGCCGTTGCAAAGGGCCATATTGCACCGTCCCATTCGCATGAAGGCCTCTGCGGACGGAAGCGTTTGCGGAAGAGAGGATGCCGCCTTTCCGCCGTGGTAATGCCGAAGGGTGCGTTGAATCCCTTCTCATCCGTCAGTTGCAACCATGCTGGCAGATACTTCGTGACATTGTCATCAGGCAAGGAGAAGTACCATGGTATGTAGCCAATCTCCTCACGTACCGCCACAAGTGTGTCAGCAGTAGTCAGCGTTCCGTAGAAGTGCAACTGGCTGTTCCATAGTTTTTCCTCCATCAGCCCCTTTAGTTTCTTGGCCTTACGGGCATATTCCGCACCCGTAGCGGTGCCTTTGTTCAGCAGAGAGAGGGCCATGTAGTTGCCGTACATATATGAATTGATTGTCGGGCGACGGTTGTTCTCCCTGCGTGCGCCGCTTATTTGTTCCTCCATGCCGTCCTTTACGTCACGCTGCCAGAAGAGGCTGTCGGTGTAAAGATGTGTCTTCTCCCACTGCGTCATGTTGTTTTGCAGGTCGGTGTTGTACCTCTCCATCCAGCGTGTGCTGCCCTGTTGTAACGAGCGTTGCCACATAGCCCACGGCAACCACGAACTGAACGAATCCAGACGAGGCATCGGTGTGCCGTCATTACCACCTCTCAGCCATACGTTCACATTGTCTTCAAGGAACCGATTGTCCCTAAGCCAGCGGCTTTCCATAATATGATGCCCCAGAGCGCAGGATATAAGGTTGTACCGTGTGGCGTAAGAACGGTCCACAAGAAACTCATTCATCACGTAGCCCTGCGGTGTTTCCCTGATTGACTTGCGCAGAGTCCACCAGCGATAGTAGAACATTTCCTCTATCTGTTTGTCCGGACAGTCGAGCAATGGGATGTTATTCTCCATCCATTCTGCCGCCTTGCTGTCAGGGAAAGCCTGCACAACGCCCTCTGGTTCCATACTGTTGAAACGTTCAACGTAATGCTTATAGTTGTCCCAACGCAGCAATGCACCCTGTATCTTGTCCCCTGCGTCATATGTTCGCACATTGTTTATGTAGTAAACAGCAAGGGAATCCATTGCGCCTGCATCTGGAAGGTCCTGATAGGCGGGTGTGTCTGCTGGGGAATCAATGGTTGGTTCTGTCCTTCTTCCGCCCGTTCTCAGAGACAGACGCGTAATGCTCTCAATGGGAGCAAATAATATTTTCGGTCCAATCTTCTTGCCATCAACCCATATTGTCAGCATACGGCTGTTGAGATCACAATGCAATCGCAGCGCGTACGTCTTTCCAGCAGAGTACTCTTGCAATATGTTATTGTATCGCGCACCCGTCTTCACCGTCAGTCTCCCATCCTGTTGAAAAGTCAGTCTGGTGCAAGCGTTACCGTGATTGTCAAGCAGTTCCAACAGCAGTTCGCCGTGATTGTTCTGCATTGGCGTCACGTTCATCTCCATCTCCAGCACCCTTGTTGCAGGAATAACCCTCTCTGCCTTAGCAAAGTCAAAGTGATCACGGTCAGCAATAGCCAGTTTTCCACCCTCCACCGTCACTGGTGCGTAGATTAGTGACATGATATTCCAGTTGTCAAGCGTCCCTTCCTTTGAGAAATCATCATCTGCATGTAGCGTGGCCTGTGTCCTTATAGGCACTGGTATGCGTGCCACCCAGATGTCTTCCTTATTCACTGAGTACGCCACATACATCGGGTCGCCCGGCTTCAAGGGACTGTCCGTCACCTCAACACCCCTCACATACTGTGGTCCGTGGCTCTTATACTGCCCTCCGTAGCGCAGGGGCGTCATCTCACCGTGTACTAAATTCAGCGTAGTATATTCCTCTCCGTCCACACTTGTGCTTAAAGCCAGCGGCCAACGGAACTCCGCTGGGTTATATACAGTGGCAAATGTGCCGTCAGAGAGCCGCTGTCCCCATATCTTTGCATTGCTGTTGACAAAGCCCTTTGCCCTTGCCACCGGTTGCGTCCACGTCTTTCCGCCGTCCTTACTCTGCGAGGTTAGCGCGTGTTTCCATAGTCCTACGATGGTAGAATCATCTGGAAGAACGTAATGACAGAACGCCTTATACACGTTTTTCAGTGGTAGTCGTGGGTCGTTACGGTCACATTCCTCCACCATCTGCATCCACATCAGCGGATTGTTAAGTATCTCTTCACACGCTTTACGGAACTTCTTGTCCTTCGATGTGGTGTAAAGTGGCCAGCGCATATCACTCTTTTGCCTGTCATGGTTTACGTAAAGAAAGAATATCGGGCCCAAAGTACCGTCGGCTTTCACCTCTCTTACCACACGTCCTATGCCGTTTCCGTCGTTAGGGTCGTCCTTCGGCGTGCGGCAAACACCATAATGTCCCAGTGCCAGCAGCCTCTCTCCCGTGGCTTTTGATGACACATACCAACCCATTCTCTGGTGCATCACCGCCATTTTACCCATTCCGTAGTCGGGGAAAAGCGTCTGTGGGGCAGTCCAGCGGACACCGTCCGCAGAGCATTGCATAAATGTTTGTGACGGTGGCACGTGCTCGCTGACAGGGTCTGAGAGGTAGTGCATCCACAGTTTTCCACGCCATTGTGCCATCATTGGCTGGTGATTATACGTCCAAGGCATCACACTTGCTGCGGAATCAGGCCGTTCGCGGCTCGCCCTCATGGTCTGTATGCAGTGTACACCAATCGCCGGAGCAAGCCCACCATCATGCCTTTGAGGGTCACTCAGCACGTTTCCAGTATATCGCACCTGCGCTGTCACAGAGCAGACAGCAGCACAAAAGGATAGGAATATAATGTCTCTTCTCATCGTGTAACTTCGTTTTTTACGTGTTTCTCCTATTCTTTATTAGACGTGCGAACCTCCTTTTAGTAATCACTTTGCAGCATAAATTCCCTTATTTATAATATAACAAGGTGTAAAACCTTGCCTATTACAAGAAAAAAAACTACCTTTGTCAACCTAAAACGCATTAAATCGTTACATAATCAATTACAAAACTACCAAATAACCAAGCCTATAAACCACTAAAAAATGAACAGATTATCCTCTTTCTTGTATTTAACCCTATGCTCTCTTGCACTGCACGCCCAGCATATTGTGACACCGTTGCGCCCTAACGGAGTTCTGACAGAGACGCAATGGAAGGGCCAATGGATAGGCATTGACCGTCTCCTGCCCGGTGAAAGCATAGAGTATAAGACAAGGGTAAACGCCCGTTACCTGCGCAATGAGTTCTCGCTGCATGATAAAACGGTGAAAACCGCCAGAGCATACGTTGCTGCGGCTGGCTATTATGAGTTGTATATCAACGGTAAACGCATGAACACCGAGGTGCTATGCCCACAGCAGACTGACTTCCGCAAGTCCATTTACTACAACACTCTTGACGTGACCGATGCTCTGCGACAAGGCACTACCGCCTGCATCGGCGTGATATTGGGCAACGGACGCACCGTCCCCATGCGCTATTCCAAGCATTATAAATGCCCCTTCTTCGGTTTTCCGAAGTGCAGGGTAGAAGTGATTGTGGAATATAGTGATGGTACTCGCCAGCAGTTCTCTTCCTCTTCCAAGTGGAAGGCCACGGCAAACGGCCCTATTCGGTCAAACAATGAGTACGACGGCGAGGTCTATGACGCCCGTAAGGAGATGCCCTCGTGGTCAGAACCGGGCTTTGACGACTCCTCATGGCAGTCGGCTGAGCGCACGGAACTGCCCATAGCGGCCATGTATCCACAAACTACCGAGGGGCAGATAGCCACCCCCGTAGATGGGCAATGCCGTCCGCAAAAGGTGAAAGACAACGTGTTTGACTGCCAACAGAACCTCGCCGGCTGGGTGAGTGTAAGGGTAAGAGGCAATAAGGGCGACACTATACGCATAAAATATGCTGAGCGTCTCAATGCTGACAGCACGCTATACATTGCAAATCTGCGTGATGCCGAGACAGAAGACATATACATCTGCAACGGCAACGAGGGCGAAGGACGCTGGTGGCAGCCCACCTTCGTTTACCACGGCTTCCGCTTTGTGCGAATAACAGGCATGAGTTCCGTCACCGCCTCCGACATAAAGCCATACCTTGTGGCTAACAACGTAGAGCGCATAGGCACTTTTACCTCCAGCAACAAGACGCTAAACACCATAGTTCGCAACGCCTGGTGGGGAATAATAGATAACTACAAGGGCTTCCCCGTGGACTGTCCGCAACGTAATGAACGGCAACCGTGGTTGGGCGACCGCACCGCCGGCTCTCTGGGCGAGAGTTATCTCTTTGACAATAACAGGCTATATACAGCGTGGATGCGTGACATCTGTGACGCACAACGTTATGACGGAGCGATTCCCGACGTTGCTCCTGCCTTCTGGAACTACTACTCCGACATCGTGACATGGCCTGCCGCACTGCCTTTCACCTGCGAAATGCTGTACAAACAGTTCGGAAACGACGAGGCAATACGCAACTCCTACCCATACATCAGAAAGTGGATAGACCACATCTGCAACTCCTACACTAAGGAAGGCATTATCACCAAAGACAAGTACGGAGACTGGTGTATGCCTCCTGAGAAACCAGAAATGATACATTCACAGGACCCTGCACGCAAGACTGACGGCGCACTGCTCTCCACTGCCTACATGATACACATAATGAACCTAATGCGTGACTTCGCAACCATGCAGTCCTTGCACAACGATGCAGCAGAATACGCTACACGAGCAAAGGCCATGACAGAAGCGTTCAACCGCAAGTTCCTGCACATCAAGCGCGGTACATCACCTGAACCTCATCACCCTCTATACCCCGACAGTGTGTATTACGGCAACAATACCGCCACTGCCAACATTCTACCCCTCGCCTTCGGTATCGTGCCAGAGGACTGTCGCAAAGACGTTATGGACAACATCGTGCGTAACATCATAACCGATAACGGTGGCAAAGTGTCCTGCGGAGTGATAGGAATATCCCACCTGCTGCGCACACTCACCGCCGGCGGCTACGGAGATGTGGCATATCTCATAGCAACCAACACCGCATACCCCTCATGGGGATATATGGCAGAACACGGAGCAACCACAATCTGGGAGTTGTGGAACGGCGATACCGCCAACCCGGCCATGAACTCTGGCAACCACGTAATGCTGCTTGGCGACCTCCTCACATGGTGTTTTCAGGATCTGGCAGGTATCAGGAACGCCGAAGGCAGTGCCGGATACACCTGTCTTAACATGAAACCAGACTTCTCCATACAAGACCTTGACAGCATATATGCCACATACCAGACGCCTCACGGCACCGTCATCTCACACTGGAAGAAAGACCTTGAACGCCTCGTGTGGACCGTTACCCTGCCCCAAGGTGTCAAAGCCGTCTGTCATCTGCCCGACGGCACCACACGCAGCATATCTGGTGGCACCACAACCCTCAACGCCAATATGCCACTGAAAGAACTATACAACGGACTGGTAACTGACGATGAGTTTATCTACGACCAGTCTATCTACCCCGAAACGCACTCCGTAAGCATCGTGGAGTTACCTGACGGCGCACTCCTCGCCACCTACTTCGGAGGCACAAAGGAACGCGTACCAGACGTTTGCATATACACCCAGCGCAAGGAACGCGGCTCTGACACATGGAGCAAACCAGTGCTCGCCGCTGACGGAGAATTTGACCGCAGCAGTGCGGAGGCTAAGATAGCCGGCATTGACAGCACCTGCGTAAAGGCACACTTCGGTCCTTGCCGCCGTCACAGCATCTGCTGGCACGAGGCAAAAGACAGCATAAAGATGACATGGGACACCGCCCTCGACATGACCTCACTCCCCGCCAACGGCTATCAGCGTAAGGCCTGCTGGAACCCCGTGCTCTGCCAAATGCCAAACGGCGAGACATGGCTATTCTTCAAGATAGGAAAGAACGTGAAAGACTGGACCGGCTGGCTCACGAAATCCACCGACGGCGGACGTACATGGAGTGAGAAGGAGCCGCTGCCAGCAGGGTTCCTCGGCCCTATAAAGAACAAGCCAGAACTCATTGACGGACGCCTCATCTGCCCATCATCAACGGAAAACGACGGTTGGAAACTGCATTTCGAGACGTATGACATCGCCACAGGCGAGTGGACAAAACAAACGCCACAAAACAGTGACAGCATACTCTGCATACAGCCCGCCATATTACGCCATGACAACAACGTGCTGCAAGCCGTAGCACGCACACGTCCCACCAAGGCACAGCGTGAAGGCAATGACAACACACGCGGACGCATAGCCACATGTTGGAGCCATGACGGAGGCAGGACATGGGGAGCAACCACCATGCTCAACGTGCCTAACAACCAGTCTGGCATTGATGCCGTCACGCTGGCACGCCCCGTAAACATCAAGACCGCAGGGAAGACACTGAAAGGCATGCGCCACGTGATGATATACAACAACTTCGGAACCCTGCCCGGCACAAACAAAGGGCCACGAACACCACTCTCACTCGCTGCCTCGGCTGACGGAATGGTATGGCACCACTTCCTCACGCTGGAGGACTCGCCAATCAGTCAGTACTCTTACCCTGCCATAATACAGGGCAAGGACGGCTCACTGCACACCGCATACACATGGCGCAGACAGAGAATAGCATACAAAAAGGTAGTGCTGAAATAATTTCCCACATAGTAAAAGGGTGCTGATTACCAGAGAATCAGCACCCTTTTGCTATGTAATCAGCACCTGTTCACATTGTAATCAGCACCTGTTTACCGGCCTGTCATATAGGCCCTGCTTCTTTGTATCACATTGCGACGAAGATGGTCAGCATAGAAGAACAGTTCTTGCAGGTGCAAGTTGCCCTCTGGGAACATACCGGCAAGGGAGGGAAGATGATAACGTGAGGGATTGATACCACTGACAATCAGAACGTTTCTGACTGTGTCAACGGCTACGGTTACAGGTGTCTCTGACGATGCCGGTACCACGGCAGTGCCGTAGGGGAAGCGTGGGTCATCGGCCTCAGGCTGCGTATGAGCAGGGAGCAACAGGGCGGGAGTGGCGGCAGTGGTCCACGTGACAGGATTGATGCACGCTATGTTGCCCCCACAGAGTGAGGGGTTGATGGCGGAGGGGGTGGTGACGCTGTTATAGCAGACGGTTACACCGCACGTGAGTGAATCCTGCGCAAGGCGTATTGTACGTGTGTTGTGGGCTCCGGGGACGGTGTCTGCCGCTGTAATGCCACAGCCTACGACGTACGCAGCGATAAGACGGCGGTAGGTATCGTTATCCATTTGTTTTAGCAGTTCTACCACCATGCGTGCGCCTTGACTGAACCCTGCGAGTATGAAGGGGCGTCCGCCGTTGTAATAGGCAAGATAATGCTTGAAGGCTTGTATGACAGAGGAGCGTGCCGTGTCAGCAGCAGCACGGTGTGTGGCAGCGTCGGGGGTGCCGAAGGTCGTTTGGGGGTAGTATGGCAGGAATAGATTGGCCTGCACTGAGAAGATAGTGTCAGCGAGTTCTGCTGACAACTGCCACGCCTTACGATGTGCAGGGTTATAAGGGTCGGCATTGTAATGGGTTACGCCACGTGCGTCCTGCCATGCAAAGACACAGGTTGGTAACACGTAGAACACATCGGGCTGAGCAGCATTGATATGCTTGGCAGATAGGCGTTTGCTGCCTTCATACCACAGGGTGCTGTCATTCCAGTTAAAATTCTGTGCGCTTACCTCTGCAAACAAGGTGAGAACAAGAAGGAGAGAGAGTGGGAATTTCATTTTAGTGGTTTGGTTATTTAGTTGATTGGTGGATTGGTTGGTGGTTTAGTGATTTAGTTGGAGGATGGTTTGGTGGTTTAGTTGATTGGTGGTTTAGTGTTTTTGTTTGGTTGGTGGTTGGTGGTTTGGCTATGATTCATAAGTAAACCATTCCTTGTCAGTAGCAGGCGGCAAACTGAACGATTGTTGAAGAACTCATAACTCACAACCAAGCAACTAACCAACCCTCTTGCCTATTAATGCCAAGGCGAGATAGGTTATCGCTCCGTTTACTATCAGCAGTTCGTAACCGAAATGATATCCCGTGAGGCGCGGCACGCTTTCAGCAAGGAGATAGCAGAGTATTGGTGAGGCGATGCAGGCTATTATTGGTCCTTTACCAAGGGGATTGCAATGCCGTTTGTGCAACAGTGCGTATGTAAACAGTCCGAGCAGCGGACCGTAAGTGTAACTGCACAGCCTGTATATGGCGTCAATGAGTGAGGTGTTATTGAAATGATGGAAGAGCATTATGCAGACAATGAACACCATAGCCATAACGATATGCACCCTGCGGCGTGTCCTTTCTGCTGACGGTAGGGTGTAGTCGCCGTCAGGTTTCATACCTAATATGTCCACACAGAAGCAGGTTGTCAGTGCGGTTAGCGCACTGTCGGCACTGCTGAAGGCTGCGGCCGTGATGCCAAGAGCAAAGAGTATTAGTGCCGTAGGGCCAAGAGAGCCCGTGGCGGCGAACATGGTTAGCAGTTCATCAGGGTTGTCTGGCAGGGGGATTGCCTGCTTCTGACACAACAAGCAAAGCATGACACCGAGGCTGAGAAACAGGAAATTGGCAGGAAAGAAGCATAGACCGTAGGCAGACATATCCTTCTGTGCATCACGAAGGCTGCGGCAGGTGAGGTTCTTCTGCATCATGTCCTGGTCTAATCCCGTCATTACTATCACGATGAAAGCACCTGAGAGAATGGCTATCCAGCCGCCATTACCCGCTGTATCAAGGGGGATTACCTGCTGTGTGAACACTGATGCGAACGACTCCTGCACTGCCTCCCATCCAATGAGGTGCGGATTAAGCGCAACAGAGACATTATATATAATAAGGAGAAGTGCCGTGAACATGCAGAGTGTCTGCAACGTGTCCGTCCATACAAGTGTCTTTATGCCTCCCCTGCGAGTATATATCCATATTAATGACACCATAACGATGACGGTAAGGGGGAAAATGAGGGTTGATGATGCCTGCTCCTGCACCTGTGGCAGGGTTATCTGTGCAAGGCTTTGGCTGATGATGTAACAGGGAACATAGAACCTTGCTGCTGCTCCCGTCATCTTGGATATGAGGAAAAACGTTGCACCCGTCTTGTAAGCCTCTTCTCCAAGCGGTTTGAGGAGGCTGTAAATGGTTGTAAGGTTGAACTTATAATATACGGGAAGCAGTATGAAAGCAACGGCAAGATAGCCGAAGATAAAGCCGAAACAGGTGTAAAGGTATGACATACCCGAGTGTATCACCATGCCGGGAACACTGACAAAGGTGATGCCGGAGATGCTTGCGCCTATCATTCCGAAGGCTACAAGATACCACGGAGACTGCCTTTCGCCACGGAAGAAAATGTTGTTGTTGCTCCTTGGCGCAGTAAGTCTGCCAACGCCAAGGAGCAACAGGAAATAGATTATTATTACAGTAATGAACATGATTGAATAGTCTGCAGTTATGAGTGATTTGCAATTAGTTCTTGCAACAAAACCACTAAACCACCAAATAACTAAACCACTAAAATGGTTTTATTTCTTCCAGTTCTTCAATCTGTTATATTCCTTCTTTGTAATGCGCATGAATGACCCATGCTGTGGCGCTGTAACACCCTGTATATCCTGTGGGTCAGAGAAGTTACGCATATACTTATCCGCCTTACATATACGGTAATGCCTGGGGCGTGAGGAGTATTCTATGTATGCTATGCGCCATCCTTCCTCTCCATCTATCTGGAAAGCGGAGACGCCTTCACACTTCTTCTTCCCCTCAAAGTTCACATAATCATCCTCAACGGGCTCGCTCCAAGGGCCTTGTAGCGATTTGGCAGTAGCGGTAAAAAGGCCTGGTGTGCCGCCTTCTTTCTTTATCATCATGTGGAATAAGCCGTCAGCAGGCACGTAGTTTATGTCTGCATCAATGGTGGCATAGCCCCAATCAAACAGCAGTTGTGGCTGTGTTATCTTGGTAAAACTCTTGTCTGCGTATGAATAATACATACGATCGTACGCCTCCTCGGTGCGGTTCCACATGGAGTAATATATGAAATATCCTCCCTTGGTGCCGTCTTTCCATTGGTATGTCTCGTCCCAGAATATCTGAGGTGCCCACACTCGGTTGACTTTCGACCAGTCCTTATATACTGGTGTGATGGTCTTGTCATCGCCATCAGAGAATATACTTAGTCCTTTGCGATAGTCAAAGGTGGTGGATTTCCAGTTTAACAAGTCGTCAGAGGTAAGCAGGTCTATGCCGTAGTTATCCCAGTCAGACACCTTTCCAAGGCGTTTTGTCATGGAATTTTTCATATCTGTTGTAACCATAAGATACCGTTTCTCGTCGTGTGAGCGGCAGATATAGGCATCTCGTGTACCTCCCTCTATCCTTGCGAGTTCGTAACTGGAGAAGATGGAGTCACCGCCTATGATGTCTTCATAGTGCAGTCCGTCCTTACTTACAGCGAAAGCGGTCCACTGTCCTTTATCACTCATGTGGCAATAAAGATAGTATTTGCCTTTTTGTGGGTTCACCGCCTGCGCACCAAGAGTGATGGTGGCAAGGCAAAGGGTTGATAATAGTTGTTTAATCATAACTGATTTAGTGGGTTTGTTGATTGGTATTTGGTGATTTCTTGCTTTTATTTATACTGCTCACAACAGTCATCAGGCTTTTCAAGGAGGCTCAGGTCTTGACCAATAAGCGGCTGAACAACTGCACAGCGTCCCTTACACTGGCGACGTTCTTTATGACAAGGCGGTTGTGTCCGCCTACTATCTTGAAGTCACAAAGGCGTGGATGCGCTGCAACATAGTTGAGAATGTCTCCGAAACGTTTGCTTTGGTAGAACATACTACTTTGGTTTGCCACGAATTGCATTTGCATTTGGTGTTGCTTCAGTATCAGTTTCTCGCAGCCGAGTTGCCTGCCCAGCCTGCGTAACAATACTACCTGCATCAGTTCTTCACCCTCTTTCGGCACTGGTCCGAAGCGGTCTTCCATGCGTTTGCGGTATGCTTGCAGGTCGGTATCGGTCTGTATGTTGTCCAATTCACGGTAGAGGCTCATTCGTTCACTGCTTCCCGGCACGTAATAGTCGGGGAAATACATTTGTAAATCGCTCTCAACGTTGCAGTCATCAACGAAGTCTTCTCCTGTCAGTTCTTCCCCTTCCGCCAGTTGTTCGGCATAAAGGTCCTGGAATTCATCATTCTTTAATTCGTTTACCGCCTGTGAAAGAATCTTCTGGTAGGTCTCATATCCGAGGTCTTCCATGAATCCTGACTGTTCTGCTCCAAGCAGATTACCTGCTCCGCGTATGTCAAGGTCCTGCATTGCGAGGCTGAATCCTGAGCCAAGGTCAGCGAAAGTCTCCAGTGCTTCCAGCCTTCTTCTGCTGTCGGCAGGCAGACTTGTCAGCGGTGGTGCGAGCAGATAACAGAACGCTTTGCGGTTACTTCTTCCTACCCTACCCCTCATTTGGTGCAGGTCTGACAGTCCGAAGTGGTTTGCGTCATTAATGATTATGGTGTTAGCATTTGGTATGTCTATGCCGTTTTCTACTATTGTTGTTGAGAGTAGCAGGTCATAGTCGTGGTTTATGAAGCCCATTACTACGCGTTCAAGTTCTTCTGGCTTCATTTTTCCATGTCCTATGGCTATGCGGCAGTCTGGAATGTGACGTTCTATGATGCGCTTTATGTTGTCAAGTGTTGCTATTCGGTTGCAGACGAAGTATATCTGTCCGTCCCTACTCATCTCGAAGTTTATGGCATCTGTTATCAGTTCTGCTGAGAATGTTGCCACTTGTGTGTCTATTGGCTGGCGGTTGGGTGGCGGAGTGCGCATTATACTCATGTCTCTTGCGCCCATCAGTGAGAACTGTAAGGTCCTCGGTATTGGTGTGGCAGACATTGTCAGCGTATCGACATTGGTCTTCATCTGCCGCAATCGTTCCTTTGTTGTTACGCCAAACTTTTGTTCTTCGTCTATTATCAGCAGTCCGAGGTCATGCCATTTCACTGCTTTTGTGAGCATACGGTGCGTTCCTACGAGTATGTCTATCTTTCCTTCTTCCAGTCGTTGCAACACATCTTTTGCCTGTTTGGTTGTTCTTGCCCTTGAAAGGTAATCTACTGTCACGGGCAGTCCTGCGAGTCGTTTGGTGAATGTCTTGTAATGCTGGAAGGCGAGCACTGTTGTCGGCACGAGTACTGCTACTTGTTTTGAGTCACAGGCGGCCTTGAAGGCTGCTCGTATGGCTACTTCTGTCTTGCCAAATCCTACGTCTCCGCATACTAACCGGTCCATCGGGCGTGCTGCTTCCATGTCATGCTTCACTTCCTGCGTGGCTTTCATCTGGTCGGGTGTGTCTTCGTATAGGAACGAGGCTTCCAGTTCGTGTTGCAGATAGGTGTCTTTTGTAAAGGGAAAGCCTTTCTCGTGACGGCGTTGGGCATAGAGTTTTATCAGGTCTCGGGCTATGTCCTTTATGCGTTTCTTGGCTTTTTCCTTCATGCGTTCCCACGCTCCGGTGCCGAGTGTGGATAGTCTTGGCGGCTCACCGCTATCGGCACGGCGGTATTTGCTTATTTTATAGAGCGCATGGATGCTTACATCTACCTTGTCATTTTTTTGATATACTATGCGTATCACTTCTTGATAGCCGCTGGTTGTGGTGCCGTCGGCGTTGCGTGTCATTGTGGGCACGCGCACAAGTCCGGCAAATTTGCCTATTCCGAAGTCCACATGGACTATGTAGTCGCCTGGTTCCATCTCCTGCAACTCCTTCATTGTCAGGGCCATCTTGCCTCGTTTCGCTGTTTGTGCCCGCAGTTGGTACTTGTGGAAACGCTCGAATATCTGGTGATCGGTAAAGGCTACGGCTTTCATCTCGTTGTCTGCATATCCTTCGTGCAGTGCTCCTTTTACGGGTGTCCATACGAGTTCCTCGCCGACGGGGTGTTTTCCTGCCACGTTTTGCATTATTTCTCTCAGTCTTTCGTGTTGTTTTTCGCTGTCTGAGAGTATGTATATATGGTATCCTTTGAGGCTATAGTCCTCGAGTGTTTGTACGAGCAGGTCAAAGTTTTTGTGGAAAAGGGGTTGTGGTGTGCATGAGAATGTCACGTCACCTTCTGCTTGTTCTTTTATCTCTACTTGTTTGTAGGCTTGCAGGCTTTTCTCTATTCTTGTGGCGGTGCATAGGTTCAGGCTTGCCGTCAGTTCTTTTATTATTTCTGCTTTCTCTACTTCTGTGGCGTATGCTGTGCGGTCTGAGAGTGCTTGTTGTGAGAATCCCTCCTTATATATATAGTCCACGGCGTCAGTGACATAGTGTATATCGCGCGTGATTATTATGCTGTCATCGGGCAGGAAGTCCGTGAATGGTATTTTCTCTGCCGTCATGCGTGCTATTTCTGGTACTATGGTGAGTGTGTCGTGCATGGTTATAGACAACTGGTCCTCTACGTTGAAGGTGCGCATGGTGTCTATTTCGTCGCCGAAGAAGTCCAGTCTGTATGGTTGTTCTGAACTGTATGAATAGACATCGAGTATGCTTCCTCGTATGGCATACTGTCCCGGCTCATATACGTAATCCACTTCCTTGAAGTTGAGTTCTCGCAGTTGTCTTGCGAGTTGTGTCATGTCCGTCTGCTGTCCTTTTGTCAGCGTGATGCGGTTGGTGTCCAGTTGCTGGCGTGATACTACGAGTTCTGCCAGTGCGGCGGGGTAAGTTACTATGAGGGGTGCTGCTCCCTGCTGTCCGGCCAGTGCTGTCAGCGTCTCGGTGCGCATTATCTCGCTCGCGGCATCGCGCTGCCCGAACTTCACCGCTCGTTTGTATGACGAGGGGAACAGCAGCACTTCCTTGTCGCCCAGAATGTTACTGAGATCCTGAAAGAGATAGCCTGCCTCGTCTGCGTCACGCATTATGAAAAGCATACAGCGATGCACTGTGCCGTGGACAGCGGCGAAATACATGGACACGGCTGACTGCGCAAGACCGCCTATCACCGTCTTGTGTAACGTTTTTCTTCTCAACAACTGCGCCAATGCCTTGGTTTGTGGCTGACGGGCGTAATGCGTTAAAAGTTCGTTCAGTAACATAAATCAGTGCAAAAGTACAAAAAAAATCTATAATATCTTTGCTGTCTTAGGATTATTTCGTACTTTTGCAATACTAAAAAAAACTAAAACACGGTCATGCACACAAGCGATAGCATCATTATCATTCCTACATACAACGAGAAAGAGAATATCGAGAAGATTATCCGTGCCATTTTCTCGTTGGAAAAGCGTTTTCACATTCTTGTTATTGACGACGGTTCGCCTGACCACACGGCAGACATTGTGAAGCGTCTGATAGCCAGTGAGTTTGGCGGACAACTCTTTATCGAGGAGCGTCAGGGCAAACTGGGTCTCGGAACGGCATACATAAAGGGTTTCAAATGGGCGTTGGAACGTGACTATGAGTACATCTTTGAGATGGACGCAGACTTCAGTCACGACCCGAAGGACCTGCCCCGCCTCTACGCTGCGTGTGCAGAAGAGGGTTATGACCTTGCTATCGGCTCACGATACGTCAGCGGTGTAAACGTGGTGAACTGGCCCATAGGAAGGGTGCTGATGTCATATTTCGCCTCTAAGTACGTGCGATTAGTGACTGGTTTCAAGGTTCACGACACCACGGCGGGCTTCAAATGCTACAAGCGCAGGGTGCTCTCCACCATTGAACTGGACAAGATACGCTTCAAGGGCTACGCCTTTCAGATAGAGATGAAGTTCACCGCCTACAAGATAGGCTTCAGTATAAAGGAGGTTCCGGTGATATTTGTCAACCGCCGTGAGGGTGTCAGCAAGATGAACGGCGGCATCTTTGGCGAGGCGTTCTTCGGAGTGATGCGCCTGCGGCTGGACGGCTGGACAAGGAAATACCCCAAGATAGAGCGTTGACAGATGCGCTGTAAGGGGGCAACGGCAGCGTGTTACAAGGCAAGGGCTGACGGAGAGAAAAGTAATCGGGTGCTGATTGTGTTGCAATCAGCACCCGATTAGCGTATTATCAGCACCTCTTTACCGTGTTATCAGCACCTCTTTACCGCCCTTGTATGCACTGATGCCATTACAGCATCCAGCGGTCATCCTCGGCAACGGTAAAATCTAACAGCAGTTGTTCTACCTGAGGGGAGGATTCGTTGAGTTTGTACCAGCCACGAAGGTCCATCTTACACACCGCTCCACCGCTCTTACGGCTCTCCGCACGCAGCCATTCCGCTACAAGGCGGTGAACTCTTGAGAGGCTCTGACGCTCGAAAAGGGTATTGGTAATGTTATACACATTAAGGACAATCTTCCTTAAAGGCATACCGTCAGGATACGCCTCCCTCATTATCTGCAGTATGTAACGCTCGTATTCCATGTATGACCAAAAAAAATGAAGGGTGAACAAATCATGGAATGTTCACTCTTCATCTTATCCCTTACGGGATATTAGTGTCTGTTCTACTGTTTGTTCTTAAAAGGTCAGTCCTATTATGCAAGTGCAACCTTATTGTCTTCTGTTGACACAATCTTGCCTTCCTTGAGCAGCCAGCCAAGTCCAAGATATACATCCTCTGCTGATACCTTAGCGGCCTTTGCTATCTCAGCCACTGTGAGGGGCTTCTCTGATGCGGCAAGTATCTGGTAAACGTCACCAGCACGGAATCCTGCGTTCTCTGCATTTACATAAATTACAGCAGCCTTCTTAGCGGTTGTCTTTGTACCGCAAGTCTTGGTTGCGCACGCCTTGGTTGCCTTCTTCTCAGCAGTAGCCTTGGTTGCTGCTGTCTTCTTTGTTGTTGTTTCTGCCATTGTTAGTTTTGTGATTTTGTTACCCGTTTCCTTTGGTTAAAGGAACAGAATACGGTCTTTGGATTGTTTATAAGAATTATTACGCTACAAAGTTAGTGATTTCCAGCGGAAAAGAGCACCTCTTCACAGTGAAAAGGTGCTCTTTCTTTACTTTTTTTTGACTAATATCAACAGAAAAAGCGTTTTGTTATACGGAAATATTTATTTTCGCAAAAAACACACTGTGTGCGTTTACAATAACATACAGCACGGCTCAGCGTCACTTTTCTGCTTTTACCTCAAGCCGGAGTTCCTCCAACTGTTTCTGGTCAATGGCTGACGGTGCATCGAGCATCACGTCACGACCGCTGTTATTCTTTGGGAACGCTATGCAGTCACGTATGCTGTCAAGGCCCGCCATAAGGCTTACAAAGCGGTCAAGGCCGAAGGCAAGACCGGCATGAGGGGGTGCGCCATATTTGAAGGCGTTGATGAGGAAACCGAACTGTGCCATGGCACGCTCCTCTGTAAAGCCGAGTACCTCAAACATCTTGGCCTGCAAGGCTCCGTCGTGGATACGTAATGAGCCGCCGCCAACCTCTACACCGTTGCAGACAAAGTCATAAGCCTTGGCTCGTACCTTAGCGGGGTCGCTGTCAAGAAGCGGTATGTCGTCAGGGTTTGGCATGGTGAAGGGGTGGTGTGTGGACATTAGTCGCTGCTCCTCGTCACTCCATTCAAAGAGCGGGAAGTCAACAATCCACAGGCACTCAAAGCGGTTCTTGTCCATAAGGCCAAGCCTCTTGCCCATCTCAAGGCGCAGGGCACAGAGTTGTACACGCGTCTTGTTGGTATTGTCACCTGATAGTATGAGTATAAGGTCGCCCTTCTTGGCACCGGCCTTGTCTGCTACCGCCTGCAATTGCTCAGAAGAATAGAACTTGTCTATGCTTGACTTGATGCTTCCGTCATCGTTAATCTTGATATACACAAGGCCCTTTGCCCCTACTTGTTGTGACTTGACAAAGTCTGTCAACTGGTCAATCTGCTTGCGAGTGTAACCTGCACAGCCCTCTGCCACTATGCCGCCAATGTACTCCGCACTGTCAAAGACCTGGAAAGTGCCAAGGCGCAACACGTCCATAAGTTCCACGAACTCCATGCCGAAGCGCAAATCAGGCTTGTCTGAGCCGTATTTTGCCATTGCCTCATGCCATGTCATCTGACGAAGGCGGGCTGGCAACTCTACGCCGCGTACCTCCTTGAACAGGTGACGGGCCATCTCCTCAAAGATTTCTATAACGTCCTCCTGGTCAACGAAAGACATCTCACAGTCTATCTGCGTGAACTCTGGCTGACGGTCAGCACGCAGGTCCTCATCGCGGAAGCACTTGGCAATCTGGAAATAGCGGTCGAAACCAGAGACCATAAGTAACTGCTTCAGCGTCTGCGGGCTCTGTGGCAGTGCATAGAACTGCCCGGGGTTCATGCGTGAGGGCACAACGAAGTCACGAGCACCCTCTGGTGTGGAGCCAATGAGTATTGGTGTCTCTACCTCTATGAAGTTACGTGAATCGAGGAAGTTGCGTATGAGTATCGTCATACGGTGACGAAGTTCAAGGTTTTGCCTTACACATGAGCGACGAAGATCAAGGTAACGGTACTTCATTCGCAGTTCATCACCACCGTCAGTGTTATCCTCTATGGTGAACGGCGGTGTCTGGCTCTCGCTGATTATCTTCAAATCAGTCACGAATATCTCTATGTCTCCCGTGGCAAGACGCTTGTTCTTTGAGTAACGCTCTGCCACTTTACCTGTTGCTTGAATAACATACTCACGGCCAAGACGCCCTGCCATAGCCTTCAACTCCTCGGGTGCGTCCTCATTAAAGGCCAACTGAGTGATGCCATAACGGTCTCTTAGGTCAACAAACGTGAGCGCACCAAGGTTGTGCACGCCCTGTACCCAGCCAGCAAGGGTGACCTCCTGGCCGACATTCTCTATGCGGAGTTCTCCGCAGGTGTTCGTTCTATACATTTATATACTATGTGTTTATTTGTATTTTCTTGCGTCTGTTTACATTGCAGAGTATGGGGTCAGTCTGCCATCATCCCCTCCTTGCGCAACTTACTGATGAAAGTCTCCACGTCAGCACGTGCTGTGGTGACGTCAACATCATACTCCTCCGTGAGCGAACTCACAAGACTCTCTGCTGTAAAATCACCTTTCTCCATCTCCTTCCACAGGAAAAGGGAGGTGTCATTGAGTGTTACTATCTTTGAAAAGTTAGCGGTATTCTCGCCCATTGGCACTAATACGGAAACCCCGCAGACATCTCTACGGTTCAAACCTTCTATTATTCTCATCTTGTATTACTTGTTTTTAGGATGTAACATTCTTCTCTTTATCACGCCAAGCGTGTCCGTTGGGTAGTGGTATAGCCGCCACACAAGCAGCAACCAGCGTCTGACAGGCTTTAAGAAAAGCCACAGTCGCCAGTAAAGACGGTACTTAACGGTGTCCACTCTGTCAAGTTTCCTGCTGCCGTTACGGTAGAATCCCACGGCTATCGCCATAACGTCACTGCGCCGTATGACCTCAGGAGTATGGTTACCGTCACCACACATCACGATGGTATCGCCCTCAATACTCGTTATTCTGTGCAGCGCAAAGTCGTCACGCCACACTAATCGCGCAAGAATCACATCACCCCTGCGCAGCGTTTCCGGCACTGCCGACAGTAGCGCAACGTCACGATTGTCCTCCAAATAAGGCCTCATACTGAAGCCCCTAAGTGGTAATGACACCATCCTGCCTGCCGAAACATAGTCTGCCACGAGTGGTAACAGGACTGATTTTGACATCACCTCCTTTATCTTCTGCTCATTCATGCCGTATGCCTCCATGCTTTATCCCTCAAGAAAACGTTGACATACCCTTGCGGAAGCCGCATCAGGCAGGCAGTGCAAGGTTGCCATTGTCACCTTTCCAACCAATGCTGACACCGTATCACACAGCCGATGGTATATCTCCTCGTCACTCCTTATGGCGGAACAAGCGGTGAGTAACACGACAAACGCACTGACAGGCGACAGCGGTTCAACGTGGTTTCGGGTGTCACGCTCTATCTTTAGCACCGCACCAAGGGGCACACTGACATTGCGATAACACGCAGTCTTGCCACTCCAAGGTGATCCATAAAGCGTGGGGAAGCCGTCAACAAGGCGTATTATGGGGTTATCGTCATTGATAAGGTCACACCCTTCGATGTTCATCAGCCAGTTAGCAACCTGCGTACTCTTGCCAGTTCCGCTCTCAGCAGTAAAAGCATACGCCTTGCCAGCGTGCCTTACGACAGATGCATGGACAAGAAGCGTCTCACGGAAGGCTGCACTGAAAGCGTAAACAAGCATCAGTACACTGTTGATTGCAAAGTGTTTGACAGCCATGTCGCCCCTTATTGCACAACGACAGTCATCAAACTGCGGTGTGGCAATGAGTAAGGCACAAGCCATTCCCTGCGTGTTGTGAATGAGAAACTGGTATCTTCCGTCTGCCGTGCGCTCCACTCTTGTCTTTCCATTGCCGGTGTCTGCCTCGGTAATAAGGCGTAGTTCCGATGCTGGTAGTTCTCTAAGATGCTGTTCTAAGCGCAAAGTGAAAAGCATATCAGCATCCTCTGCCAATGGAATCTTGAACGGAACGAAAGACGGGAGGAGCGTGTCGAGCAGTGATTCTGCACCTTTTACCGTTACTCTTACGTTATGTCCACCTATGCAGTAGTCCATGATTATTCCTCACGTACGGTCTCAAAACGAAATTCTCCCTGCCCGACATTCTTGACAAGAAAGCCTTGTTTCTGCAGTTTCCGCACCTGTTTGAGGTACATTTTGTCCAGTTTCTTGATGCTTTTGGCAAATGTTACGGAGCAGATACGATCTTTTTCTCCCTTCTGTGCCATGTGTTTGGCGAGTTGTAAGGACAGTCTTTCTCTGCCAACAAGGAAATTTGTCTTCTTCAGCAACTGTGCATTGTCCAGCAACAGTTCGTCAGTCATATAGACAACTGAATCTGACGGTGACATGGCAATGCCATAGACGTACAGTCTTCTGGCCTCTATTATCTCTTGTTTAGCCTCTTTCTTCCTGTTTTTCTTCTTCTCTTTCTGCTCTTTTGTGGGCTGTCTGATGCCGTCATTGTGCCTTTTTCCTACTTTTGCTTGCTGTGCTGAGACGGTTATTGACATCATGACAGCCATCAATATCATTATTATTTTGTTCATTGTCAGTATTGTTTTATACCTTTATCATTGTTTGTTTCTTTCCTGTTCACGTATATATATAAATAAGGAGTGTCACACTTCCCTCTTCATTATACGGCGCATTTTCCTCTCAGCGGTCTTTCTTATCTGTCGCACGCGCTCTCTTTTCAGTCCTCGTTCGCTGCCAATCTCCGCCATAGTCTTACGTTCTGCGCCTCCGATGCCATAGAACGAGGTTATTATTTCTCGTTCTCTCTCATTGAGAACTCTTATTGCTTGTGTTAGTGCGAAGCTCACTTCCTTGTCCACTACGGCGTCATCCGTCATCGGTTTGCCTGCTTTCAGCATGTCACCGAGTGTATTTGTCTGCCCAGGGTGCAATGGTACGTCTGTTGACATACGCTTCACCTCACTGCCTTCTACCTTTCCGCTCTTTGGTAGTGTCACCATAGTGCTTTGTTCTGGCAGTGCTTCTTCCATGGCTTTACGTATTTCCCACACGGCATAGTTTACGAAACGCCCGTCGTTTTTGGGCTTCCATCTGCGTGCAGAGAGCATTAGTGCGATGTTTCCTTCGCTGACAAGGTCTTCCATATTCAGCCCTCTGTCAGCATATTGTCGTGCTATGCTGACCACAAACCGCAGGTTAGCGGTCACCAGTTTGGTTACAGCGGCTTCATCACCTTGTGCTATTCTCGCAGCCAGTGCGTGTTCTTCCTCTTCACTGAGTGACGGTATATTGTGTATTTCCTGCCAGTAGGCATCGAGAGTGTCTATTGATTGCATCGGTGGTATCGGTGTTTTATTGTGTTACTTATATCTGTCAGCGTTACAGCCAGATTTCAAACAGTCTTGAAAGCCATCCTCTTGTCTTCTGCCATCGGGTGCGCCATGTGTTCCATTTCTCTGGTGTTAGCATGAAACTTCTTTGTTTGTCGGCATCGAACAGTCTCGTTAGTTCTGCTGTTGTGTGTTTGTCTATGATGACGGCGTTGGCTTCATAGTCCCAGTTCAGTGACCTTGCGTCGAGGTTACAACTGCCTACCGTACACACTTTTCCGTCCACCATGATTATCTTCGTGTGGTGAAAGCCTCCTTGGTAGATATATACTTCCGCCCCACGTTTCATCATCCAGTGCAGATGGTAGAACGAACAGTCTGGTGACATGGGTATATCGCTCTTCTCACCCATCATTACTTGCATCTTCACCCCGCGTTTCAGTGCTCGCTTTATGGCTTTCTTCACGGAGTGTGTGAGGGTCATGTAAGGGTTAAGTATCTGTATGCTGTCTTTTGCATTGTCTATTGCTGCAATGTAGAATTGCCTCATTATCTTGTTCGTCTTGTGCGGTTCACGGTTTATTATGCCTACCATCTTACGGTATGCCGTTGCTGTTGTGTCGGGCTTCAAGCCTTTGAAGTAGTCTGCCGGGCGGTATCCGCGGTAGTATTTCTCGCCGTGTACGTTCTGCTTTGCTGTCTTATTCCACATTCTGAGGAATATTCTCTGCAGCGTGTTGACCTCTTCTCCGTCTATCCGGCAGTGCATATCGTGCCATTCTCCTACCACCTCCGTGCCGTGTATGTAGTAATCTGCCACGTTCATGCCTCCTGTGTAGGCTATCTGTCCGTCTATAACGACTATCTTTCTGTGGTCTCTGTGGAACACATGGTTTATCCACGGGAAGGCTACGGGGTCAAACTCGCATATCTCTATGCCGTGCTCTCGTATCTTATCGAGGTGTTTTTTCTTCAGCGGACGGTTGTTTGAGATGTTTCCGAACGAGTCAAACAGTGCTCTTACTTCTACTCCTTCTTTTACTTTTTGTGCTAACAGTCGCACCAATTCGCTTGTTATCGAGTCGTTGCGAAAGTTGAAATACTCTAAGTGTACGCTGCTTCTTGCCTGCCTGATGGCCTGAAACATATCGTCAAACTTTGCTTGTCCGTTGTTGAACAGCACCACGCTGTTGTCTTTTGAGAATGTTATTCCTTGTCTGCGCAGTTCTCTTACCACCAGTGTGTCTGCTGTTTCTTGTTCCTCGACACACTGTTTTTCTTGCCCTCTGACTGTTATTGCCATGGCAAGGAGCACTGGCATTATCGCTATTACCAAGTGTTTCTTCATCTTCATTCGTGTGTCTCTGCCTGCGCCACGCTCCTAATGTGAACGTCAGTCTGTGGGAATGGTATCTCGATGTTATGTTCATTCAGTGTGTTGTATATGCACTCCAGTATCACTCCGTCGTCGGCGTACTGGGTGAATACGTTTACCCACACTATGACTTTTAGCACAAGGGCGGAGTCTCCCAACTCTTTCAGCACTACCTTGCAGCCTTTTTTCTTGTCTATGCAGTCCAGTTTCTCCACTGCTTCTATGATTACTCTCTTGGCGTCAGCCACCTTTGTGCCGTAAGCCACCCCTACGTCCAGCACGTGCAGTTCGTAACCGTGGTTACGTGTCATGTTCTTATAGTTCTTGGTGAATAGTTGTGAGTTCTGAAAGGCTATCACCGAGCCATCTACGGTGTCTATCGTCGTGGAGGTATAGGATATGCTTGACACCGTGCCTCGTATGCCGTCACAGACTATCAGGTCTCCTATCCTTATGCGTCCCATCATCAGCGAGATGCCGTAGTATATGTTTTCGAGTATGTCTTTTGAGGCAAAGCCGACGCCGGTTGATAGTCCTCCCGAAACTATCACGAGCCAATAACTTGAGACATTGAATATGGCGAGGGATACAATGAACCACACTCCCCACACTACAAGTTGCAATACGTTCTTCACCATCATAAACCTCTGCGCAGCACCTCTTGCGTCGCGCTGTTCGAGGAAGTATTTTATGAACGCCTTGGCTGTGTGGTTGATGTAATTAAAGACAAACCACAGCGTTACTACTAAGGCTATTCCGAAGATGCTGGCCTTAAAGTTAAATGTGTCAATGAAGTTCTTGGTGAATAGGTGCAGCGTGAGGTCTGTAAGGTTAAACACGTCTGCTGCCCAATAAAGGCTAAGCACTACTGATGCCACCGTTGCCACGGGCAGCACTACCCAGTATATGACGTTATGGTGCCATGTCTCTGTTATGGGTCTTTCTTGCAGGCGTTTTCTTATGGCGTAGCCTCTGAACCAGTCACGGAGGCATATTATTGTCAGTATGCACGTCAACTGCATTATCCACCATATCAGTATCTGCACGGCAAGGAGTGTATATCCTACCATCGAACTGACGAGTGATACCACGAACACAACCTGTGAGAACGTGGCATAGCCTCTATCTCCCCGCTCTACTTCTGTTCTGTATTTGTGTAGCGTATGCCACTGCCACAGGCAGCATATCAGCAGTGTGGGCGGGAATATCAGGTTCACAAGGGCATTTGGTATAAGCACCACACGGAAACTTATCACCACGAATCCGCACACCAGCAGGGGCAGATATATGCACAGTGTCTTCAAGGTCTTATCTGCTTCTACTCTCAGCAGCGTGGAGATGATAATGACGCTCATCAGCCATGCGAACTGAACCAGCAGCGATGATGCCATGATAAGGAAATGCTGCGTAACGAGTGCCTGCACCACGCCGAGCAGAACGGCGAATGTCACGGACGTGGAGGCAAGGATTATACAGGTACGTTTGGCAAGGAACCACTGTCCTGCCTCGCCAAGCATGCCCTTGCGTACCAGTTTCGTGGCAAGCCATCTCACCACGAGTTGGTTCAACAGCACCGCTACAAAGCCGTAGAATATTATCCCAACAAAGACGCCCAGCATCCACCGTGCGTCCCACTGCGACCTTACACCGCCTCCGCTGCCGGAACTGTACTTCTCACCTATCGTCTCACGGGTCTCCGTGAAATAGTCGCCGAGGCGTGAGAGAATGGAGAAGTAGTTGTCACCGCCGTTTATGAAGATACTGTTCTGCAACTCCTCATACTTGCCGTTGGCATAGTCGTTGAGGTGTTTCAGGCGGCTCTCCGTTATTTTATAGTATGTGATGTATTCGTTCAACTGATCCCTGTCCTCCACTACCATGCGACGGGTGTTTATCGCCACTGACAGGCAGACGTTGCGGTCTATCTTTGACTTCTCGTCAAGCATCATCACGGGCATAGCCCGCAGGCACTGTATCAGACTGTCAATGCGTGCCACCTCACCGTCAGCCTTACCCACAAGCGTGGTGAACGGAATGAGATGTTTTTCAAAATCCCGGTACTCTCGTATCGCCTCATGACAGGCATAGGACAGGTCAAAGACGTAACCGTCCTTCTGGGAGTAGAGCATCAGGGCGTTCTGGTTACTGTTTTTCATTGTCTGCATGAGGGTTTGGAACACTCTTCGCTCCTCTTTCCGCATTGCTTCCTGCCGCTGCCCGTACTCGTCGTGGTATCTTGTCAGTTCGCTGCGCAGTATGCGCAACGTGCTACTGAGGCTGTCCTCCTTCAATACTGCCGAGGCAGGGAGTGCCACCAGCAGTGTTAACAGTGTCAGTATGTATAATCTTAATTTTGTCATCAGTGCATAATTTGGTGCAAAGTTATAGTTTTTTTTCCATATATACAAATTTTTTTCTATCACTGCCGTGGCATTACCACCTTTTTATATATACACCCGCCACTACTGCCCCCAATGCGTGTGCAGCGTTACCCATACACGGCTTCACGGCAGTGGAGATGCAATCAGGTGCTAATCACCGTGTAATCAAGTGCTGATTGCACTGTAATCGGGTGCTAATTACACGGCAATCAGGTGCTGATTATATTACACACGGCACCTGTTTGCATCACGTTGCCTACATTCATGCCTTCCCCCGAAGGCTTGTCGGCCCAAAGTTCAGGGTGCCACCCTGTGAGCAGGTGCAACGCTCGCTATACGTGTCGAGAGCCCCAAGGCCGGTAGGCGAGGCGGCCGGTGAAAACAGCAAGCAATAATTTACAGTTAAAAAAACTTAATATGAGGTTATATTAATGGGCCAATACTTTGTTGTCTCGTCAAAAATCAGTACCTTTGCACCCGAATTTTATTAAACAAACATCAAGAACGAAAAATGAAAAAGAATCTTCATCCAGACAACTATCGCCCCGTCGTATTCAAGGATATGTCCAACGGCGATATGTTCCTCACCAGATCTACTTGTAAGACAAACGACACAGTAGAGTTCAACGGCGAGACTTACCCAGTGGTAAAGGTCGAAATCTCAAGCACCTCTCACCCATTCTACACCGGTAAGAGCAAGCTCGTAGATACAGCAGGTCGCGTTGACCGCTTCATGAACCGCTACGGTAACCTGAAGAAGTAAGAGAGAAACACCTCTTATAAATTCACCTGTTCTTACAAAAAGGACAACCAATAACGCAGACATTTGTAGTTGCATATACAAATATCTGCGTTATTTTTATTATACATACACATGACTTTTCCGCTTTTTTCTTTGCAGAACGGAATAATATTTGTAACTTTGCGGTCGTAAGACACACTAATCTATTAAACATATAATTATGAAAAGCATTTCATTAGACATCAGCAAAGCCCAGCAATTCCTGCCTGCTGGCGCTGTAACCTCACTCAAAGAAAAAGTCAACGAAGCACGCAAAGGCCTGGAAGAAGGTACCGTTCCCGGCAACGACTACCTTGGCTGGTTGCATCTGCCATCATCAATCACCCCGGAATTCATAAACGAAGTAAAAGCAGTAGCCGCCGACCTGCGCTCAAAAGCAGAAGTAATAGTAGTAGCAGGCATAGGAGGTTCATACCTCGGAGCAAAGGCAGTAATAGAAGGACTGCAAAACTCCTTCGCATGGTTAGTAAAAAAAGAAGGCACACCAGCAGTAGTATTTGCAGGCAACAACATAGGCGAAGACTACCTGTATGAACTGACAGAATACCTAAAAGGCAAGACCTTCGCCATAATAAACATATCAAAGTCAGGCACAACAACAGAAACCGCACTGACATTCCGCCTGCTAAAGACACAACTCGAAGCACAAGTAGGCAAAGAAAAAGCAAAAGACCTTATCGTAGCAGTGACCGACGCAAAGAAAGGAGCAGCACGCACCTGCGCCGACAAAGAAGGCTACCGCTCATTCATCATACCCGACAACGTAGGCGGACGCTTCTCAGTACTGACACCAGTAGGCCTGCTGCCAATAGCATGTGCAGGCATAGACATAGAACAACTCGTAGCAGGAGCACAGGCAATGGAAAAACAATGCGACATAAACGTGCCCTTTGAAGAAAACCCAGCAGCACTATATGCCGCAATACGAAACGCACTATACCAGAACGGTAAGAAGATAGAAATACTCATAAACTACCAACCCAAACTGCATTACTACGCAGAATGGTGGAAACAACTGTACGGAGAATCAGAAGGAAAAGACGGAAAAGGAATATTCCCAGCATCATGCGACTTCACAACCGACCTGCACTCCATGGGACAGTGGATACAAGACGGAGAACGAACAATATTCGAAACATGCATATCCGTAGAGAACCCAGAAAACAAACTGCTGTTCCCCTCTGACCCAGAGAACCTTGACGGCCTCAACTTCCTTGCCGGAAAACGCATCGACGAAGTAAACAAAAACGCAGAACTGGGCACACGTCTCGCACACCTTGACGGCGGAGTACCAAACATACTCATATCAATCGAGCGACTTGACGCATACAACTACGGTCAGTTAATATACTTCTTCGAACTCGCCTGTGGCATCTCCGGACAATTACTCGGCGTAAACGCCTTTAACCAACCAGGCGTAGAAGCATACAAGAAGAATATGTTTGCACTATTAGAAAAACCAGGTTACGAAGAAGAAACAAAGGCTATACGAGCAAGGTTATAAACCCTACACAGGACGAAGGTTACAGGTTGCGGGGAAAAGAGGCAGCAAACACAGCACAAGCCCCCACAACCCGCAACCCATAACCAACACCCTGCCCCCTATAACCACAAATGAACAGAATATTCCTTCACGGTATGCGCGATGGAATACCCATCGCATTGGGATATTATGCCGTAGCCTTCTCCTTAGGCATCATTGCCAGCAACGCAGGAATAAACACCCTGGCAGGATTCATAGGCAGTTTCTTCACCAGAGCATCAGCAGGAGAATACGGCGTATATACACTCGTAGCAGCATCAGCAGCATACGCAGAAGTAGTAGGAATGAGCCTTGTTACCAACCTGCGCTACCTGTTAATGAGCACAGCCCTGTCACAAAAGTTCAGTGATAACACACCATTAGCAAAACGAATAATGGTATCTCTATGCGTGACAGACGAGATATTCGGCATCTCCATAGCCTATCCCGGCAGGTTAGTACCAGCATATACCTTCGGCGCAGCAACCATATCCACCGTGTTCTGGGCCTCAGGCACCGCCTCAGGCATCATTGCCGGCGACGTATTGCCTGCCAATGTGGTCTCAGCCCTGAGCGTTGCGCTATACGGTATGTTCCTCGCTATAATCATACCACCATCACGTAAGGACAAGGCAGTAGGCATATCAGTAGCAATAAGTTTTATATTGAGCGGTATATGTGCCGTAATGCCCTTGGTATCAGAACTTACAAGCGGCACAAGGACTATACTGCTGACAATCATAATATCCTCAGTAGTGGCTGTATGCAAACCCGTTAAAGACTGAAAGACAGACATATCGCAAAGCCACACCGTATGTCTTATGACATTCACAAAACCACATCAGGCAACATAAATGCGCATACTGACATACATAGTGATAATGATTATCGTGACAAACCTTATACGTGTAGTCCCGATAATACTCATTCGCGGCAGAATACGTAATAGATTCCTCCGCAGTTTCCTATACTATGTACCCTACGTGACCCTCGCCGTGATGACGTTTCCAGCCATTATAGAGGCCACACAGTCACCCCTTGCAGGCATATTGGCACTGCTGATGGGCATAATTGCCGCTATATGCGGACTGGGACTGTTCCCCGTTGCAGCGATATGTTGCATCGTTGTGTTTGTCACTGAGTTGATAATATAACCCCCTTCACCGCTGAACAACAGGTGCAAAGGCCTTGCAGACAGCAAGAACAGCATCTGACAAGCATCATATAAACAATAAAATGGTAAAACACATAATCCTCTGGACACTGAATCCAGAACTCTCTGACGAGGAGAAGAACACCGTAAAGGCTGGTATAAAGGCTGGTCTTGAAGGATTGTTGGGTAAGGTTCCTGGCCTGATTGACATCAAGGTACACATCTCCGGACGCCTTGACACCTCCAACTGTGACGTTATGCTCGACAGTACACTTACCTCATTCGAGGCATTAAAGGCCTATGCCGTACACCCAGCACATGTGGAAGTGGCTGACAACAAGGTGAGACCATACACCGTTCAGCGCACCTGCCTTGACTTCGAGACGGACTAATACGCTGTTATCACCTACCCTTTACACGTACAACGCAACCTGATACCACAACGGTATGGTAGCCTTGACAGTCTGCAAGACTACAAACACGACACTTATTATCCGCCTACTGCGCTGACAATCAGCATTGCCAACGCAGTAGGCGGATAGCGTTTTTGTTATAACTATATGGTATTCCACAGACAGGGCATTGTGAAATGGCACATAAAGCAAGATTTATGACACATAAAAAGAAGCCTGAATAAATTTTATTATGTACTTTTGCTGGCACAGAAATCATACAAAAGAAATAACGAATCATGAAAAGTTACAAGACAAAGTTATACGCATTGTGCCTCGTTCTGTCAGCAGTCATCGGCTGTACAATGAGTGTTTCCGCAAAAACCGTGTCCTCCCCCAATGGCCGTGTGCTGCTAAATCCCGTCATGAAAGGCAACAACCTCACGGCTTTCTCACTGTGTTACAAGAGTGAAGGTGGGAAGATAGAGCAGGTTCTGTCGCTGTCTGGCTTCGGAATAGAGAGCAGTGACGGTGGCGGCAGGGGGCTGTCACTGTGCGCTATCAGCCCACTACGCTCCATCAGCGACAGTTATTCCATGCTCAGCGGAAAACGATTACAGTGTAATAACGAAGCAAACGAGGTGACATACACGTTTAGTGACAGTCTTGGAGGCCGTCAACAAATGGTTGTAAGGCTTTACAACGACGGCATAGCCTTCCGTTATGTGCTGTCAGAACTAAGAAATCCTATTGCCATCAGCGAGCGAACATCCTATAATATAAAGGAGGGAACGAGGCGATGGATACAGAAATGGACAGAGCCTTACGAGGAATTCTTCCCCCAAAGCACTACTGGCGAGTCGCAAAACCGTCATTGGGGCTACCCTGCCCTGTTGCAGTCCGAGGGTGATGTGTGGGCACTTATAACAGAAGCCGGCATAGAGCGGCAACACAGTGCGTCATCATTGTACAACGACCTCTCACCCGATGAATACCGGGTAGTGCCTGCCCACAACATGGAGAAGGCTTCCGGACAGTGGGAATCACCGTGGAGGGTGGTGATAATGGGTAGCAAAGAGGACGTGGTAGAGTCCACACTCGTCACTGATGTCAGTGCTCCCTGCCGTCTGAAAGATACTTCATGGATTGTCCCCGGCAGTGTGTCATGGATATACTGGGCCTACAATCACGGTTCAAAGGACTACGGTATAGTGAAGAAATACATCGACATGGCCGCTACTCTCAGCCTGCCCTACGTGCTTATTGATGCTGAATGGGACGAGATGACAGGCGGAGGAACGGTTGATGACGCCCTGCGCTATGCTAAGGAGAGGGGTGTTAAGGTGCTGCTGTGGTACAATTCCTCCACCGCATGGACCAAATCAGGCGGTGCGCCTGGCCCTCACGAGCGGCTGAACACACCTGAGAACAGGGAGAAAGAGTTTTCTTGGTTAGAGAAAAACGGTGTGGCCGGCGTGAAAATAGACTTCTTTGCAGGTGACAAACAGGAGACTATGAAATACTGTATAGACCTGCTTGAGTGCGCAGCACGTCATCATCTTCTTGTAAACTTCCACGGTGCAACGATTCCACGCGGCTGGCAGAGGACCTACCCTAACCTTATGTCCGTGGAGGCTGTATATGGAGCGGAGTGGTATAACAACCTGCCCGTGCTAACAAACCGTGCTGCTGCACATAATACCACGTTGCCCTTCACGCGCAATGTCATTGGTTCTATGGACTATACACCCTGCACCTTCTCTGATTCACAACACCCGCACATCACTACCCACGCCCACGAACTGGCGTTGCCAGTGCTCTTTGAGTCTGGACTGCTACACTGGGCCGACAAACCCGAGAGTTACCTTGCACAGCCGCAAGAGGTACAACGCTTCATAAGCGCACTGCCTACGGTGTGGGACGAGACACGATTGCTCCACGGTTACCCCGGTGAAAGCGTCGTAATGGCGCGTCGCAAGGGGAGCATATGGTACGTGGCAGGCATCAATGGCACGGACTCCCTCATGTCACTGCCCGTCAATCTGCCGTTCTCTGTCAGTGCTTCTGCCAGCATACAGTTGTTTGCTGACGGCAAGGAACAGGGCAGTTCGTGGAGCATAAAGACCTACAACGGTAACTGTCCGTCAGTGGTAGAATGTCAACCAAGAGGCGGTTTCGTAATGATTATAAAGCAATAGTAGAGAAATCACAAGATGTACAGTGCGTGATGAGCCTTCTACCGACCTGTGACCGCACCGTCACTCCTCTGCTTTATCGGTTAAATCCTTCATCAACAGGCCTGCGAGCGTGAAGCCGAAGATGGCTGTGATGTGTGCAAGGGTGCCGTTGCTGTTACCCTCACGCATCACATCGCCTATACCCTTGTTAGCAAGTAGTTCCTCAGAATATACGCACATGATAGGCCTGGCGGGCTTCACCCCCGCCCGTTTCATTCTCTTGCGCAGTGCTGCCCCCAACGGACAGCCACGCACCTTCCAGTATTCCGCCACCTTTATCTGCGTGGGGTCTATCTTCATCGCTGCCCCCATAGATGAGAACACCGCACGTCTGGCGGAGGCAGCGGCATGCAGCAACAGTGCAACCTTATCTTTCAGGGAGTCTATGCAGTCAATGACATAGTCATATTCGTCAAGATGGAACAGGGCGTTATCCTCCTCACAATACACTCTCTCCATAGCCATTATGTCGGCATCAGGGTTTATCTCCATCAGCCTCTCGCGCAATACCTCTACCTTTGCGCGCCCTACGGTATTGGTGGTTGCCATTAACTGCCGGTTGATGTTTGACGCGCACACACGGTCGCTGTCAACAATGGTGAGATGTCTTATACCTGAGCGCACAAGGCTCTCTGCGCACCAGGAGCCTACTCCGCCTACTCCTACTATGATAACCCTGCATGATGATATGCGGTTCATTACGTCACTGCCGAGCAATAGTTCCACTCTGTTAAGCCTGTCCTGCATCATTCTCCTTTGGTTTAGTGGGTTTCTGTTTTCTTTATGACTGCTTTTTCCGTGTGCAAAGTTACAACATTTTTTCGTAAAGGCAAATGGCTGGGGAGTTGTTTAGTGGTTTTGTTGGTTGGTAGGTTGCTTGTTTTTTTGAGGGATATAGGCCTTGGTGATGTGCAAGCCGATGTTGCTTGCAATGTAAACAGGTCATGATTACAAAGTAAACAGGCCTTGATTACAAAGTAAACAG
>JALFNY010000041.1 GCA_022774105.1 Prevotella sp.
GAGATGGTGTGTAACAAGGCCATAGCCCGTGACCTCCTCACCATTTTCCGCCGTCTGTACGAGGGTGGTTACCGCATTGAGCGCATGGTACTCATTGATGATTACGACGCTGACGACAACCGTTCCATGAGTGCCAACAACACCTCGTGCTTCAACTTCCGTCCCGTCACGGGCTCCCGCTCACGTGTTTCCAAGCACGGCACGGGCATGGCGGTGGACATAAACCCGCTCTACAACCCCTATGTGAAAGGGTCCGAGGTAAGGCCCAGCGTCTCACGACCATACGTCCGCAACCGCCAACGGGTGCCGATGGCAATACATCGTGGTGACCTCTGCCACCGTCTCTTCACGCAACACGGCTTCTCCTGGGGAGGAGCATGGCGAAGTCTGAAAGACTATCAGCACTTTGAACGGTGAAAACCAGCAGCGACAGCACCATAAAAGCATACACAATGGGCGGCATAGCCGTAGGGAACAACCTTAAAAAAGGGGTCATATACATCGTAAACGGCCGTAAGGTGATGGGAAGATAACTCTTTCTTCGGCTTTTATTTGGTACTGTGGGATAATTTACATACCTTTGCATATCGTAAACTACTTACCAAACAATAACATGAAGAAGACCCTTTCACTACTACTACTGGCCGCAGTGACGCTGTCAGCAGCGGCCAGCAGCACCGTCCGCAAGTTCGTATTGAAGAATTCTGACGACGGGAAATCAGAGTTAACCGTATATCTCCCCAGCGCGGAAGCAGCCACAAAAGCCAACGGCATGGCTGTGGTTGACTGCCCCGGAGGTGGCTATACCCACCTGTCCATGCAGAACGAAGGCCACGACTGGGCAGAGTTCTTCAACGCAAAAGGCATTGCATACATCGTGTTGCAATACCGTATGCCAGAGGGTAACCGCAACATCCCCCTCTCTGACGCCTACAACGCCATGCGCACCGTGCGTGATTCCGCCGCCGTGTGGCGCATAAACCCACGCGCCGTGGGCATAATGGGATTCTCAGCAGGGGGACATCTCGCCTCAAGCGTATCGACACACGCACGTTATGAGGTGCGTCCGGACTTCAGCATACTCTTCTATCCCGTTGTCTCAATGGTGGAAAAAGAGACCCACAAGGGCTCCGTGACACGCTTCATGGGCGACGGCATCAACGACAAGAAGTTGCAACGCGAGTGGTCTAACCACAATGCCGTGAGGAGACACCTTACTCCTCCCGCCATAATACTGCTTGCCAACGACGACCGTGCGGTGCCGCCAGTGACAAACGGCGTGGCATACTACAACGCCATGCGCCGCGCAGGAAACCTCTGTGAGATGCACATCTACCCGACAGGAGGCCACGGCTTCGGCTTCAGAACGTCATACAAATACCACGAGCGTATGCTTGAAGACCTCTCACAGTGGCTCACCGACCTGCCGCTGCCACAGCAGGCAGACGTGAAGGTGGCATGCATCGGCAACAGCATAACAGACGGCTACGGCATAGACATGGCAGAACAACTGTCATACCCCGCCCTGCTGCGAAAGCATCTGGGAAAGGGTTACGAGGTAAGGAACTTCGGTGTCAGCAGCAAGACACTGTGCAGCGCAGCAGACCAGCCATACGTCCGCGAGATGGCATGGCGTGACGCACTGGCATATATGCCCGACATAGTAGTGATAAAACTGGGTACCAACGACACCAAGACACAGAACCGGCAGGTGGCAGAACGTGACTTCACAAAGGACTATCAGGCCATGATAGACACGCTGAAGGCTCTGCCGTCAAAGCCGAAGATATACCTCTGCACACCGATACCTGCCGTCAAAGGCACGTGGAGCATCAACGATTCAGTCATAGTGAACCTGGAAATCCCGGCGATACAACGACTTGCCAAGAAGAACAAACTGAGGGTGATAGACCTGCACAGCCTCTTCACCGGCAAAGGTGCCGAGATGCTGAGTGACGGCATACACCCCAACGAGAAGGGTGCGGCACGACTTGCAGAACTCGTGGCAGAGGCTATGAAAGAGGAAAAGAAGTGACAGGCAACGCCATCACAACAGGCAACGCCGCAAAAAGTGGCAAATCACCCCGTAAAAAGGGGCTGATAAAAGGGTTAAGAGGTGCTGATTATTCGTTAATCAGCACCTCTTAACTTGAAACAGCCGGCAACCTCCGCCCCACCGTCAGTTATCCCTCCGTTCTCCATCAGCCACACACGGTCAGTAAGCCGCAGGGCAGTATCGAGGTCATGCGTTGACAGCAGCACCGTCTTCCCCTGCTCATGACACAGGTCTCTGAGCATGGTCATGGTGCTGACCTTTGACGGATAGTCAAGGAAGGCAGTGGGCTCGTCAAGCAGTATGAACGGTGTCTGCTGCGCCAGAGCCTTTGCTATCATCACCTTCTGCCGCTCACCGTCGCTGATGGCGTTAACGTATGTGTCGGCAAAGGCCTCCATGCCCGTCATGCGCAGTGCGTCACTGACCAGTGCCTCGTCCCTGCTCGACAGCCTCCCCCAGAACCCTGTATATGGCGAACGCCCCATTGCCACCATCTCCCTGACGGTCATGTTACCCACATCGGTGCTCTCCGTCAGCACCACCCCTATGGTGCGTGCCCGCTGTCGTGGCGTCATCATGCTTATGCTGGCAGGCTCTGGCAGCGAGAAGGTGACGCTTCCTGACAGTGGGGGCTGGAAGGCGGCGATGGTGCGGAGCAGCGTTGACTTGCCAGAGCCGTTGCGCCCGATGAGGCAGGTCATAGTGCCCACGGCGAGATGCGCCGTGAGGTGGCTCGCTACGACTTTGTCACGATAGCCTATGGTGAGGTCGTTCAGGTGGAGCATGAGTGGTGGTTTGGTGGTTTTGTTGGGGGGTTGAGTGGTTGAGTGGTTGTTTGGTTGGGTAGTGGTTTGATGGTTTTGTGCTTTGGTGGTTTGATTATTAGAATACTTTGTTGTCTGCCCTTAGTGCTTTTTTCTTGCAAGTAACTAACCAACTGGCTAAACCACCAAGGCACAAAACCACCAAACCACCAATCACTTCTTCATCAAATCCATTATCGGCACGCAGCGTCCAATGATTTTTCCGTTGCGTATCTTCAGGTTATACGGCACTGTTGTCACTCCAAGGTCTTTGATAATCTTTGAGTCCCACATATCTCCGTCGCAGACGGTGGTCAGTTTTTCCGCGTTGTTTGTCTTCAAAGTCCTGCGGCATGAGTTCACGTCCGGGTCCAGACAGACGGTCAGCACGTGGTCTATCTTTGCCGAGTCTGCCGCATACTGCTGGTTAGAAGCGAGTTGACGGAGCATATTACAACTCTCATAGTTCCATGAAGCCCACACGCAAAGCACCGTGTTGCCTTTCAGCATAACGCCGTTTGTTATTGCGTTGCCGTCTATGTCCTTTGCCGTAAAGCGTGGCAGCAGGTCGCCAACGCCCACTGCTTTCACCCTGCTCACGTCAGTATATAGCCGTGATGCCATCAGGCCTGTGGGAGTGGTACGCTCCTCTGCCGTCATGCTCTCCTTCATCTTACGCAGCATTGCCTGTGCCTTCTTCATGTCAGGCTTAGGGCATAACACGAAGTATTGCCTTATGAGCCACAGCGAAACGGCAGACTTGGGGTTGTCGTTGATGAACATTTCGGCGTGTTTCTGCATCTCCGCCGGCGATAGTTTGTCACTGTTCTGCCGCCATTCGGTGTATTGTTCGTTGTCGTCCGTGCCCGTTATCTCCATGCTTTTCAGGTGTGCGGCGTTGGCATCAATGGATATGTCCGCTCCGGGTTCTACGAAAACGGGCATCACGGCGTAGTTGGGGAACACCAGCACGATGGTGCCTGCCTGGGTAATGTCTTTCTCGTAGGTGAAGCGTCCGCCATAGACTTTTATGGTGTCAATGCCCGCCAGCACCCCGTCAGGGGAGTAAACGTAGAAGTTTGCTTGGTTCATGTTGAGGAACCTTGCGTCTATCTTGAACTTGCCGCCGTCCGTAGAGCAGGCTGAAAGCACAAAAGCGAAAACAGTCATGGCAACGGATATTGCCATGACTGTTCCTCTGTCAATGATTCTTCTCATTGTGTTAGTTCTTGGGGTTAGGTTGTTTCTGCACTGTCACAGAGTGTTTTCGCATTAAGGATTGTCATCATCCGTAACATGAAACCCTCTTACTGTGACCGTGAGTAGTGTGCCGCGAGCGGGACTCGAACCCGCACGACCGTTTCGGGTCAAGGGATTTTAAGTCCCTCGTGTCTACCAATTCCACCATTGCGGCAGCCGTAAAGTGATTGCAAAGGTACGCATTTAGCCCGAAATAGGCAAGTGTTTTTGCACTATTTAACATCGTTACTGCCTCCACAACGCTATTGACAGGCGTAATAGTGGGCTATGGGTGCGATTAGAGTTATAATTATTGGTTATTTTTCTGTTATCTGGTAATTTTTCTGTAACTTTGCATTGGGAACGCCTCTTGTTCCCTTTTTCCCTAAAAAATCACATTATGAGCCCTAACAACACTAACCCGCAGGCATACGATATAAGGTATGACGTAATCAGGACAGTAGCGATAATCTTTGTTATCACCATTCACTCGCTACAGTTACTCTATGAGGCGAGCATGGCCGAGGGTAACGTTCTCTCTCCCACCACCCTCTCCTACTCCCTTCTTCAGTTTGTTCACACCGGCGTACCGATATTCGTTATGCTCAGCGGTGCACTGCTATTGGCAAAGGAAGAGCCCATGGGGGCGTTCTTCAAGAAACGCTGCGTGAGGCTGCTGAAGCCCTTTTTGCTGTGGAGTGTCATAGTGTTTGCAATAAGATACGTGATGGAACTGGACGGCGACAGCCTCTGGGGGTACTTGAAAGGGCTTGCATACGCCACCGTTTATGATAACGGTGCACACACGATATACTGGTATGTGTTCTTAATCGTGACGCTTTACCTCTTCACTCCGGCACTGCGAGTGTATGTACACGCAGCAAGTAAGGGTAATATCTACTTCCTTTTAGCACTGATGCTGGCAGTGGAGATACTCGACTTCTGCCTGCCTGACACCACTTTGCTGGCTTATTTCCCCGTCAAGTTTATGATAAAACTGAAGTTTTTTATAGGTGGTTACGCCATAGTGAGGTATATGCAGCACGAGAGTTGGTACAGACCAGCCGTCATTACGTCGCTGATTATAGGCTACGCAGTGCTTATTGTCAACCTGTGGTGCAACGGTTCAGAGTTTGCGAAAGACACTTACCGCCTCTGTTCACTACTCGCCATCGGTATCTTCGGCCTGCTGTATGTCTCCATTCCCTGCAATGTCAGTGAGCAGAGACACCCGATTATAAGGGTGGTGAAAGCCATCAGCCGTTACAGTTACGGCATCTACCTCACCCATTTCCTCTTCATCTCATTCTTCCTGAGGCTTTTCCCCGGCATAGTCTCTGCCCTGCCGATATGCGTTGAACCGCTGGTGATGGTCTTCTGCGTACTTGTTGCCGATACCGTTATGATTCACCTGCTGTGCAAGTTGGGCATCAGAAACTGGGTATGTTAGCATGGTGAGGCTCTCACCGCGCCCTTATCGGTTCTGAACCATGATGTATGTGCCGTCGTATGTGATGCGATATTTGTACAGCGGACTGCCTCCTTCGCCCTCAGAGACGATGCCTCCGTTGCTGAGGTTGTACTTGCGGCCGCACCTACCGCACTTCACCGTGCCTGCGCTCTCTGCCCATTGCAGCGGCGCATTGGTCATACCCGTGTTGTCAAAGCAGTTGCGGCACTGCCTGTCATAGGCGTAAAGCCTCTGGTCTATTGATGACTTTCCGATGATAAGACCGTTTGACAGCCCCAGGATATGCGAGCGTTGGGTCTCAAGGTCGGTGGTGATATTGTCCTCTGTGTCGGCTGTACCGTATATGGACGTCACCACGGTGTATGTCTTTCCGCTCAAAGGCTTTGTGGTAACGATGGCGTATGTCTCGTAGGAGTTCACCGCATCGAGCAGCCGTGAGGTGTTGTGGTACGTGCAGTTGAAGGTAAAATAGCACTGGTGCGAGGTGTATTCGTCCTCTGCTTTCTGGCAGGAAGCCATGAGAAACAGTGACAACAGCAGGGGGAGAAAGCGTTTCATGTGGTTTCAGGTTATGCGTTTTTGCTTGGAGGCAGCCTGTCATCACTTCTGACAACAGGCTACCTCCCAACTTTGTTTCTATGTCATTTCACGTCTAACAGTGCTTTTTCTGCCTGCTCCACCCTCTCGAAGTTGAAGCCGTCGAGTATTGAACGCATGAGTTTCTGTATGCGGTCGTTACACAGGTTGCCTATTGAGCCTTCGTGAGTGTGGCTTATCTCCTTGCAGGGTGTGAAGTTTCCGGCCTCAATGTCGAGCCCTACCTTCTTGTATGCGTCACGGAACGGCATGCCGTTGGCAGCAAGGCGGTTTACTTCTTCTACCGAGAAGATGGCGTCATACATCGGGTTGTCGAGTATATCCTCCCTCACCTCTATCTTGTTTATTATGTATGCGCACATTGACAGGCAGTCTTTCAACTCGTCAAAGGCGGGCAGGAACACCTCTTTTATTATCTGCAAGTCACGGAAATAGCCGCAGGGCAGGTTGTTTTGTATCAGTGTTACCTGCGTTGGCAGTGCCTGTAACTTGTTGCACTTGGCTCGTATCAGTTCAAAGACATCAGGGTTTTTCTTGTGTGGCATGATGCTTGAGCCTGTTGTACACTCCTTCGGCAACTTGACAAACTGGAAGTTTTGTGAGTTGAACATACACGCATCGAAGGCGAGTTTGGCCATTGTCCCTGCCAGCCCTGCTATTGAGAAGGCCACGTTACGCTCCATCTTGCCGCGTCCCATCTGTGCATACACCACGTTATAGTTCATCGTGTCAAAGCCGAGCAGGTCTGTTGTCATCTGTCTGTTCAACGGAAACGAGGAGCCATAGCCTGCTGCTGAGCCGAGAGGGTTGCGGTTTGTCATGCGGTATGCGGCCTGAAGGTAGAGCATATCGTCTGTCAGTGACTCAGCGTATGCGCCGAACCACAGTCCGAAACTGGACGGCATGGCTATCTGCAGGTGTGTGTATCCCGGCATCAGCACTCCTTTATACTGTTCTGACTTGGCTATGAGTTCGTCGAAGAGTGATACCGTTTCTTCTACCACCTCACGTAATGCGGTGCGTGTGAAGAGTTTTAGGTCCACCAATACCTGGTCGTTTCGGCTGCGACCGGAGTGTATCTTCTTGCCCATATCGCCCAAAGCGCGTGTGAGCATGAGTTCTACCTGTGAGTGAACGTCCTCTATGTCGTCTTCTATCACGAACTCTCCACGCTGGCATACGTCATAGATGTTGCGCAGTTCTCTTAGCAACAGCGGCAGTTCTTCATCAGCAATGAGGCCTATGGAGTTAAGCATTGTGATGTGGGCCATTGAGCCCAGCACGTCATACTTGGCGAGATAGAGATCCATTTCCCTGTCACGGCCTACCGTGAAGCGTTCTATCTCCTTGTTTATCGAATAGTTTTTTTCCCAGAGTTTCATGTTGTTGGGTGGTTAATTTGTTGATTTGAAGGTGGGAGTGGTGGGTTGGGAGGTTTTAGGTTGTTATGTCCTTGTGACCTACTACCTTCAACCTACAAGCAGAAAATTATCATAATAAACCCAATAACCAACGCCCTTCAACCTCAAACCTCATTAATACGGTATCCTTGCGAGCATTTCTGCGAACTGGTCCAGCCCGTTTTCTATCTTCGACCCTATCATCATTTTCATCATAGGGTTAAGGTCTGCCTTTATTGTGAGACGCATTTTTGATGTTGTGTCCGTCACTGGCAGCACCTGTATCCATAGGTTTGCCTCTACCGGCGACTGCTCCGTCTGGAACTTTATGCACTTGTTTTCTTCGCGTTCCACCACTGCCAGGGCTACTTCTCCTACCATCGGAGCGGGGAAGGCTATGCGGTCTTCGGTGAGGGTGACGTCTTTCAGTCGCTCCAGTTGTGCCGGGTCTTGCCCTGCTTCCCTTATCTTCTCCTTCACGGCCTCATTGTTTTGTATGTTATCCAGCAGCGGACGGAGGTTTTCAAGGTTGCTAAGCGTGGTATAGACTCTTTCCACGGGAGCGTTTATCTGCTTTATCTTGCTTTCGTATTTTGCCATTTTTTCTTGGGGTTTGGGTGGTTGTGGGTTACGAGGTTGTGGCTGTGAGGTTGTGGGTCATAAGGGTATAATAACCTCCAACCTCACAACCTTATACCTCAAATCTGCAACCTCATACCTTTGTCTCTTACTGTTTCCAGGTTGAGGGTGCCTTACGCCACTCTGCGAGCACTGCGAGGTCTTCCTCTTTTATGTATCCTGTCTTTGCAGCAATGGCAGTGGTATGCTCATAGTCAGAGAGTGTCACCAGTCGCAGTCCTGCTGCCTTGAAGGCTTCTTCGGCCACGGGGAAGCCGTAGGTGTAACTTGCCACCATTCCTATCACGTCGTAACCGGCGTTGCGCAGTGCCTCAACGGCTTTCAGTGACGAGCCGCCTGTTGAGATGAGGTCTTCCACCACCACTACCTTCGAGCCCTCGGGTATGGTGCCTTCTATCTGGTTTCCCATGCCGTGGTCTTTGGGTTTGGGACGCACGTAGCAGTAGGGCAGCAGCAGTTCGTCTGCCACCAGCGCACCCTGTGCTATTGCTCCCGTTGCTACTCCTGCCACTGCCGTGGCTTCGGGGAACTCGGTGTGTATGAGGTGTACCAGTTCCTGCTTCACGAAGGAGCGCAGTTCGGGGTAGGCAAGGGTCTTGCGGTTGTCGGTGTAGATGGGTGATTTCCATCCTGAGGCCCATGTGAACGGGTCGTTGGGCTGCAGTTTTATTGCTTTTACTGCGAGCAGTTTTTCTGCGAATGATTCTTTGATGTTCATTGCCGTTATTTTGTTTGTTATGTGATTTGCGTGTTATTGCCCTGTGAAAGGGTGCTGTTTAAGTGGTAATAGTGTGCTGTTCACGTTATATTCGGGTGCTGTTTTCCGTGGTTCGCCTACTTGTCATTCTTGATATATGCCAGCAGTCTGTCCACGGCCTCTGCCTCGGGTATTGCTTTTTCCACACATTCCTTGCCTTTGTAGAGTGATATTTTCGCTGGTCCTGCGCCTACGTAGCCGTAGTCTGCGTCAGCCATCTCTCCTGGTCCGTTCACTATGCAGCCCATTATTCCTATCTTCAGCGTAGCGAAGCGTGGGTCGTCCTTTGCTGCTTCCCTCACTGCTGCCTTTATGCGTGCTATGGTTCCCTGGAGGTCATAGAGCGTGCGCCCGCAGCCGGGGCATGATATATACTCTGTCTTTGTGAACTTCACGCGTGCTGCCTGTAATATGGCGTCGGCCAGCGAGCGCAGTTCTTCTTCCGTGCCCCAGCCCTGGTTGGTTATCTGGAGGTCCGTGGCACGGCGGTCTATCAGCAGTGCTCCTGCCGTCATGGCGGCTTTCAGTTGCAGGTCTTCGGCGTTGTCCTCTTCGAGATGCAGGTGCAGTGTGGTGCCTTCTATGTGTGCTTCCTCACGCATCTGTGCGCATTGTGGGGCATACTGCACCAGTTTTCTTGCCACGGGTATCTCGCACTCTGGCTCTTCTGAGAGTGATACACGTATGGTGTCGCCTATGCCTTCTGTCAGCAGTGCGCCTATTCCCACGGCTGACTTTATGCGTCCGTCCTCTCCCTCACCGGCTTCCGTCACTCCGAGGTGCAGCGGGTAACACATTCCCTCTGCCTCCATCGCTTTCACCAGCAGCCTTACTGAGGTCACCATCACTACGGTGTTCGAGGCTTTTATTGACAGCACCACGTTGTGGAACTGCTCTCTCTGGCAGATGCGCAGAAACTCCATGCACGACTCCACGATGCCTTCTGGCGTGTCACCGTAGCGTGACATGATGCGGTCTGACAGCGAACCGTGGTTCACACCGATGCGTATTGCCGTACCGTTAGCCCGGCATATATCGAGGAAGGGTATGAACCGCTGCTCGATTTTTTGTAGTTCGGCGGAGTATTCGTCGTCGGTATATTCCAGTTTCTTGAATGTCCTTGCCGGGTCCACGTAGTTTCCGGGGTTGATACGCACCTTCTGGCAGTGTCTTGCGGCAATGTCCGCCACGTTGGCGTTGAAGTGTACGTCCGCCACGAGCGGCGTGTCATACCCCTCAGCCCTTAGTGCCGCAGAGATGTTTGCCATGTTCTCTGCCTCACGCCGGCCCTGTGTGGTGAGCCTCACCAGTTCTCCTCCTGCGCTGATGATGCGCTTTGCCTGTTCCACGCAGGCCGTGGTGTCATTGGTGTTGGTGGTGGTCATGGACTGCACCCTTATCGGGTTGTCACCGCCTATGGTGATGTTTCCCACACGGGTGGTGGTGGTATGCCTTCTGTTCATGTTCCTGTGGTGGTGTTAGTTGCACTTGAAGTCATACTTGACCTCTGCCAGTTCCTTGTTGGCTTTCTCTATCTTCGCGCCCAGTCCGGCCTTGTATGTCTTCAGCCTTGCGGCAATGTCGCTGTCTGTCAGTGCCAACATCTCCATTGCAAGGATAGCGGCGTTCATGGCACCGTTTACTCCTACCGTTGCCACTGGTATTCCCGGTGGCATCTGTATGATTGACAACATGGCGTCAAGGCCGTCGAGCATTCCTTTTATGGGCACTCCGATGACGGGCAGTGTGGTGTTTGCGGCTATCACGCCGGGCAGTGCTGCCGCCATTCCTGCTGCTGCTATGATTACGCGTATGCCGCGTTCCTCAGCCGTGCGGGCAAAGGTTTCAACGGCGTCAGGGGTGCGGTGCGCCGAGAGGGCGTTGACTTCAAAGGGTATCTGCTGCTCGTTAAGGAACTGCATTGCTTTCTCCATTACGGGCATATCGCTTGTGCTGCCCATTATTATGCTTACTTTCGGAGTCATTGTTGTTGTTTGGTGGTTTAGTGGTTATATGGTTTTGTTGATTGGTTGCTTGGTTGCCTGGATGCCTGGGGGCATTTTTAACTTAGTATTACGGCTGTCAGCCCTGCGAAAAGTCCTACGAGGTATCCTCCTACTATTTCTCCTAAGGAGTGCAGTCGCAGCAACATTCGTCCTGTTCCTACTACTCCTGCGAGTATTATGAGCACACAGAACCACCACAAGGGGTTAAAGCCTATGATGAGCGAGAAGGCTACTACCGCTCCTGTCGTGCCTCCTATGGCGGCGGTGTGGGTGGATATTTTCCAGCGGTTGTTTATCAGTGCGCAGATTATCTGTATTGCTATTGCTGCCACTACGATGCTGCTCATGAAGTGCGGGAAGTGCATTGCGTTCATAACATAGAAGCAGGCGAGGTATGAGAGTATTGAGATTACGTAGGGTATCATACGTCCTTCTCTTGAAAACAGTTTCAGCAACGACCAGCCTTGGTAGCGGCGGTAGATGTGAATGAGTGTTGTTGGCAGGAAAACGGTGAAGCAATAGGCTGTCAGCAGCACGAATATCTTGTACACCCAGGGCATCATACTGAGGTAAGTGAATGAGAACAGCCCTGCCAGTCCTACCAGTGGCAGGTAGAATGGTGTGAAGATTATGCTTATGTATCGTGCCATGAGCAGTATTATCCTTTGCTGTCCGGCTGCTGCTTTCTTGCCGATGTTGTGGGCGTGTTGCGTCATCGCTTGCTGGTTGTCTTGTGTTCTGCGTGTGTATTTATCTGAGATTGGAGGGTGGTATGCCGAGTTGCTCGCGGTATTTTGCTACTGTCCGTCGTGCTATGGGGTACCCTCTCTTCTTCATTTCCTCTGCGAGTTTTATGTCTGAGAGTGGTTTTCCGCTTGTTTCTCCCTGTATTATCTCCCTCAGGGTGTTTTTTATTATCCTTGTTGAGACGGTTTCTCCGTTTCCGGTGTTGTATGCGTCTGAGAAGAATTGTTTTAGTGGTATGATGCCCCAGGGTGTCTCGGCGTATTTTGAACTGCACACTCTTGAGACGGTTGATATATCTACTCCTGCTCGTTGTGCTACGTCTTTGAGTATCATTGGCTTCAGGTCTGCCTCGTCACCGCTTGTGAGGAAGGGTTTTTGCAGTGCTATGATGGCCCGCATGGTGTCGGTCATTGTCTTCTGCCTTTGCTGTACTGCTTCTATGTATGAGCGTGCGCGGCTTACTTTTTGCTGTGCGTACAGCAGTGCTTCCTTGTCACTTCGTGTCATGGACTGCGGGTTCTGGCGGTAGGCTTCTATCATGTTCTCGAAGTCGTGGGATATGTATAACTGCGGCATCTTTCCCCGATTGAGGGTGAAGGTGATGTTTCCCTCTTCGTCTATCTCTATGATGAAGTCCGGTGTTACCTGCTGTGTGTTGCGTCCCATGGTCTCTCCCAGTGCTGCTCCGGGCCTCGGGTTGAGTTTACGTATTTCTGCAAACACCTCTTCTGCGGTGTATTCGCTTATTGCGAGACGCTCTGCTATTTTCTTCCAGTGCTTTCGTGCGAAGTCGTTGTAGCACTCGTTTATCACCCGGTGCATCAGACTTGTGATGTGTGATGGCTGCCGGCGGAATATCTGTATCAGCAGGCACTGCTGCAATGACTGTGCTCCTATGCCGGCGGGGTCAAAGGATTGTAGTATGGTGAGACACTGTTCTATCTCTTCTTCACTGACGTCGGTGTATTCTTTTATTGCTATCTCGTCGCTGACGGAGGATAGTTCTTTCCGCAGCAGGCCGTCGTTGTCGAGCGAGCCTATGAGGTATTCCATTATCATCTCCTGCCTTTCTGTCAGGGGGTGTTCTCTCATCTGCTCGCGCAGGCTGTCGTAGAAGGATATGGTGTTGCCGTAGATGCGTTCTTCCTGGTCGGCGTCGGGGTCGCTGTTGTCGCTCCGCTCGCTGTTGTATGTCTCCAGACGGTC
>JALFNY010000081.1 GCA_022774105.1 Prevotella sp.
AATACACCTTTGGAGAAATACAGGATGCTTCTGCCTGACAAATGGAAAGAAAACCGCTAAGCTCGCCTCTTAGCGGTTTTTTTGATATATGCAATACGTCATCGTGGAGACGCTTACTATCTTTGGGCATTCTTTAGGAAAGAACGACCATGACTATTTCTCTGAATTCTTTAAGATGGCTTCTAAAACTGTACACAGGCCATTTGTTCCCGGCAAGATAAAAGTACGCATTTTTACGTATGATGATAAATCCGAAATCGAGCTAAAGAAACAATTAATGACCCTCACAGAAAACCATTTAATAGGGTTATACGCTCATTGTGACTTTAAGATACTAAAGACCGATGTCAAATATCAAGATTGGATGACACATGATGATATAGATTAGTAAAAACATCTTTTCAAGATTGACAACAAATCAAATAATCCCATTGATTTTCAGCATATCTGCCAAAGGTCAGTGGGTTTTATGTTCCCAAAATAATCCCATATAGCCATAGTAGGTGATATAAGAAAGATGAAGTATGCAGTCTTCTGGCTTAGTAAAAAGAAAACACCCAACTTTACATTTTTAGGTGTAAAATTGGGTGCAAATCTTGTAAATCACTGATAATCAAGTGATATCGCGGAGAGAGAGGGATTCGAACCCCCGGTGCCTCTCAGCACGGCGGTTTTCAAGACCGCTGTAATCGACCACTCTACCATCTCTCCATGAGGGTTGTGATTGTTACTTTTTCTAAGCGAATGCAAAGTTACATAAAATAATTATACTATGCAAAATATTTCTTGTTTTTTTTCTTATGTACAAGAAAAAAAGTAACTTTGTACACGTAATTCTTCGTTTTACACACTTATATCTGCATTATGATACACCCAGAGGCAAAAGATGTATTTGAAATTTTCAGTCAACTCAACATGATACCACGCCCATCATGGCACGAGGAGCGTGTGGCGGACTTCCTCTGTGACTTTGCTCGGCAACTGTCACTGCCATACAGGCGTGATGCTCGTAACTGTGTAGTGATAAGCAAGCCTGCTACCAAGGGCTACGAACACGCTGCTCCCGTGGCTCTGTTAAATCATTCTGACATGGTTTGTGTGGCGAAGGAGGGTGTTGACTATGCTCCCCTCACCTCTCCTATCCGCGCTTACACACAGAATGGGTGGATAATGGCGCACGGTTCTTCGCTTGGAGCAGATAATGGCATAGGGCTGGCAATGGCTCTTGCCGTTCTGAAATCGATAGATATACCCCACCCTGCCCTTGAAGTTGTCACAACCTCTAACGAGGAGGACGGCATGACGGGCGCCGCTAACCTGAGTAAGGAATTTTTGAGCGCAAGAAGGATTATTAATCTTGATTCCGAGGATTACGACACTATCACCTTAGGTTCTGCTGGTGCATTGCTTCAAAATACTGTAATTCCGTTTTCTCTCACATCTATCCCTTGCGGACATTGCCTGTGGAGGGTCAGGATAACTGGTGGACTGGGCGGACATTCTGGTGTTGACATCGGTAAACACCGTACTAATGCCAACTGGTTAATGGCGTGTTTCCTGCACAGGGTTCTATTGAATGACAGGGCCATGCTGGTGAACATAAGCGGTGGCAGTGCCAACAACGCTATTGCCAACGTGTGCGAAGCCACCATTGCCTGTTGCTGTGATGACGTAATAGCAAGGCTTGCTGATGATTATCAAAGGTGTCTTACAGCGCAATATGGGGCATACGAAAAAGACCTGCGCATCTCCTTGGAGAGGCTTCGTGATGTTGCTGGTACCGAGATGATGGGTATTGACTACAACACTTCACACAGTGTGATACGTGCGCTGCATCTTCTTCCTAACGGTCCTTTGGCTATGAGCAAAACCATTTCTGGCACAGTGGAGACGTCAAACAACACGGGTTGCATACGTACAGAGGCGGGGCATTTGTCTGTAAGTAATTACAGTCGCAGTTTTTGTGAAGAGAGCCTCCTCCGTCTCGGTAACGATGTGCGCAGTATTCTTGCTGAAGCCGGCGGTGAGAGCAAAGTTATTATGAGGGCTCCTGCATGGCTTTCGCCTACGGACACACCTTTTATACGGTTGGCAGAGGATGTGTTTGATGACGTACTCGGTTTTCGACCACGCAAGGTCGCCATGCATTTTGCACTTGAGGCAGGCTTTTTCATGGAGAAATATCCGGGTGTTGAGATGATTTCCATTGGTCCGAAAATCATTGAACCTCACTCCACAGCGGAGCGTGTAAGCGTGGAAAGTGTAAACAATATATGGGCAGTTCTGAAAGAGATGTTATCAAGAATGAGATAGTCTGAAACTAAATCAGGCGTTACAGGATATTATCCCTGCAACGCCTGACCTCCAATTTGTTTCTTTTTATATAGTGATTTCGCGGGGATTCGAACCCCGGACCCACAGCTTAGAAGGCTGTTGCTCTATCCAACTGAGCTACGAAACCTACTCTGCATTACCTATATCATGGGCATGATTTTCGCAATGCGGTTGCAAAATTACGAAAAAAAAACGATATATGCAAATTTTAGACGCTAAAATCTTTTCGTTTACGGATTTTAGTCATCTTATGCTAATCTGTTAATCCCAAACAATTATAAAATCACTTTTACACGGTTATATGGTAAAGAGGTGCTGATTGCATTGTTATCGGCACCTCTTTGTCATATAATCAGCACCTTTTTAGCATGTAATCAGCACCTCTTTACCGAGCCGCTTGTTGGTTATGTCGTTACTGTTTTTCTTGTTTGCGAATGACACCCTCTATTACTTCTGGGAAGTGCGCCTGCTCAAGAACGTGTATTTTCGCAGCGATGGTGTCGGGGGTATCGTCTGGTGTCAGTGCTACTCGGAATTGTGCTATGTGTTCTCCCGCATCAAGATGGGCATTGACATAATGTATTGTTATGCCCGTTTCTGTCTCACCGGCAGCCTTTACAGCCTCGTGTACGTGGTGGCCGTACATTCCTTTTCCACCGTATTTTGGCAGTAGTGAGGGGTGTATGTTGATGATACGATTAGGGAATGTATCTATCAAATACTGAGGAACATGCACCAAGAAGCCTGCAAGGATTATATAGTCACAGTCAGAGACTGTTTTTAATACGAGCGAAGGGTCTTCAAGAAACTGTTGCCGGGTGATGATAGCAGTGGGTACGGCGTGGTTTTTTGCACGCTGCAGGGCGTATGCATCACTGCGGTTGCTTACTACGATGGCTGTTTCTACGCTGTCGCTGTCATGGAAATAGTTGATAATGTTCTCGCAGTTTGTCCCGCTTCCACTGACAAAAATGGCGAGACGTGTCTTTTTTCTCTTCATTATACTTGTTTTTTTGATTACTTATTCTTTGCATAATACTCCCTCCTGCTTCATGCCATCCATCTTAATTATGTATGGTTCTGGCAGGCACACATGGCGTATGTATTCTGTCTCTGCTACTGCTGGTAAACTGTCGAGGTAATCACGGCGCAGTATCTCACATTCTCCCTGTGCGTAGGTCTTCTCTGCAAGTATCGGATTACCCTGTCTGTCGTGGTTCACGTCAATGGTAAAGTATCCTACTCCGAGTGATGTAAGGTTCTGGAAGAAATGCGTTCCCTGCGACGGGTCCACGAAATATGACGGCAGTGTCTCCTCTACTATGAGTTTAGAGGCTGATATGTGAGGCCACTTCACGGGTATGCCTAACCATGAATCGCTGGAGCCCCAGCGGCCGGGTCCTATAAGGACATAGCCCTCTCCGCTGGCGAGGAAACCACGGTTGATGTGCTCTATCTCGTCAGCAATGAGTGAATTGTTGCTGGCGGAGAAGTTGGCATCTACCTTTACATACACCACGTTACGTATTCCCTCCACGACACCGTGACCGAGTGAGTTGTGAGAACGTAACAGGCAGTTGGCGTCGGGTATGTCGAGCAGGTTCTCGTCAAGTACGTGTTTGCTGTCCACTATCGGCCTTATCTGCAACAGGTAGAACTCTCCTGTCTTGTCAGGGTGTATGTTACACGCCATCTCTATCTCTACCGGGCGTCGCATCTCGTTCTCACCGAGTTTGAGGGAGAGCCGCATGAGTTCAGGCAATGGGAACACGCCCTGTTCCAATACACCATTCATGGAGATAATCTTTCTGCCACCCTCATATATGCCAGGGCGTATAATCTGGTCATAGGGGTCAAAAGTAGAGGCGATATACATTAGTGCCCCGTCCTTGTCGGCCTCACTGACCATTAGTTTCTTGATATTGAATCCATCGTCAACAGAGAATGTCAGTGTGTCGTCAGCAGACACATCCGCCTCTGATGAGGCAGGCATACTGATGGCATAGAAGTGTGTCTGCGTCTGTCGTAGGGCTATTTCCATTTCTGACATCTGCAACACCTGTGCCGGGTGATGCGGTGACACGCGGAGTGTCTGCCCACCGTCAACAATGTATTTGCCCAGTCCGAGTGCAAGACTGGCAATGCCCTCCTCTGGTTTTTCTTCACCAAGGGGATAGTAGTTGAGTGAGCGTAGCACACCGCTGATATTAGGATAGAAATGTTCACCATACTGTTGTCCCACTACTTCCTGCAATATGACAGCCATTTTCTCCTGATCTATAACATTTTGAGTGGCAGTCATGTATGCCTTTGAATCCCGAAAATACACTGAAGCATATACACTCTTTATGGCTTTGGATAGATTTGCGAGCATCAACTTCCTGTTATGTGAGTAGGGTATCATGTAGGTGCTGTACACACCGGCAAACGGTTGGTAGTGACTGTCTTCCAGCAACGATGACGAACGTATGGCTATTGGCGAACGTGTAGCATCAATGAAGGCGTCACAGTCGTCACGGAGTCTGTCTGGCAGGCTTGCAGCAAGAAAGGCCTCGAGTATCTCCTCATCTGGAATGTCTGACAGTGCTGTCTCCCAAAGGTGATTACTGTCCATGAATTCATCAAAGACATCCGTACACAGTACCACGGTCTTAGGTATCATAACCTTTACATTGTCAAACTGACATAGTTCCTCATGCTTCTTTATTATATTGTCGAGAAAGGCGAGACCCCTACCCTTTCCACCTATAGAACCGTCACCAATGCGTGCAAAATGTGAATAGAAATCAAAACGGTCACGGTTAAACTCTGCAACAACACCAAGGTTCTTCATGTGACGGTACTTCACAATAGCATCAAAAATCATTCTGCGGTGTGTGTCAACATCAGGGTATTTATGCCATGTCACCTCCTTCAAAAACTCTGACACGGGGAAGATGGCACGGGCAGCCAACCACCTTGATATGTGGTTATGGCTAACATGATACAACATACTGTCATTGGGAATATCGAAGATAACACCCTGCAACTCCTTAAGATTTCTCACCCTGCGTATCACTTCCTTTGTCACCGGGTCACGGAAGAGGAAGTCTCCAAAGCCAAAATGCTCGGCAAGGATATTGCGCATATCAATGTTCATCTTCTTAGAGTTCTTGTCCAAGACACGCACTCCGGGTATGTCACACTCTACATCAGGCTCTGCCGTCTCAAGAATCAAGGGCAGATACTCGTCTGTTGCACGAACGCTTTTCAAGAATTTTATTCCCGCCGTCGGGTCTGTCTCACCGTTGCGAGGAAAACGACAGTCAGAGATTACACCGAGCATATTATCCTTATAACGCTCATACAGTTGCCACGCCTCCTCGTAATTACGAGCAACAATGACCTTCGGCCTTCCCCTCATACGTAACATCTCAGCCTGAGAGTTGAGTGCCTCGGTGGCAAAGTTAAGACTTTGCGTAAGCAGATACTTATATAGATGTGGCAAGATGCTTGACATGAAGCGTATGGAATCCTCCACAAGGAGTATGCACTTCACACCAGCCTCAGCGGTATCGTTCTCTATATTCATTCTGTCCTCTATCAACTTGATTATTGACAGTATGAGTTCCGTATTGCCTAACCAACAGAATACATAGTCAAAAATGCTAAGGTCAAGGTCCTGCATACGTCTGCTGATGCCATGCGAGAACGGTGTAAGGACAACGCACGGTATCATAGGGAACGCTTGTTTCACAGCATGTGCCACATCAAAGGCATCATTATCCCTATTGCCCGGCATACATATCACGAGGTCAAACTGAGTAGAGTCAAGCGCGGTAGAGGCTTCCTCGATAGTACACACCTGCGTAAAAGACGGAGGATAACGCAGTCCGAGCTGCATATACTCCGTAAATATCTTCTCATCTACACGTCCGTCGTCCTCTAACATAAAGGCATCATACGGATTGGCAATAATCAATACGTTAAAAATGCGCCGCTGCATGAGATTGAGAAACGAGACATCACGCAGTGTTGGTTCATTGGTCATGTGGGCAGATTATGGTTAAATTGTTATTCTTTGCTATATCATTAGAGCCTACAGATTAACATATCGTCACAGGCAGAGGATAGCAGACATAATCACTCATAGTGAAGATGCTGATGAAAGACGAAGAAAAAAAGTTATATAAACTTAAACCTCAGAGAATTATACAAACACTAATTACGTACCAACGTACCGATTTCCTCTCCCTCTATCACCTTCCTTAGGTTGCCTACAACGTCCATGTTGAAGACATATATCGGGAGGTTGTTCTGCATACACATGGCTGTAGCGGTAACATCCATCACCTTCAGTCCCTTTGCAATGACTTCCTGGTATGTTATATCATGGAACTTTGTTGCTGTGGGGTCTTTTTCTGGGTCTGCTGTATATATTCCGTCAACTCTTGTACCTTTAAGCATTACGTCTGCTTCTATCTCAATACCGCGTAGAGAAGAGCCGGTGTCAGTGGTGAAGTATGGAGAACCAGTGCCTGCGCTCATTATAACCACCTCGCCACGTTGCATCGATTCTATGGCTTTCCATTTGGAATAGTATTCTCCTATTGGTTCCATGCGAATGGCTGTAAGCACCCGGTTTTTCTGCCCTACGGCATCAAGTGCGCTTGACAAAGCCAGTGAGTTAATGACAGTAGCGCACATACCCATCTGATCTCCTTTTACTCTGTCATAACCCTTCCCCGCACCACTTAGTCCACGGAAGATATTGCCGCCACCGATAACGATGCCTATCTGCACGTTCATGTCTGCCACTTCCTTTATTTGTCTGGCGTAGTCATTGAGACGGTCTGTATCAATACCATGTCCTTGTTTGCCTTGCAGGCTCTCGCCTGACAGTTTTAGTAGAATACGATTGAACTTCATAGTTGTTATTGTTATTATAAGTTTGTTTTATTACGGTAGAATGAACTCTATTTCCTTAAACATATATTCCTTTATGTTTCCGTCTTTACGTAATAAACGTAATGTACCATTGGGCAAAACCTCTTTTATTACTGCTTCAAACTGTCCATCCTTGTCTTTATATGTGTGTACGCCATCTTTACGATATAATGACTCGTGATAGGTGTTTATTACGGTGGCGGTATCACCCTGCATGAGCATTTGGCAGTAATTGTCAAACACATGGATTATCTTGTGCAGTATTTCTTCTGTATCGTGTTCGCTATGTGTTATTTGCCACAGGGAAATGGGGTTGGGAGCATCGCTGTAAAACTGCCTCTGATTGACATTTATACCTGTTCCTATTACTATATCACAGATATTACCGCCGCTTATGTTGGCGTCTATTCGTGTGCCACTTATTTTCTTATCTTTCCAATATATATCGTTAGGCCACTTTATTGTTATATCAGTGGTGTAGTTTGACAATACTTCCTTTATTGAAATTGCTTCTGCCATAGACAGTAGATATTGGCTGTTCACAGGAAGCCAATTAGGGTGGAGCAATATGCTAAAGAGCAGATTCTCCCCTGCTTCACTCTCCCATCTGTTATCCCCCATGCCTTTTCCCGCACTTTGGTAGTCTGCTGTTACTACTCCTTCCCATGTGGGTTCCTGTGAAGCACGTTGTAATAGATAGTCATTGGTAGAGTCTATGTTGTTCAGTTTTATTATTTGCATTGCACTTGTTTATTATCACTTTGTGACGTTAATGATTACAAGTCCGTCTGACAGTTGTTGTTCAAATATTCCATTTATGTTTGAACTCCTCCTCCTTTGCCTTTACCTGTCGTATGAACCTTTGGTATTCCTCGCTTTCTGCATTGAAAGGACGGTGTTGTAAGGCTCTCTTTATGGGTTGCCATTCTTCATAAAACTGTGCAGTTTCCTTAGAGAAGAAGGTATCTCGAAATCTGTCAAAGATGTAATCGATGGCTTGTTCTGATGGGTGTAACATGTCAGGAGCATAGAAACGGTAGTCTCTTAACTCATCATTCATTATCTCGTATGCAGGGAAATAGGCAATGTCGCTATACTGGAGCATTAGTTTGTTAGCAGCAAGGAGTAGTGTTGCCTTTGATAGCATACTGCCATGAAACCCGTATTTTGCATAACGTATAGGGCTTACCGTCAACACAATCTTCGTTTTTGGAGTTATATTCCGCAGTATATCTACCGTTTCTGCGAGACAAGTAACGCACTCATCAATAGTTAGTTGCCGCTCCGTAAAGAGACTTTGTGGACGTTTTTGACAGTTGTCAACAATC
>JALFNY010000096.1 GCA_022774105.1 Prevotella sp.
GATTCAGGCACTTTCACCTCCATGTCGCCTTTGATTTTTGCCTGACATCCGAGGCGCCAGTTGTCCTTTATCTCCTTTCGTGTGAAGTGAGGTTTTTCTGAATCGAGTATTTCTCCTCCGCCTTTGAGTATTTGCAGTTTACACTGTCCGCAACTTGCTTTTCCTCCGCAGGCTGACGGCAGGAAGATGCCGTGTTCGTTGAGGGTGCTCATCACGCTGCCACCCTGTTCTACTTCCAGTTTTGTGTCGCCGTTTACTGTCAGCGTCACCTTTCCGCTTGGACTGAGATATTTCTTTGCCACAAGCAGTACTATCACCAGTATGAGTATTACCACGAGGAATACTCCTATGCTGGATATTATGTATGGTATGTTCATTGTGTAGTTATTTTTTGTTGATAATATGTGGCGCTGACGCAGCACACAAGGGCCGCGGGGAATAGCGGCTGTTGCCGGTTGGGCCAGTGTTACCTAAAACCCAATACCTTCAACCTTCAACCCACTAAATCTTCAATCCTGAGAAGCACATCATGGCCATTGCCATCAGTCCTACTACTATGAAACTGATGCCGAGGCCTTGCAGTGGCTTTGGCACGTCGCTGTATGCCATTTTCTCTCTTATTGCTCCCATGGCAACAATGGCGAGTGTCCATCCTATTCCGCTGCCTATGGCATATACCACAGCGTCAAGTATGGAGCCGATGTACTGTGAACTTGCCGGGTCCATGTTGATGCGCTGCTGCATAAACAGTGATGCTCCCATGATGGCGCAGTTAACGGCAATGAGGGGCAGGAAGATGCCGAGTGAGGCGTATAGCACTGGTGAGAATCTCTCCACCACCATCTCTACCAACTGCACTATGCCTGCTATTACGGCTATGAAGAGTATGAAGGCGAGGTAACTGAGGTCAACGCCCTCTATGAGGCAGTTGGGTCCCAGCACCCTTGTCTGCAACAGGTAGTTGGCGGGTACGGTAATGAACAGCACGAAGGTGACGGCAATGCCGAGGCCGAGTGATGTCTTTACGTTCTTTGACACGGCAAGGAAGGAACACATGCCGAGGAAGAACGCAAAGATCATGTTGTCAACGAAGATTGACCTGAAAAACAGATTTACTAAGTGTTCCATATCTTATTTCTCCTCTTTGTAAAAGTATGCGCGGTGAATCCATATCACGCAGCCTATCATTATCAGTGCCATGGCGGGCATTGCCATGGTGCCGTTGTTCATATATCCCATGTCGTATGCTCCCGGCTGTATTATCTGGTAGCCGAGTAAAGAGCCTCTGCCGAGGAACTCCCTCAGTCCGCCAACGATGACGAGTATCATGCCGTAACCCAGTCCGTTGGCCAGTCCGTCAACGAAGGAGTGCCACGGTCTGTTCTGCATGGCGAAGGCTTCAAGGCGTCCCATGAGTATGCAGTTGGTGATTATAAGACCTACATATACTGATAACTCCACACTGACATCGTAGGCGTAGGCTTTCAACACCTGACTGACTATTGTCACCAGTGCTGCTACCACAACCAGTTGCACCACGATGCGTATGCGTGTTGGCACGGTCTTACGGATAATGGAGATGATAAGGTTACTCATGGCTGTGATTACCGTCACGGCCAGTCCCATCACTATCGCCGGCTTCAACTGTGAGGTGACGGCGAGGGCTGAACAGATACCCAGCACTTGTATCAGCACAGGGTTCAATATGTTCAGCGGAGCAAAAAATACTTCTTTTATTTTCATATTCTTTGTGGTTTGGTGGTTTGGTGGTTTTGTTCTTTGCTTGTAAAGAATTTACCAACTTACCAACTTAAAATACTCTCTATATTTTCCGAATCCTTCTATCAGCATATCGCTAACACCGTTGCTTGTCAGCGTGGCACCTGTCACGGCGTCTATCTGTGTCTGTGTGTCTTTTACCTCACTGGCTTTCAACACTTTCAGAACTGGTGTGCCCGTGGCGTCGTATATGGTCTTGCCGATGAAATTGTCCTGCCATGCCTTGCTGTCTTTTATCTCTGCTCCCAGTCCGGCGGTCTCACTTTCGTGGTTGAAGTACGCTCCGAAGACTGTCTTGCCGTCTTCGTTAACGGCTATATATCCCCAGATAGGTCCCCACAGTCCCATGCCATATACTGGTACGACGTATTTTTTCTTTCCTTCTACGTTGCAGATGTATATTGCCAGACGGCCTGCCTTGTAGTCGGCACTGCTTAGTTTGAAGCCTGCTTCCTCTCCTCCCTGCGTGCCTTCTTCAATGGTCTTTCCCTCGACGTCTATCACGGCGTCGGCCTGCACTACTTCTGCGTACTTCGCTGCGCTGGCCGCGTTGTCAAGGCCGCGTATGTTGAGTGCTGCCAGCACTTGTTTCTTCTTGTCCAATGCCACGTTGATATCCTGCGTGGGTTTCAGCGCGGAACTTATGAAGGCAAGCAGGAAGGCCACGATTATTACCATCACACAACTGTACATTATTATATAACTGTTGGCGTTGGTGTCCAGCCTCTTTTTCTTCGTCGCGGCTGTCTGCCCGTCTGCTGTCGGTGGGGTTATCTCCTCGAAGATGTCTCCTGTCTGCAAGCACATGGGGCATTTATCGGGTGCTTTGTCACCGGTGTGTATGTATCCGCAGATTTTACATTTGAACTTACGTTGCCCTTTTTCTTCTTCCTTCGCCTCTGGGGCGGGTGTTGTTTCGGTTGCGGTTGGTCCGGCGGTGGGTGTTTCTTCTTTTATTTCTTCAAACATTTCCCCTGGTTGCAGGCACATAGGGCATTTATCGGGTGCTGCATCGCCTTCATGGATGTATCCGCAGAGTTTGCACTTGAAAGTCATTTCTTTTTGTTTTTGTGGTTTGATGGGTTGTAACCATACAACCATATTACCCTCGTTTTAATCTTCTGTTGATGTTGCGTTGTACTACGAAGTAGTCTATCGTCGGTGCCATCATGTTACCGAAGAGTATTGCAAGCATCATTCCCTCAGGGAATCCTGGGTTCATCACTCTTATTATCACTGCCAATGCTCCTATCATCACGCCGTAGATGTATTTTCCTGTGTTTGTGCGTGCTGATGTTACGGGGTCTGTGGCCATGAATACTGCTCCGAAGCAGAATCCTCCCAGCACTATGTGTTCATACCATTCTACTGGTGTCTGCCCTGTGGCATTGAATATTGCTGCCATCACTGCTCCGCCTGCAAAGACACTGAGCATTGTTTTCCATGATGCTATGCCTGTCCACAGCAGTATCACGGCTCCTATTGCAATGGCTATCACGCTTGTCTCGCCCACGGAGCCTGGTATGAGTCCTATCACACTGTCTGCCAGCGATGCTGTCGGTGCGCTGCCCTGCGCCATTTCTCCCAGCGGCGTTGCCATGGTGAAGCCGTCGGGCAGGTCGTGGCCAAGGCCGAGGATGCTGTCCGTGCTCACCCATACGGTGTCACCACTCATCTTCGTGGGGTATGAGAAGAAGAGGAAGGCTCTGGCAAGCAGTGCTACGTTAAAAATGTTCATGCCTGTACCGCCAAATATTTCTTTGCCGAAGATTACGGCGAAGGCTACTGCCACGGCTATCACCCACAGTGGGCAGCCTATGGGCAGCACCAACGGGATTATTATTCCGCTGACGAGATAGCCTTCTTGTATCTCTTCGCCTTTCCACTGTGCCCAGGCAAATTCTATTCCCAGTCCTACTATGTAACTTACTAACACTGACGGCAGTACTGCCAGTGCGCCGTAGGTGAACATCTCTATCATGCTGCCGTCGGCTCCTGCGGCGGCGTAGTTCTGATAGCCTACGTTATACATACCGAACAGCAGTGCCGGTATTAGTGCTATTACCACCATGCTCATTATGCGTTTTGAGTCAATGGCATCGTGTATGTTCACTCCCTTCTTCGACGTGGTGTTGGGCACATAGAGGAAGGTCTCGAAACCGTCATACACACTGCGAAAAGCGTGTAGCCTACCGCTGGGTTCGAAGTGCGGTCGTATCTTTTCTATATATTCTTTTAGCATTTTTATTTTCTTTTTTTATTATTATGTGGCGCTGATGCACCACACACAAGGGCCGCGGGGGATAGTGGCTGTTGCCGGTTGGGCTGGTGTTACCTTCTGCAACCTAACCTAAAGCCACATTACCTTCTAATCATCATTCTCTTTTCTAAGCATATCCAGCCCTTGGCGCACTATGCGTTGTAGTTCCAGTTTGCTGGAATCTACGAACTCTGCCAGTGCGAAGTCCTCAGGGCTTACCTCGTAGATACCCAGTTGCTCCATCTTGTCTATGTCGCCGGCGATTATTGCCTTGATAAGATACTCTCCGTAGATGTCCATCGGCAGCACACTGTCATATTCTCCACTCATGATTATATGCCTCTCGCCGCCCTTCACACGGGCATCTAAACGGTATTCCCTCTTTCTGAATAGCCATGAGAAATAACTTCTGTTCACCGAGAACTGATTTAGTCGCGGCATTATCCATCCTAACATCTCATCTGCCGTGTCACCCTCTGGTATCACTGTCACCTCACTGGTGTGTGCTCCGAGAAAACCGTCGGCCGTCGTTACCCTGCCCGTCAGCGGGTTACCGTCAATGATGCGCACATGCTCTTCCTCGTTTACCACGCCGTCAAGCACCGTGCATAACTTCTGCCCTACGGTCATCTCCACGTATGCTGGCTCCTTCACCTCACTGCCTCCAACGGCAACGGTGCGTGTGAGGCACACCTTACCCGTGTTAAACAGCCTACCGAAGAATATCACCGCCGTAGGATCTACCGTCCATACCACCTCGCCCTTGTTGACAGGTGCTATGTTGTTTACCTGAACACCTACATTGCCTGCGGGACACTTACCGCGGAACTCCACCGTCTCCACGTCACGTGCCTGACGCAGTGACTGCGACGTCTGTCGCTCACCGATGCCGAGGTAGGTCTTTGCAATCTTTGACAGTGCCGTCAGACCTGTCTGGAAATCTTTTTCCTTTCCCTCTAACTCATACTCAAAGTCACAGGATAGCGGCATATCCCTCAGCGCAGAGACGAAGATAGCCCTTGGCTCACGATGAGGATTGGTGGAGATGGCATAAGGCAACTGGTTGATGTAACCGAAGAGGCCCGCCTTCAGCAGAGCCTCCTTCACCTCGCTGCCGCTCATGGCAGTAACGTCCCTGACACCGTATTTCACGGATTCTTGATTCTCGTCGGCCTCCACACGCACACTTATCAGCCTGCGTCTCTCGCCGCGCTCCACCATCGTCACCGTACCGCTGACGGGAGAGGCGAAGCCTACCTCTGGGTAATCCTTGTTGACAAACAGTGCATCGCCGGCCTTAACCTTGTCGCCATCCTTGACAACTACCTTTGCCTTGACACCCTCAAAACTGCAAGGCATAAGGGCATACTCTCTGCCGGCTGATACCTTACGCTTACGCTTCTCGGCACTGCCTGACAGCCTGATGTCCAGACCGCGGTGTAATTTGATGATTTTTTTCATATATTGTCCGTTGTTGGTTTTTTCTTGCTA
>JALFNY010000109.1 GCA_022774105.1 Prevotella sp.
GCTTTTGTTACCGTGGATGTTAACCACCATACCCACACCACAAGCATCATGCTCGTATTGGGCATCATACAATCCATCTCTCATATTAGTCAAAAATATTTATGTGTTGTTGTCTCTCTTTGCTACCCTGACGTTTGCATCATGTCATAAAAAGTAGTCTTTTTGCATCATTTCGTCTGCAAAATTACACATTTCCTTTCGTTTTGACAAATCTTTCAGCGGATTTTTAACGGGTTTTTATCTACAAATTCGATAAAATAATCAATCTGTAAGTATTTTCTTATACACTCGCTACAATCTGTAAGTATGACGTACTACTTTGCTTACAGATTGTTATTTTGCCACCATTTGTTGCTTGTTAACGTAACTACAGTAAGAAGGAAATGCCTTACGCCAACGGGATGACAAAACAATCAGGTGCTGATTACCCCGTAAAAGAGGCCTGATTACAACATGATTTGGTGCTGATTACAATGTAAAAAGGTGCTGATTGCAATGTTGCCGTCCTCCGCCTAACGGCACGGTGATACACGTCTGCACCGTTGTGGCACACGGTGGTGCGAACATATCTAACACAAACTGGTCATTAGACCGCAGAGGACTTATCCTCGGCGCTCCTCTATGCCCCATCTTGCGCCATGCCTCATCTTGACATAGTCCACTATGCCTTCGATGAATCGTGACCCAATCTGGCACACATATAAGCGAAAATGAACAGAAATCTAAAGCCCGATTTGGGTTTAACAGCAGGAAGAACATGGTTTTTCAACAAACAAACATACCCACACTTTGTGCGAGACACAAAATGCGGGTATGCGGTTTAATATTTGTAAGGTATGCAACGCTCAGGCGGAGCGGTGTTTCCTCACTTCTTCTTTACAGGGTCGCAGGTCAGTCCTACGCCGAGTTTCTTGAATATCTTACGGTCAACCTCTGACAGCATAACCGTAGAGTGTACCTGACAACCACGCAATGCAGGGAGTTGCGAGAGGGCCTTACGGCAATCATCGTTAGCCTGACTGAGCACGGACAGCGCCACAAGCACCTCGTCAGTGTGCAGACGCGGATTGTTACCACCAAGGTAATCTATCTTGGTTTTCTGTATTGGCTCTATCATATCCTGCGGTATCAGACGCACGTTATGGTCTATTCCTGCAAGATACTTTGTGGCATTAAGCAGCAGAGCGGCACTGGGACCAAGCAACTCTGTTGACTTTGACGTTATCATCGTGCCATCGGCGAGTTCTATTGCAGCACAGGGCGTTCCCGTTTCATCACGTCTTTGCTTCGCAACGGTGGTAACCTTACGCGTTGCAGTGGTTATCTTTGCCTGATTAAAGAGCAGTTGTATCTTCTGCACTTCGCTCTCATTGTCTGCCCCATCGGCAAACTTGTTGGTGGCATCATAATACCTTCGTATTATTTCGTCTCTCGAAGCGTTGCAGCATACGGCATCATCGCTAATGCAGAAGCCCACCATGTTCACACCCATGTCAGTGGGTGACTTATAGGGATTGGTGCCGTAGATACCTTCAAACAGCGCATTGAGCACTGGGAATATCTCTATGTCACGGTTGTAGTTGATGGCAATCTTGTTGTAAGCCTCAAGGTGGAACGGGTCAATCATGTTGACATCGTTAAGGTCTGCCGTTGCAGCCTCGTAGGCAATGTTTACCGGATGTTTCAAAGGCAGGTTCCACACAGGGAACGTTTCAAACTTGGCGTATCCGGCTTCCACACCTCTTTTGTGCTCATTATACAGTTGTGACAGGCATACAGCCATCTTTCCTGACCCTGGCCCGGGTGCTGTTACGATGACCAACGGCCGTTCCGTCTCAACATAATCGTTCTTTCCGAAGCCTTCGTCGCTGGCTATCAGTGACACATTGTGTGGGTATCCGTCAATGAGGTAGTGCACATAGGACTTTATTCCCATGCGTTTCAGCCTCTGCCTGTAAGCATCTGCCGCGTGTTGGCCATTGTAATGGGTTATCACAACGGAGCCAACAAAGAAGCCACGGTTAATAAACTCCCCACGCAGGCGCAACACATCTTCATCGTATGTGATGCCGAGGTCAGCACGAACCTTATTCTTCTCTATGTCCTCCGCACTTATTACGATTACAATCTCTATCTGTTCACTGATTTTCTGGAACATCCTCAACTTCGAGTCTGGCTGAAACCCCGGCAGCACACGGCTGGCGTGGTGGTCGTCAAAGAGCTTTCCGCCGAGTTCAAGGTACAACTTTCCGCTGAATTGCGCTATTCTTTCCTTGATGTTCTCTGACTGTATGCGTATGTATTTCTCGTTATCGAAACCTGTCTTCATCATCTTCCGTGCTTACAGGCCGTTGTTAAGGTTTATCATTTCGATGGCTGACAGCATGGCATCAGCACCTTTGTTGCCTGCTTTTGTGCCCGCACGCTCCACCGCTTGCTCTATGCTGTCGGTGGTAAGAATACCATTCAGCACCGGTATCCCGCTCTTCATGGCAGCCTGCGCAATGCCTTTGGCAGACTCGTTTGCCACCATGTCAAAGTGTGGTGTGGCCCCGCGTATCACCGCTCCGAGGCATACCACGGCGTCATACTTGCCTGATTCCGCCATCTTCATGGCCGTCAAAGGTATCTCAAAAGCGCCCGGAACGTAGGCAAGTGTAAGATTTTCCGTGTTGCCACCGTGCCTTACAAAGCAGTCTTCGGCACCAGTAATGAGGTGAGAAACTATGAAATCATTGAATCGTGAGGCAACAATACCTATTTTCTGGCCCTCTGCGACCAGTTTTCCTTCTACTATCTTCATTGTCGTTACTTGGTGATTAAGTGGTTTTGTGTACTTGATTGCTGTAGAATATCACGCTGCTGCGTGTGAACTATGCCCCTTTCGGCTTCTTGACATGAAGCAAATGCCCCATCTTTGCATACTTGGTGTACATGTAGAACTCGTCCTTTTCATTGCAGGTCATCTCTATTGGCTCGCGTCCTATCACCTTAAGTCCGAAGCCATCAATACCTGATATCTTCAAAGGATTGTTGGTCATAAGTATCAATTCGTGTATTCCAAGGTCGGCAAGAATACTTGCTCCCGTGCCATATTCGCGCAAATCGGCGGCGAATCCTAATGCTATGTTCGCCTCAACGGTATCCATTCCTTGGTCTTGCAGGTTGTAAGCACGCAGTTTGTTTATCAATCCTATACCGCGTCCTTCCTGCCTTAGGTAGAGCAACACGCCTCTTCCACGTTCCTCTATGCGCCTCATTGCCTCGGCAAGTTGCTCTCCACAGTCGCAGCGGAGGCTTCCGAAGGCATCTCCTGTGAGACATTCTGAGTGTACTCGGCATAAGACTGGCTCAGGAGTTGTTACATCTCCCTTGACCAACGCCACGTGATGCTCGCCCGTTACCTTGTTGATGTATCCGTAAGCACGGAATGTTCCGTACTTTGTCGGCAACTCTGCGTCTGTCACACACTCTATAAGTTTCTCGGTATGACGTCGATATTCCACGAGGGCCCGCACCGTAATGCACACCAGGTTGTGCTCCTTTGCCAGTTCTTTCAGTTCTTTTGTGCGCATCATCGTGCCGTCCTCTCGCATTATTTCGCAACATAGTCCTGCCTCCGTCAGCCCTGCCAGGCGGCAAAGGTCAACGGTTGCCTCGGTATGTCCGGTGCGGACCAGCACGCCACCTTCTCTTGCCTGCAAGGGGAACATATGTCCTGGACGGCGGAAGTCAATGGCTTTTGAGTTGGGATCGGCTATGGCTCGCGCCGTGATGCCGCGCTCTACGGCGGATATTCCGGTTGTGGTGGAGATATGGTCAACGCTGACGGTGAACGCTGTCTGGTGGTTATCACTGTTGTGTGCCACCATCTGCGGGAGGTTAAGGCGTTCACATAACTGCTTGCTCATGGGCATACAGATGAGGCCTTTGGCTATGCTTGCCATCATGTTGACATTCTCTGTGGTGGCAAATTGCGCCGCACAGATGAGGTCTCCCTCGTTTTCTCGGTCGGGATCGTCTATTACCAGCACGCATTTCCCGGCCTTTAAGGCATCGAGGGCCTCGTCAATGGTATTGAACTTGAATTCTTCTTGCATAGTTACTTATGTTGGTTAAGACCGTGGTCTTACACTTTATGATTCATGAAACGGCGATAGTTGTCCAGTTTCTGACTGTCTATGGTGGTGTCAGCAGGTGCTGCTGCCGTCTGTGGTGCGAGTAGTTTCTCTACGTATTTGGCTATTACGTCTGTCTCTATGTTCACGGTGTCACCCACTTTTGCTGCGTGTAGTGTTGTCATTGCTTGTGTATGTGGTATTAGTGACACGGCGAATGTGGTGTTTTCTACCCTTGCTACTGTCAGGCTCACTCCTTGTATGGTGATGCTTCCTTTCTCTATTATGTAGTGCATCAGTGCTGCTGGACATTCTACCCACAGCCACACGGCGTTGTCGTCACTGCTGCGCCGGCATACTTTGCCTGTTCCGTCCACGTGTCCTTGCACTATGTGTCCGCCTAATCGTGACTGCAACGTGAGTGCTCTTTCAAGGTTTACCGTGCTTCCTGGCTTGAGTTCTGCGAGTGATGTGCGGTTCACTGTCTCCGGCATTACGTCTGCCGTGAAGCCTGTTGGTGACATAGTGGTCACCGTAAGGCACACGCCGTTGGTGGCAATGCTGTCACCTACCTGTGTGCCTTGCATCACATAGGGTGCTTCTACAGCCAGTGTCACGCTTCTTGTGCCGTGTTTTATGGCCTTGACACGGCCTATTTCTTCTACTATTCCTGTGAACATTCTTTGTTTTTCTGCACCAGTCCGCTTATTAGTACGTCGTCTCCCACGGGTAATACCACGCTGTTTTCCAGGGTTATGGCGTCCGCCATCTGCTCTATTCCGTCGCCTTCTACTGGTGTGCGGGCTGTTTTTCCGCCTATTATCTTTGGTGCTATAAAGGCCAACACCTCGTCTATCAGCCCTTGTTTGAGCAGTGCTTCGCTCAGTGTACCACCGCTTTCTAAGAGTATGCTGTCTATTTTCTCTGCTCCGGCACGTTGCACGAGTTCCATGAGTGTGTTGCAGTTCCACAGCACTACGCCTGCTTCGCGTAGCATTTGTAGTTTTTCTTCGTCAGCGCCATCGGCGTATGCTACTACTGTTGTGTATTCTCTTGCCGTGCTTACGAGTTGGCTTTCCATGGGGATACGGGCCTGCCTGTCGGCTATTATGCGCACGGGGTGGCGTACTTCGTGTTCTTTCAGGCCCATTTCCTCCAACGTATCTGGCTTCAGTCTCACGTTGAGCATGGGGTCATCTGCCAGCACTGTGCCTATGCCGCACAGTATTCCGGTGTTCACACGCCTTACTTTGTGTACGTATTCTCTTGCTGCTTTTCCTGTCACCCACCTGCTGTCGCCTGTCGGGGTGGCTATTTTCCCATCGAGTGTCATGGCCCATTTTGCTGTCATCCATGGCTGCCCGGTGGTGATGAATTTAAGGAACACCCTGTTTTGCATACGCAACTGCTCTACCAGTGCTGCTGCAATGGGTTCTCCTTCCATCACATCTACCTCTATGCCTGCCTCTCTCAGCATTGCTACTCCCTTGCCTGCGACAAGGGGGTTGGGGTCACTCAGGCCCACCACCACACGTGATATGCCGCGTTCTATTATCGCCTCGGTGCATGGGGGCTGGTGACCTTCATGGCAGCATGGCTCAAGTGTGACATACATTGTGGCTCCCTTGCAGTCCACCTTACGCTCGTCGGCATCCTTGAAAGCCATTCGCTCTGCGTGGAGTTCGCCGTACTTGGCGTGATACCCCCGTGCTATCACCTCGTCATCCCTTACTACCAATGCGCCGACAAGGGGATTGGGATTGACCTTTCCCTCCCCTTTCTGTGCCAGCAGCATGGCATCTTGCATCAATAATAAATCGTCATCTGTTACCATATCAGCGTGTGCGGCTATATATCCGCATATAAACAATATAGTTTGCAAAGTTAAAGAATTATTCGCAAATCACAAAATTTCACTGTGCTTTTTTGCTTTTTTTTCCTAAATGTGGGGACTAACACCTTATGGCTGTGCCTTTTATTTGTGGGTGTCAGTTTTTTTTCCTACCTTTGTCGGACTATTTTTCTGGAAAGGAGAACAAATGCACACAAAGAGATTTTTATCATACATAATGCCAAGACGTTTCTTCATGGCGGCAACAGTGGCGCTATGTACCTGCGCTACTGCTGATGCGCAGACCGGTCAGGAGGACAAATTGTTCAGGAACGGGATATTCAACCACATCGACTTTGCCGTCAGCGGTGGCACAAGCGGCATCGGTTTTGAGTTTGCCGCACCCGTGACGGATATGTTCCGCGTAAGGGTTGGCGGTGTGTTCATGCCGCAGATACACTATGACGCAACGTTCGGCATGGAGGTGGCAGAGGGACTTTCTGACAAGGACAACAACGACCGCTTTGACAAACTATCGTCAATGATGGAGTCATTCACCGGCTACAAACCTCAGAAACAGGTGCAGATGGCGGGCTCGCTGACCATGAACAACTTTAAGTTCCTTGTTGACATCTTCCCCTTCAAGAACAACAAGCACTGGCATGCCACCGTAGGCTTCTACTACGGAAACTCTACTCTCATTGATGCCAAGAACACTGCGGAGAGCATGAACACACTGACGGCAGTGGCAACATACAACACCATGTACCGAAGGACGCTGGCAAACAAGAGTCCGCTGGACCTCTCATCAATGGGTATAGACCTTGACAACTCTGAGATAACACAGGTGCAGGAGTATAAGGACAAACTGCGGAAATGGGGAATGAAAGGTAAGACGGAGGAATACACCGTGAGATACGAATATGACAACCTGCTCGACGGGCAGCATTACACCGACGGAGAGATAGTACTGGAGACAGGACAGTTCTCTGAATACGGCATAAGCATACCGATGGGACAGTACTCCCACGACGTAATAGCGCAGGAAGACATATACTATGACCACACGGAGAAACTGTACAGGGAACTGATCGAGGGGAACATGAACCCCCTGCATGAGAACGTTTCGATAGATGTCAACGCCGACGAATACCACTATCAGAAGGATGCCAACGGCCGTTACATCAAGGAGGGGGAGATAAGATACAAGAAAGGCGAGGTGATGCACAGGGCGGGAGAGACCTTCCGCATGGTGCCTGACGAGAACAACACGGTGTCAGTCAGTGCCAACGCCGCGAAATTCAAGCCGTACATAGGCATCGGCTACGAGTTCTCAATAAACAAAGACAGACGCTTCAACGTGGGCGTTGATGCAGGAGTGATGTTCTGGGGCAACCACCCCTCAGTGGATGTGCAGACACCTGTTGGCGTAAACGCACAGGGAGAGACTATTTATATGACCTATGACCTGACACGCGACGTGACAGGCCTGCCCAACAGTATAGACAACTACGTGAGTTCCGTGAAACGATTGCCTGTATTCCCGGAATTTAGTCTGCGACTGTCATACCGTCTGTGGTAAGGCGACACGCTACTGGTGTCCGGACAAAAGGGTGCTGATTACCTGATAAAAGGGTGCTGATTACATTGCAATCAGGCCTTAATCACAAGGTAATCAGCACCTTTTTGTTTGCGTATGTATTATCCCAAATCGGTCTGAACAGAAATCTAACGACCGATTTGGGATTACTGGTCAGTTTGTCACGCCGCATGAAAAACACGTTTCCTTGTCACACAGCCCTGCCAGACCTGTTTCTACTTCCTCCGCACACACCTGTAACTCACGACACAAAAAGAGAGAAGCGCAGAGACAATACTCTGCGCTTCTCCTTACTATTATGCTATGAGACCAGCGTCACTTGGTTACCTGAGTGAAGGAAACGGTCACTGGATTGTCAACATTTCCGTACTGTGTGTCCTTCGTGAAGGTTGCTGTTGCTGTGGTGGTGTACATAAACTGCGTAGCAGCAGCGTAATACTTGAACGTCAGTACATCGCCGTCCTCACCGTGTACCATGGCAATCCATACGTACTTACCGCCTCCAAGGTCTTCACGATAGGCCACACCACGGCACTCTGAGCCACAGAATACCGCCAACGGATCCGTTGATGCGGAGGCAGCGAGCAGGGGTTCGTCAAGCGACAGGCACACAGCCATACTGCCCTCGTACTTGTTCTCTATGATGCGGACGTCACTTTCCCACTGTGGTGTGGGGAAGGTGTTATCAACAGGAGTCTCTGGCGGAGTAACAGGCGGTGTGTCCGGTTCAGGGGAATCACTGCCCCCACCACCGCAGGAGATGCTGAGAAGTGAGACAATGGCAAGAAGGGCTATCTTGAAAATATGTTTTTTCATCTCTTTATGCTTGTTTTAATTATGTTTGTCATACCGTCAGCCTCTGCATATACGATGTATGTACCAGGGGCAAGAGTGTTGAGGTCAGTGGTGTTCTGCCGTCTGCCGTCAGCGGAGTAGATGGCGGTAACATTGCCGGCAGCCAGGGCCTTGCCCGCATTATCGTCCTCTACAAAGGAGATAGCGGTAGGATTGGCAAGCGAACCTACTACGGCATCGGTCTCATAACAGAGTGAGGTATTGGCTGTAGCATATACCTCTCCGCCACGCATCAGGGCTACTGACACACGCTCTGCACCGCTACCCTGCACCGTGAGAACGGTATTTCCGCCCTCAGCAACGGCTGACACGCCGCGAACCTCTCCGCCAACAGTGGCTACGAGGCTGTCACCGCTCTCTGGCTCAATGCCCGTGAGGGTGGCTATGACGGTCATGTTGTCAGCATAACGGCTGGCTGCCTTGGCAACGTTGGCCTCAACTGGCGTCTCTGCCTCGTTGGGGTAACGGAACGTTACGGCCTGGGCACTGTTGCGGAGGAGCATATATCCCTGTCCAGGATAGAGTGCTGCGAGTTCTCCCTGCCAGCCATCGGTTGTGGAATAGACGCTTGATCCCGTCTCTGTCTTTATGACATCGCCCTCGGCAGCGGGGTAGTTGGCAAGAGCCTCAGCAAGGAGCATAGGTTCTGCGGGGAGGTAAGAGAGATAGTTCCAACCGCTGTTAACCGCAACGGTCATCTCTGACGGAACGGTCATGCGGCCTTCCTTCAACGACAGATCCTGCTCCTTGGCGGAACGAACCTTATACATGGTGGTGCCGCTGAGCCTGCTGTGTGCCAACGCTCCGAGCCAACTGCTCTTGGCCTCAGAGTAGAGTGCAACGGCGGTCTTGGTCTTTATCTCATCACCAAGAACCCAAGTGCCGTTAGAAAAGAGGGTGTTGAGGTCGGTCATATCCTCGTCCATAAGCGGTATGGAAATCCAGTTCCAACCGTCAGCCACACTGACAGAGTGCTCCTGACGCACTGCTTCCCACTGCGCCTTGACGGTGAGGTTCTTGCTGGGGATAGCCTTTGGCAACTCTGGTTCCCACCCTACGAAGGTATAACCATACTTGACAGGAGCGTCAGGCGATGCCACCTCCGTGCCATAGTCACCCGTAACGGAGGCAACGTCGCTGCCACCGTCAGTGTTGAACGTAATGGTGTATTGGTTAATCTGCCACTTGGCCTTGACCGTAATACCGTTCAATGGCATCATTGTAGGCAGTTCCGGCTCCCAGCCCAAGAAGGTGTAGCCTTCCTTAGCAGGGGCGGCAGGGGCGGTGATGGCTGTGTTATAGTCCGCCGTTATGGGGCTGACAGCACTGCCACCGTCGGTATCAAAGGTGATAGTGTATTCGTTAGCCTTCCACTGTGCCTTGACGGTAAGACCGTTAAGAGGCATGATAGCAGGCAGCGCAGGCTGCCAACCAGCGAAGGTATAACCCTCTTTAACAGGGGCAGCAGGGGCGGTGATGGCTGTGTTATAGTCCGCCGTTATGGGGCTGACAGCGCTACCACCGTCGGTATCAAAGGTGATGGTGTATTCGTTAGCCTTCCACTGTGCCTTGACAGTGATGTCACTGGCAGGCATAGTCGTAGGTAATTCTGGTTGCCAGCCAACGAAAGTGTAACCTTCCTTGATAGGAGCGGCAGGGGCGGTAACGGCTAAGTTATAGTCAACCTTGAGAGGATTAACGGCTGAACCGCCATCGGTATCGAACGTAATGGTGTACTGATTTATCTGCCATTTGGCCTTAGCTGTCATGTTACCTGTAAAGGTTGATGGTATCTCCGGCTCCCAACCCAAGAAGGTGTAACCCTCTTTTACGGGGTCAGCAGGTTTCTGAACGGCATCGCCATAGAAGCCTTTGATGGGAGGGATGTCGCCGGCTCCGTCGGTGTCAAAGATGATGGTGTACTCGTTAGCCTTCCACTGTGCCTTGACGGTGATGTCACTGGCAGGCATCGTCGTAGGCAATTCTGGTT
>JALFNY010000215.1 GCA_022774105.1 Prevotella sp.
TTTGGCCGATAAGCGTTTCCGCAAATACCGCAAATTCATTGGATTGTTCCTTCTTCAGAAATCGCTTTATCACATCCGTTGCTTGATATTCCTTGCGGCTATGGTCGAGCGTAAGGATGATGAGCTGCAGGCGTGACGTATCACGTTGCAACGTCTCCTGCACGGCATGGAGATACTGGCTGCGCTCGGAAGAGGTATCTCTCCGAATCACAACCGACTGCCCGGCAGCATCCCATTCATTTGGATAGAGTTTATACTTCGTGCTGACCTGACGCGACCAACGCTGATGAATCACCTGTAGGAATAACGTGCCCTGTTTACCCAAAACAGAAGAGGCACGGAACTTGAATTTTGTAGTAGCCATAGAAATACATAGATTATATAAGGAGGGTGACACCAGCGTCCCCTCCTTATATAATATAAAGGGCATCAGCCCAATCTTATTCTACGGACAGGCTCTGCAATCTCTCTGCGTCCATAAATCTGCTCATTCTGTTCCGGTCGGATGTCTATGGCTTTGTTGGGGAGATTATGAGTTTTCCCGTCAGATTTTTCTTCCTGCTGTTTCACCTCTGGAACAGGTGGCGCAAGCTCCAACTGAATCTTTCGGTCTAATGTGGCCAGTTCGGACTTCAACTGCTTCAGCTCGTCCTCCTTCTTCCACACCTTGCCCACAATCTCCTGCAACTGCGGTATGTCACGTTCCAATGCCTTGTTCTTCTCCTTGTATTGTTCCACCATAGAGGGTATTCTCTCCAAGGCGTTCAGAAAGTTGCGTGCTGCCGCTATCGGGTCGGCCATCGCCAGATGCCCGTTGTTGTAGGTATATTTGTAGTTCCCTTCCACCACAAAGCGGTTATCAGTAAACTCCAGCCCCTCTTTGAATACCCGCTCGCTGACCACCTTGACGGGGAAGCCGTACAGTTCGCCAACAGGCTGGTAAAGTCCCCTGAGGTGGCGTTCTTGGCTATCTCCTGCAAACGCTTGCCGAGGATTTTCTCGTCGGTGGAGACCACACCCTCTAT
>JALFNY010000181.1 GCA_022774105.1 Prevotella sp.
ACTATGCCCTCTGTACAGCCTTCATGGCTCTCTCTATGATGATACCGGGTATGTTTGCAGGAGCATTACAAGAAGCAGTAGGCTACCGCACGTTCTTCATCATCGTAATGGCACTGTGTAGCGTGACCTTCATCATGTCCGCACTGCTGAAGATAGACCCAGAGTTCGGAAAGAAAAACAACGACAAATAACCATAAAACAGCAAAATATAATAATGAAAACAGTTTACGAGACAACAGGTACCTGTGCCAAGGCTATCGCCATTGACGTTGACGAGACGACAGGAGTAATAAACGAAGTGCAATTCATCGGAGGTTGCCACGGCAACACTCAGGGCATCGCATCATTGGTAAAAGGACAAAAGACACAGGACGTAATAGCACGTCTGAAAGGTATTCGTTGCGGCATGAAACCAACTTCATGCCCTGACCAACTTGCAAAGGCATTGGAGAAATTATAGTCACCCGCACAAGTTAGCAAGCAAAACAAAGGTAATAACAAGCACTACCAATACAAGTCGCAGAACCTTTCATAAAAAAACCTTGTTCGTTCTGGTTGTTGCCACTGGCTCCACTCTATCTACTGAGCCTTAATCTGTCGTCATATCCTTTGTGTAGAAGCATTTTCATTTACTTATTTTACTGTTGTCCAACCTCTTGGGACAGAATGTCGTGAAGGGACAAGTCTCACACTGTGGACGCAGACTTTTACATATATACCTACCATGCAATAGTAGCCAGTGATGTGCGCGAGGTATTTCTTCTGCGGGAATATGGCGTATCAGATACGTCTCTACCTTAAACGGAGTGTTGCATATAGCAGGAACGAGACCGAGACGGTGGCTTACGCGGTATATGTGGGTATCTACTGCCATTGCGCTTTTGCCAAATGCTACTGCCTGAATGACGTTGGCAGTCTTTCTGCCTACACCTGGCATGCGTAACAGTTGGTTCATGTCGCTGGGTATCTCTCCCCCGAAGTCTGCCATCAGAATACGTGCCAAAGCTACAATATGCTTCGCTTTGGCATTGGGGTATGACACACTCTTTACATACTCGTATATTTCGTGTTCGTCTGCGGCTGCCATTGTTGCAGCGTCAGGATAATCTCTGAATAATGCAGGGGTTATCATGTTAACACGTTTGTCTGTGCATTGTGCTGACAGTACTACTGCTATTAGTAGTTGGAATATACTACCGTATTCCAATTCTGTATCTACTACGGGTTGTGTTTCCCTGAAATAATCAAGCACACGAGTGTATCTTTCTTTTATGTTCATGTGATGTTAGAAAAGAAGGCTCGCAAGGATAGTATCTGTCCTGCGAGCCTTGATTTTATAATTCTTCAATGATAGGATTATTTATCCTTTTCCATCTGAGCTTTAAGAGCTGCGAGTGCATCGAAGTCACCGAGTGAGGTAGATGCTGCAACATTGTTGATAGGTGCAGCTTCCTCCTTCTTGGCAGTACGTTTTGTAGTGCGTACAGTCTTCTTTTCATCGTATGCTTTCTCTGGCTCGAATGTGCGAGAGTGAGAGAGGATTATACGTTTTGTCTCCTTGACAAACTCTATTACCTTGAACTCAAGTTCCTCGCCCTTCTGTGCCTGAGTGCCATCTTCCTTGACAAGGTGCTTTGGAGTAGCGAAACCTTCCCCACCCTCATTGAGGACGATGACTGCACCCTTGTCCATAACCTCTGTAATCTTACCGGTATGAACAGAGCCTGGGGTATATATTGTCTCGTATGTATCCCAAGGATTGTCCTCCAACTGCTTGTGACCAAGAGAGAGACGACGGTTTTCCTTGTCTATTTCAAGTACTACAACGTCAATAGATGCACCTTCAGAGGTGAAGTCTGATGGCTTCTTAACCTTCTTTGTCCAAGAGAGGTCAGAGATGTGTATAAGGCCATCAACACCTTCTTCAAGTTCTACGAAGATACCGAAGTTTGTGAAATTGCGTACCTTTGCTGTGTGTTTAGAACCTACTGGATATTTGCTTTCAATGTCTGCCCATGGATCTGCCTTCAACTGACGGAGACCGAGAGACATCTTGCGCTCTTCACGGTCAAGGGTCAGTATTTCTGCTTCTACCTCGTCACCTACTGACAGGAAGTCTTGTGCAGAACGCAGGTGCTGGCTCCAGGACATCTCACTGACGTGAATGAGTCCCTCAACACCAGGAGCAACCTCAACAAATGCGCCATAATCTGCTATGACTACTACCTTACCCTTTATACGGTCACCAACCTTGATGTTTGGATCAAGGGCATCCCATGGGTGTGGAGTAAGTTGCTTGAGACCAAGTGCTATACGTTTCTTCTCGTCGTCAAAGTCAAGGATTACTACATTTATCTTCTGGTCAAGCTGTACAACCTCGTGAGGATCGCTTACGCGGCCCCATGAGAGGTCTGTGATGTGTACGAGACCGTCAACGCCACCAAGGTCGATGAATACACCATAAGAGGTGATGTTCTTGACTGTTCCTTCGTAAACCTGACCCTTCTCCAGCTTAGACATAATCTCTTTCTTCTGAGCTTCAATCTCAGCCTCAATGAGTGCCTTGTGAGATACGACAACATTGCGGAACTCCTGATTGATTTTAACAATCTTGAATTCCATTGTCTTACCAACGAATACGTCGTAGTCACGGATTGGATGAACGTCAATCTGAGATCCTGGGAGGAAGGCTTCGATGCCGAATACATCTACAATCATGCCACCCTTAGTGCGGCACTTGATGAAGCCTTGGATAATCTCCTGATTGTCAAGAGCAGCATTGACACGATCCCAACTCTTGCTCAGACGGGCTTTCTTGTGAGAAAGAATCAACTGTCCTTTCTTGTCTTCCTGATTCTCTACGTAAACCTCTACGGTGTCACCTACTTTCAAATCAGGGTTGTAACGGAATTCAGATGCGGCAATAATACCGTCGCTCTTGTAACCGATGTTTACAATAACCTCTTTCTTGTCGATAGAGATTACGCTTCCCTCAACAACTTGACCTTCTGAAACCTTGTTAAGGGTTGCATCATAAGAGGCTTCCTGTGCCTCTTTGCTTTCGCTTGAGATACTGCCATTCTCGAACTCTTCCCAGTTGAAGTCTTCAAGTGGCTGTACGTTTTTAAAGTTAGACATAAATTATTAAATAAATATATTAGAGACTCCCCAACATGGGAAATCGGGTGCAAAGATAATAATTTTTTATTAAATAATGTGTATGCGAGTGCGCCTATTATTTTCCATTTACACTTTATTAACAATAAATAATCTTTGATGGTACTTTGGGGTTATAATTCAAGCTTTGGATGAGGTGTTTTCATATAAGCAGTATGGATAGTCGTAATTTGTTTCTTTATCAAGTGGATGTGTTTTATGCAATGTAATCATCAGTATATATGACGTTTTGATATTTGTCATACAGTGTCCTTATGCTTGGTGAATTGTAAAAGATACCTGATTACTGTGTAAATAGTATGCTTTTACGCAGTAATCAGGTATCTTTTACAATGTAATTTGCCGTCTTTTACTCAGCAGGGATTTGGTACGTGTGTTATTATCTCATATTGGTCACTTTACTTATTACTCCCTATGACGCTGCGTGTTGACTGATTATTTAACGTTAATATGGCACATCATTGGAGATAGTTCCCCCTGCTCCCAGAGGATCATCATCGGGAGAGAAAGCCTGGTTTAGACCAGAACTACGTATAGATCCTTCGTTTGGTGCGGTGGTATCGTATGGGTCTAATTCGTCAGGATTGGCAAAACGTGTATATTCCCCTTTGAATGATAGCGTAATGTCTTTCGTAGCACCCTTACGGTGTTTTGCAATACATATGAGTGCCATACCTCTAAGGCTGTTGCCGTTGGGGTCTTCGTAGATATGATAGTACTCTGGACGATGCACAAAAAGTACCATATCCGCATCTTGCTCTATGGCACCAGATTCTCGGAGGTCAGAGAGTTGTGGGCGTTTGCCGTCCTCTCCTGGGCGTTGTTCTACGGCACGTGAGAGTTGGGACAGTGCGATAATCGGAATATCAAGTTCTTTTGCAAGGCCTTTTAGAGAACGCGAGATGGTAGAAACCTCCTCCTGACGACTGTTAAACTTCATTCCATTGGCGTTCATAAGTTGTAAATAGTCTATCATTATTAGTTTCACGCCCTTCTCACGAACGAGGCGACGCGCTTTAGTACGTAGTTCAAAAACGGAAAGACCGGGTGTGTCATCAACATAAAGCGGGGCACCCATTAGTTTGCCGATGTGGTTATCAAAGCGTGACCACTCGTCTTGACTGAGCTGACCATTGAGAATCTTGTTACCAGGGATAGAACATACGTTTGAGATAAGACGGTTGACAAGTTGAACGTTATTCATTTCCAAAGAAAAGAATGCTACGGGGTCGTGGTTGTCTATGGCTATATTCTTTGCCAGAGAAAGGGCGAAAGAAGTCTTACCCATGGCGGGACGACCAGCAATGATTATAAGGTCAGAGGGCTGCCAACCAGAAGTAACCTTGTCAAACTCTGCATATCCAGTAGGTACACCTGTCACACCGCCTGTATTGCTTGCTGCTTTAAGAATCAGTTCACGTGCCTGTACCACCACAGGGTCTATCTGTGTGTAGTCCTGACGCATATTCCTCTGTGAGATACCGAAGAGGTCTCCCTCTGCTTCCTGCATTAGTTCGTCAATATCCTGTGCTTCGTCTAATGCCTTAGTTTCTACGTTGGAGGCATAGGATATAAGTTGGCGGGCTACATACTTCTGCTGGAGTATGTGAGAATGGTATGCTATATTGGCGGAGGAGGCTACTATCTGTGTCAGGTCTATGATATAGGTGGGTGCGCCTACCTCATCAAATGTTCCCTCATGTTTGAGTTCATCACATACCGTAACCATGTCAACAGGCAGTTCCTTCATGTTAAGGGTCTGTATGGCACGGTATATTTTCTGGTGTCGTGGGTCATAGAATGTTTCAGGTATAAGAATCTCTGACACCACGGAAAAGGCGTCAGCGTCTATCATAAGGGCACCTAAAACAACCTTCTCTACGTCCAATGCCTGCGGTGGCATGTGTCCAAGGGAGGTGTCAACGGTTTGTTTGGACTGATGTTTGCGTGATGTACTACCTGTTGCTGCCATTATGTCTTTTTCTTATTCTTTTGTGAAAGGTATGTGAATAGTTTTACAATAATAATCCTCCTGCCTGTAAGAAGCGGTGTCAGGCTCTGTGTCGAAGATGCCGTAGAGGGTGCTTCCGCTGCCAGACATGGCGGCATATAGGGCACCGTCAGCATATAGGGAAGCCTTAATACTGGCAAGTTGCGGGTGTATGGTGAATACTGTTTCCTCGAAATCGTTGATAAGATTGTCACGCCATTGATGTATCGGCATATTAAGCACGTCCTTGCAATTCACTATTGGATGGTGAGGAGTGATGCCAGCGTATGCCTCTTTGGTGGAGACTGCAATGGGAGGCTTTACTAACAACAGGTACTTACCCTCAAGAACATTCCACGGTTCTGTGAAGGGTTGTAACTTATCCCCTATCCCAGTGGCATAATATGGACGTGGATAATTAATGTCTGTCGTGATAAAGAAGGCGCAGTCGGCTCCGAGGTGTGCTGCGTATGCACACATTTTGTCAGTTTTCATTCCGAGAGAGAATTGTTCATTAAGCAGACGTATCATGTATGCTGCATCGCTGGAACCTCCTCCCATTCCTGCTTGTGATGGTATAGACTTATGCAAATGGGCATAAATCCTTGGCAGTTTATAGTCTTGGGCTATCAGAGAGTATGCTTTATATACGAGGTTTGCGCGCTCCTCGCATAACTGATCAGTGCCGGTTACTTTCAGACTGCATGGGCTATCAAGCGGGAAGGTGGTGGACATCTCATGTATTTCGAGTGCATCGGTAAGTGGCAAAGGATAGAAAACTGTCTCTATGTTGTGATAACCATCGGCCCTACGTTCTATTACATTAAGACCAAGGTTTATCTTTGCTGGGGGAAAGGTTATCATGTTTGTCGTTTGATTGGGTTCTTACTAAGCCTGGCAGTATAGCCTTTTACTTGTTAATGTAAACTTGTTTGCTCACTGATTGTGCCTAATGGACTGCCTGCGTTGATGATAATTGGTGATATTATTCCTTCATTTCTTTTAGCCATAGAGCACTACAAGCGTCACTCGGCATACGCCAGTCTCCTCGTGGAGATAGTGATACAGAGCCTACTTTTGGCCCATCGGGCAGGCAGGAGCGTTTGAATTGTTGGGAGAAGAAACGGCGAAGAAATACTTGTAACCACTTCTTTATTGTCTCTTCATCATATTGGTATTCCTTATCTTCACAGAAAGCGTGACAGGCAAGCATATATATTTTTGAGGGACGAAAGCCGCATCGTAGCATATAGTATAGGAAGAAGTCATGCAGTATGTATGGTCCAACGAGGTCCTCTGTCTTTTGTGCTATGTTACCTTGCTCATCGGCGGGGGTGAGTTCTGGTGAGATTGGTGTATCGATTATGTCAAGTAGTGTTTCCCGTGATGTTGGATCTATTCCGCTTTCGGCAACGTAATGTACGAGGTAACGTATCAGTGTCTTGGGTATTGAGGCATTTACGCTATACATTGACATATGGTCTCCATTGTAGGTTGCCCAACCGAGTGCCAGTTCTGATAAGTCACCGGTGCCTATTACTAAGCCGTTATATTTGTTACTAAGGTCCATCAGTATCTGTGTTCGCTCGCGGGCTTGGCTGTTTTCGTATGTAACATCATGCACAGAAGGGTCGTGGTCAATGTCCTCAAAGTGCTGTACACATGACTTTCGTATTGAAATTACCTTTGTTGTTACACCAAGTGAGCGCATGAGGCTCATAGCATTATCGTATGTTCGGTCTGTTGTTCCGAAGCCAGGCATAGTTACACCGATGATTCCTGTACGTGGCAATTTGAGTTTATCAAAGGTTTTTATGCAGACAAGCAATGCTAATGTAGAATCTAACCCTCCACTGATACCTATGACAACGGTATGGCAGTTTGTGTGGACAAGGCGTTTGGCAAGTCCTGCTGACTGTATGTTGAGGATTTCTTCGCAGGCTGCTTCCATGTCTGTTTGTTCTGGAATGAAGGGCGTAGGGTTGATATTACGTATCAGGGTAAAGTCATCTGGTGTGATAGAATGGCAGTCTATGAATCTCACACCGCTACTACTTTCTACCCGTTGTGCGTTGACAAATGTTGTATTGTTACGTCTTTCCGCACGTAATTTCTCATAGTCTATCTGCGAAACCACCATTTGTGGTTCGAATGAGAAGCGCTCACTTTCGGCTATACACTGGCCGTTCTCATAAATGAGGGCATTGCCGCCATATACTACGTCCTGCGTACTTTCGCCAAATCCACTGCCTGCATATACATAACCGCTCATTGTGCGTGCGCTCTGTTGTGAGAGCAACTGTTGTAAATACGTATGTTTTCCTATCAGTTCGTCAGAGGCTGACAGATTGAAAATAATGTCAGCACCAGCAAGGGTGAGCAAGGTTGATGGAGGTTCGGGTGCCCACACGTCTTCGCATAGTTCCACACCGAAGGTTGCTCCAGTATAGGTACGGAATATTGTAGGCTGTGCCGTGACCAGAGTTTTGCTTCCGGCGTATATTATTTCTGTTGGATGCAGGTCCTGCGCAGAGGCGAACCAGCGTTTTTCATAGAACTCGCTATAGTTTGGCAAGTATGTCTTAGGGATTACAGCGAGTATCTCACCCTTTTGTATCACTACGGCGCAGTTCAATAATATCATGCCAACCTGCACGGGAACGCCTACAATGGTAATGATGTCAAGTTGTCGAGTGAAGTCGAGTAGCATGAGAACTGATTGCTCTGCCACGTCAAGCAATAATTGCTGACGGAAAAGATCTTGACAGGTATAGCCCGTTATTGACAGTTCAGGGAATACTATTATCTCTACGCCCTGCCCCTCAGCGCGTGCTATCATCTGTTCTGTCTCTTGCAGGTTGAACTGACAGTCACCTACCTTTACACTCGGTATGGCTGCTGCTACCTTGATATATCCGTAGTTAGTCATAATAATTTAATATGTTATGATATATTGATTCCGAAGGGTTAAATATTACACGGGGGATATTATCCTTTCTCTCCTCCGTGATATTAAGGTGTATTCAGCACTACCATTGCCCCACCCTAACGTTTAGCCCCAATCGGTTATAAGTCCGCAGTTAAATATTTTCACCTTATTACAGTTGTTTTTCTGCTCCTTTACGCTCCTCTTTTCGCCATCTTTCGTACCGCTTTAATTCGAAATTGCCCGTCATGCCTTCGATTAAGCATGATACAAGCTGGCACATAGATAAGCGAAGTGAACAGAAATCTAATAACCAATTTGGGGTTAGCGAGAACAAAATTAATATATTTTTCTGTATTGCAGATGTTTTTTGTAAAGTTTTTTTGTTTTCATGCTGAAATTAAACCCAATTTCACATTTGGCAATATACTGTTTAATCTGATACCTCTGCTTATGTAGCCCTTATTCCCCCGTTTTACAATTTGCCGCTGATTAGGATGCAATTTGCCGCTGATTACATTGTGATTTGCCGTCTTTTACAATGCAAAAGGGTGCAAATCATATAATGGTTACTTAAATAGTCCTTTATTTGTTATTTAATAATATACTAATATCTATTTAAGGAACGATATAACTGTATATGTTTAACTTCTTGATTTATAAAAAAATGTGTTGCAATCTGAATTTGATTACAACACATTCTTGTCATATACGCTTATTATGGATTAACAGATCTTGCGTGAACCTTGACCTATTACTACATCATATACCTTTGGCTGATGGCCATATCTCTCCGCAAATTTCTCTTTGGCAGTGGTTATGAAACTATCATACAACTCATCTTTTACAAGGTTTATTGTACATCCTCCGAAACCGCCACCCATGATGCGGGAGCCTGTAACAGCACATTCTTTCGCTATGTCATTGAGGTAATCTAATTCTTCACAACTTACTTCATAGTCCTTAGACAAACCGTTATGTGTCAGGTACATCTGTTTGCCAACTTCCTCATAGTCTCCTTTGGTTAGAGCGTCACATACTGCCAGTACTCTTTCTTTCTCTCCAAGAACGAAAGTCGCCCTTTGTATGTCTTCGGCACTTACAGATGCCTCTACTTCCTTCAAGTCTTCCCATGTGCAGTCACGCAGTGTTTTGATGGTACGCTCAGGGTGTTTCGCTTGAACTGCCTTCGCTACATTCTCGCAGGAGTTGCGACGGTCGTTGTACGGAGAGCCTGCAAGTTCGTGTTTAACGCATGAGTTGAGAAGTACGATCTTATATCCTTGGGGTTCAAATGGATAATACTCAAACTCTCGACTGTTGCAATCAAGTCTCATTAACTTGCCCTCCTGTCCAAACACAGAAGCGAACTGGTCCATTATTCCGCAGTTGCAACCAATGAATTTATGTTCTGTTGCCTGACCAGCAAGTACCATGTCCCATTTGCTAATCTTATTATCAGCGAACAAATCGTTTAATGCACAGGCGAAACATGATTCCATTGCTGCGGAACTTGACATTCCTGCTCCCAGTGGTACATCACCTGCAAAGGCAATGTTGAATCCTTTTACGTCAACACCGAGAAGTCTAAACTCCTGTACCATGCCGTAAATGTAGCGTGCCCATGTAGCAGTAGGTCCCTTGGGATCATCAACCGTAAACTCTGTGCGGTCTTTAAGATCGATGGAGTAAGCCATGACTTTGTTTGTCCCGTTAGGCCTCAGTTCTGCCATCACACCGCAATCAACTGCGCCGGGAAACACGTATCCGCCATTATAGTCTGTGTGTTCGCCTATAAGGTTTATACGGCCGGGAGAGAAATAAATGTTGCCAGTTTTACCATCAAAATGCTTGATAAATCTGCTTCTTACAAATTCTATGTCCATAGTTTATTTATTTAAGTTAATGTTGATATATGCAAATTTACGAACTTTTTTCTTTTCTACAAAGCAAAGAGGGCATTATTTCTCGTTGTTGTATTAAAATATATGATAAGTAACGCTTAATACAACTTTATTTCTGTTATGATTTGTGCTCCAACAATATTGTTCAGTTTTACGACAAGTGCTGTGCGTTTCATCTGCAAGTCAGCCCTTACGGCAGGGTTTAGAATCTTTACCCAAAGTGTTTGGTTCTTTATTTTCTTGGCTTCTGTATATTGTGCAGCAACTTCTCCAACTACCTCGTCCCACGCTTGTATTAGGCGCCGCTGTAACAGTGGCGTCTCCAGTCCATTAGCCCTTAGGTATTGTCTCACAAGGGCTTCTACTTCCATAGGGTGACGTCGGAACATATTAGGTAGATTTTACATGGTTGATTGTTGTTCTTCAAACTCACCATGCTTTACGTGGAATATTCTGTAATCCGAATGACCATTGCTAAGTATTCTGTCAAGGTGTTCACGATTGGTGTCTGTTATGAAGATTTGGCCGAAATCATCACCGCTTACCATGTTTATAATCATTTCAACGCGTTGTGCGTCAAGTTTATCGAAGATGTCATCGAGCAACAATAACGGAGTGGTTGCACTTATTGTCTGTCTTAGGAAGTCAAACTGTGCGAGTTTCAACGATATGACATATGTCTTGTTCTGGCCCTGACTGCCTTCTCGTCTCATGGGGTATCCCCCAATAAGCATTTCAAGTTCATCGCGGTGTATGCCGTGAAGTGAGTATCCCACAGCACGGTCTTTATGCCTGTCCTTTTGTATTATGTCAAGTAGTCTGCCTCGCTGACAATGCGAAATATACCTTAGTGAAACGGTTTCCTTTTCTCCACTTATTCTATTATATATATTATTGAACACAGGTACGAACCTTTCAACGAAGTCATTGCGCTTGTGGTAGATTCTTTCTCCATGCTCTGCCATTTCCTCTTCCAATATAGACAGTAGCGTAGCGTCAGGCTCCTCTTCCTGTTTCAATAGTGCATTGCGTTGTTGCAGGGCCTTATTATAACGGTTTAGAGTGTCTATATACGTATTATCATACTGTGAAATCACCATATCCAACAGTCGCCTGCGTTCTTCTCCACCCCCTGTTATGAGTGACACATCGTCTGGTGATACCATAATAAGTGGAATTAGACCTATGTGTTCTGATAACCTTTTATATGCTTTCTTGTTACGTTTGAATTGTTTTTTTGCCCCACGCTTCATGCCCACATATATTTCCTCCATTGTCATCTCATCGTCCTGTATATACGTTCCCTGCAACATGAAGAAAGCAGTATCATGCTTCATCATCTGCGAGTCGATATTACTGAACATGGAATGACAGAATGAAAGGAAATAAACGGCGTCGAGCAAGTTTGTCTTGCCCTCGCCGTTATCACCTATAAAGCAGTTTATCTTGTTTGAAAATTCAAGATTTGCTTCTGCTATATTCTTATAATTCAGTATAGAGAGTTGTTTCAGTAGCATATAAATCTCTTGACTTACCCTACCCTTACTCCTCGTCCAACAGTATGCGCATCATCTCTATCGCAGACTTTGCAACAGGAGTACCAGGACCGAAGATTGCCGCTACGCCAGCCTTATATAGGAAATCGTAGTCCTGAGCAGGTATAACACCACCAGCAATAACCATGATGTCCTCACGTCCAAGTTTCTTCAGTTCCTCGAACAGGGCTGGTATAAGCGTCTTGTGACCTGCGGCAAGGGATGATACACCAACAATGTGAACATCATTCTCTACTGCTTCACGCGCCGCTTCGGCTGGTGTCTGGAACAAAGGTCCCATGTCCACGTCAAAACCACAGTCTGCATATCCTGTAGCTACAACTTTTGCACCGCGGTCGTGACCGTCTTGTCCCATCTTTGCGATAAATATACGTGGACGACGACCCTCCTTCTGAGCGAAACGCTCGGTCATCTGACAGGCCTTTTCAAATTGGCTGTCGTTTTTGCTTTCTGCACTATACACGCCTGAGATTGTTCTAATTACTGCTTTATAACGTCCCACGACTTTCTCGCAGGCATCAGATATTTCACCGAGAGTACAACGCACCTTTGCACATTCCACTGCTGCTTCAAGCAGGTTACCATTGCCTGTGCGCACCACTTCTGTCAGTGCATCGAGTGTTTCTCTTACCTTTGTCTCATCACGGTTTGCCTTTAACTCTTTCAAAGCGGCTTCTTGTTCCAGACGTACGGCGGTGTTGTCCACTTCCAGAATGTCTATAGGATCCTCGTGGTCAAGACGATATTTGTTAGTACCTACAATCGTCTGCTGACCAGAGTCAATGCGTGCTTGGGCACGTGCCGCCGCTTCTTCAATGCGCATCTTAGGCACACCAGTCTCAATAGCCTTGGCCATACCGCCAAGTTTCTCTATTTCTTGTATGTGTTCCCATGCCTTGTGTACTAGTTCGTTGGTCAGTGTTTCAACGTAGTATGAACCAGCCCATGGATCTATCTCCTTGCATACTTTTGTTTCATTCTGTATGTATATCTGTGTGTTACGTGCTATACGTGCAGAAAAGTCTGTTGGGAGTGCTATAGCCTCGTCCAGTGAGTTTGTATGCAGTGACTGAGTGTGTCCCAAAACGGCTGCCATTGCCTCTATACAGGTACGTCCCACGTTGTTGAATGGGTCTTGTTCTGTCAGTGACCAACCTGATGTCTGTGAGTGGGTACGCAGTGCCATTGACTTAGGATTCTTTGCTCCGAAACTCTTGACAATCTTTGCCCACAGCAAACGTCCTGCTCGCATCTTGGCGATTTCCATGAAGTGGTTTACTCCTATGGCCCAGAAAAAACTCAATCGTGGGGCGAATGCGTCAATGTCAATACCTGCATTCACGCCAGCGCGCAGATATTCCAATCCGTCTGCCAGTGTGTATGCCAACTCTATGTCTGCTGTTGCACCAGCCTCTTGCATGTGGTAACCCGAGATTGATATAGAGTTGAACTTCGGCATCTTCTGTGACGTGTATTCAAAGATGTCGGCTATAATCTTCATTGAGAATGATGGCGGATAGATATAGGTATTACGTACCATGAACTCTTTTAGTATGTCGTTCTGTATCGTGCCTGCCATTTCTTCCAGTTTTGCACCCTGCTCCAGTCCTGCTACGATGTAGAATGCCATTATTGGTAGCACTGCACCATTCATGGTCATTGATACTGACATCTTGTTAAGTGGGATACCGTCAAAGAGCACTTTCATGTTCTCTACTGAGCAGATACTTACACCTGCTTTTCCTACATCGCCTATTACACGCAGGTTGTCTGGGTCATATCCACGGTGTGTAGGAAGGTCAAATGCCACTGACAGTCCTTTCTGTCCTGATGCCAGATTTCTGCGGTAGAAAGCGTTAGACTCTTCTGCGGTGGAGAAACCTGCATACTGTCTGATTGTCCATGGACGGAAGGGGTACATCATTGAGTATGGTCCGCGAAGGAACGGTGGGATACCGGCTGTGAAGTCCAGATGTTCCATACCCTCCAAGTCTTCTTTGGTATATACCGGCTTCACTTCTATGTGTTCCGGTGTCTTCCATACGTATTGTATGTTGTTATTTTTCTGCCAAGTGGCACCGTCGGTCTTCTCTATGCCAGAGAAGACATCTATATTCTTAAAATCTTTTCTAGCCATAATTACTTGATTCCGAGTTTCTCGTTATACAATTTCAGCGTTTCAAGCTGGTTGACCTTTACGTGTATGAAGTTCTCTATGCCGGCCGCTTTTAGTTCTTCTGCGCAAGCTGGTGCACCTGCAACAACAAACAGTGCTCTACCGTCCAGACACTTATAGGCTGGTATTGCGTACTCTGCGTATTCATCGTCAGAGGAGCATAGTACAACTATGTCTGCCCCTGCTGCTACTGCTGCCTGAACGCCCTCTTCTACAGAAGAGAAACCGAGGTTGTCAACAACCTTATATCCTGCTGCGGCAAGGAAATTGCATGAGAACTGCGCACGTGCTTGTCTCCATACAAGGTTACCGATTGTCAGCATGAATGCTACGGGTTGTTTCTCTGCTTTTTCTGTTGCTATGCGCAGGGTTTCAAATTCGGCTGCCAGTCTGTCGGCATTGATTGCCTTGTATGTCTGCTCATCCTTATGCGCACATCCACAGGTTTTTGTGCGTGGCATTTTTCCTTCGCTTTTCTCTGTGAAGTTCGGAAACTGGTTTGTACCTAATATAAACTCTCTGCGTTGTGCTGCCATCGTGTGGCGTTTCTCGTTGGTAGCGTTGATGTCGTCCTGCACATTACCTGCTTTTATTGCTGCGAGGAAGCCTCCTTCCTCTTCTACCTTAAGGAATATTTTCCATGCCTCATTGGCAAGTGAGGTGGTAAGTTGCTCTATGTAATAAGAGCCGGCAGATGGGTCAACAACGGTATTGAAGTGACATTCCTCCTTCAACAGCAGTTGCTGGTTACGTGCTATGCGCTCTGAGAAATCGTCTGGCTCCTCGTATGCGGCGTCAAATGGTGTCACTACGATAGAGTGAACGCCTGCCAATGCTGCTGACATGGTCTCCGTCTGTGAGCGCAACAGGTTGACATGTGCATCAAACAGTGTCATGTTATATGATGTGGTCACAGCGTTAACACACATCTTGCATGCGCAGTCGCACTTAGGTTCATACTGTTTTACAATTTGTGCCCATAGCATACGTCCTGCACGGAACTTGGCAATCTCCATGAAGTAGTTCTCGGAGATTCCCATATTGAACTTTATCTTGCTTGCGGCCAGTGTTGGTTCTACACCTGCGTCCACCATCTGCTGCATATATTCATTACCCCACGCCAAGGCATAGCCCAGTTCCTGTACAATGTATGCGCCAGAGTTGTTTAGGGAAACTGCATTAACTGCTATGCAACGGAAGTGAGGATAGTCCTTCAAAGTATTGACAAGTTCTGGTGCGAACTTCAGCAATGGTTCTACGTCCCTACCCTTCATGACAATCTTTTCCATAGGGTCCCAGTCAATGGAGCCTACAATCTTCTCCTTGTCATAGCCCTTTTTGTCAAAGTAAGATACGAGCAGTTGTGCAAGTTCTACGGAGTGTCGTTTGCATGTATTGAAATTAAGTTCCACACAATCGCAGTATATGCCGTCAAGCAACTGCTCTACATAATCCGCGCTGACAGAGGAACCTGGTATCTTGAACGAAACAGAATCAATACCCTTGTTTAGTATGTCCTTAGCCTTGGCGTTGGCAGCCTTGGCATCAGCGGCATTAATTTCCTGCCTGATGTACCATGTGTTGTCGTCCTTTTTGTTACCACGGACAAACGGGTATTCTCCCGGTAGAGCGTTAGGTGTTTGCAGTTTCTCTACATCTTCCCTGCGGTAGAAAGGTTGTACGTTGAACCCCTCAGAGGTTCGCCATACAAGACGCTTCTGGAAATCTGCGCCTTTCAGGTCAACTTGAATCTTGTCAAGCCATTCCTGCGTGGTAGGCGCCTGAAACTCAGAGAAGAGTTTCTCCTTAGTGTTTGTCATAACTTCTTCTTTGTATTGTAATAATAAATTTAGATCTTCACTGCCAATCTGCACGATATGCAGTTATGCCTAATAGAAATATGATTGCAAAGTTACTTATTTTTTTTGAGGTGGCAAACATTACAACATTAATAATATTCTCGTTTGCATATTTTAACCCAAATCAGTCGTAGATTCACAGATAACTATCTAATTCTTGTTACAGTGGTTTTTCTGGCACACCGGTATGCAAAATGTACATAATTCTAATATTTTGTTTTTATTTTTGCGTGACATTACGACTGTTGTCTTGTTGGTCTAAGGCCACACTTTACATATTATAATATATTAATCTGAGGTCTCATCATGTTGTTTGTTTATCTTTGTTGGTTTTGTTTGTTTTCTGATTAGCACCAAATCACATTGCAATTTGCCGTTGTTTACAATGTAATCTGCCGTTAATTACGAGGTAAAAAAGTGCAAATCATATTTTCGTCAACTACTGATTGTGCATTGTAAGGGTATCAACACAATGGCTGTCAGTGTGTTAACAAAATGTATTTTTATGGGGAAAAGGAGTTATAAGTAGGTATGTATAATACAGCGATTAATGTGTTATGTGTCGGTTTACTGTTTTTGTCCTTTTCCTTTTGTGAACCTTCCATATTGTATGGCGTTATTGGGACAGATATGGTAGCATCCGAGACAGCCAGTACAGCGACCTTTCCAGGTTACTACATTGTCTGTGGACAACTCTATGTTGGCAACTGGGCAATGCTGAACGCATTGTCCACAGTTGACACAACGGGAATTGTCAACATGAAAGTGACGGTCGTTGATAAGATATTTGTTGAACAATGGACAAAGGATGTATGTTTTTATGTGTGCACACACTCCACGGTTGACATCTGTAATGGCGTGTTGTGCCTGTATGTGTGATGCTATGATGGGTATCTGATGCCTCATGGTGGCGACCTTATTATCTGCTATCTCTTTTTTGTCTATATCAAACCCCGGCAGACATACATATGTGTTAGGCATTTGTAGAGAGAAGGCTGCATGGAGTGTCAGACCATGTCGTTGCAATGATTTACGTACAAGTCTGTCTGTGTATCCTATATCATCGCCACAAGTCATAACGGTGTAGATATATTCTATGTTGTTATGTAGCAAATGGGACAGTGTGTTTGACAAAAAAGTTAACACGATATTTGGCATTCCCCAGGCATAGACAGGGAATATTATGCCTACTTCGTTGTCTGTGCATGGCTGTGGGGCGGTCATTGGAGAGGTGCTGTCTCCTGTCTGCGTTGCGAGAAGTTCGCAAACGAGTTTGCTGTTTCCCGTGCCAGAGAAGTAATATATCATAAGGTTTAGGGGTATAGGTCGTTTGTTCTTGGTAACGTTATGTATAAAAGAACTATGGGTTACAGATCTCCTACATCTACAAGACCATGCATAACGGAGTATATAATGATGTCAGCAAGAGAACGCGCATGAAGTTTGGTCATTATGTTCTTGCGATGAGAAATGACAGTGGTAAGGCTGATGTTTAATATTTCTGCTATCTGCTTATTTATGTGTCCCTTGCACAGCAGCACAGCTACTTCCGCCTCTCGTGCAGAGAGTTGGGGGGTAAACTGAGGGATTGTTTTGTCTTGTCTGCCGTGTCCGGCGGCGTGAAGAGCAAGAATATCGCGTACAAGAGGCTTCTCATCTTGGCAGATATTAAGGGTGCGTAGGCCTGTTACGTTTGCATCGCCGTTGACAAGGACTATGGTCTTCTTGGTATTTTGACGAAAGAACGGCGAATGTTCGAAGAATATGCGCGAGGATACAAAATAGTGAGCATAGTCGTTATATGCGGTACCTTCTATGTCAGTAAAATCATGTAGTACCACTATCTCTGCCATAGGTATGATGTCTTTCAATATATGCTGCAAACCAATACTTGTCAGTACGTTATTATCTATGATAGCGATACGCATAGGAACGGACATCATGTTTTTATGTAGTGGTTCTTGTTTTTTCATTATTATAATGTCTATGCGAATGAGATAGATTCGAGTCGCTGTTTTAACTGTGGCATAAGTGAACTACGTATGCTCAGTGTGATGCTGCAAGTGTTTTGGAGGTCTTGTGACACAATGCGCGGTTGCATATCTTTTACCACCTTCATCACTGCGTTCATTTGCGGATATGCGAAGGTGTATGTGTATTGTTCCTCTACCTGCCTTTGCTCCACGGTGGCATTGTTTAAGGCATCTTGTGCAGCCTCACGGTAAGCAACAATCAATCCTCCTGTACCAAGGTTTACGCCACCGTAGTATCTTATTACAAAGATAACGGTATCAGTCAGTTCTGCACTCAGCAAAGTACCGAGTATTGGTTTGCCTGCTGTGCTTGACGGCTCACCATCATCATTGGCACGGAAAGTTTCTCCCTCTGGTCCAAGACGGTATGCATAGCATATATGACGTGCGTCATAGTATTTCTTTCGGTAGGCTATCTGCAATTCACGCACCTCTTCGGCAGAAGTGACATGATGGGCAAAGGCATAGAACTTGCTCCTTTTCTCCGTATAATATCCTTCGGCGGTTCTTGCTATGGTCAGGAAAGTATCTTTCATACAGTTTTCTGGTTGTTGTTTCTATACTGCGCAACAGTTCAAGAAAGCTTGTTTTGTATAAAGCTGTTTATTGCCTTCACGTGCTTCACAGGGTTGGAAACCTCCTCACGCATGGCATGCATTTCGTTGAATAATGAGTTAAAAGCGTTCTGTACCATGTTTGGTTTACGTCGCTTCTTATCTGCCAGAGGATTAATAATCATGCGTATTCCTTTGCTGCGCATGGATATATGTAACTCCGCAGCTTCTTCTATTGGGTCGCCATCATAATGTATAACACCCTTATCCTTACGCTTTATCAAAATATCTTTGGCCTGATAGCATTTTATCTTTGAGGATTTGTTGAGTGTCTTGTTTAGAAGGTCTATGCCTACCTGTGGTGCTTCCAGAATATCGAAAGGCTGTATTATGACTACGTCAAGCAGGCCATCAGACATGGATGCCTGCGGTGCTATGTAGGCATCGTTGCCATATTGTGATGCATTGGCTACTGATATGAGGAAGGCTTTGTATGGCTCTGCATCATTCCCATCGAGTGTTAGTTCGTAGGTCTCAGGCTTATAGTTTAGACCTTCCCTTAAAACATTCTCGATATATGTTAGTGGTCCACGCTTGCCTGCCTCTGCAAATTTCTTGCTTATGAATGCGTCAAAGCCCATACCACAGGTACAAAAGAATGGATGTCCATTGATGATGCCATAATCAAGCGCATGAATTTGTCCCATGTTTATTACATCCATGGCTCCTCCCATATTCATAGGAAGCATGAGATGTCGTGCGAGACCGTTGCCGGAACCGCATGGTACTATACCTAATGCCGTAGGAGTTTCTGTCAATGCACGTGCTACCTCATTGACAGTGCCATCACCTCCAACGGCTACTACAATGTCGTAACTGTCAGAGGCACAGCGCGCAGCTATCTCTGTTGCGTGACCTGAATATTTGGTGAACATCAGAGAGGTGTCATATATCGAGTTGTCTATGTGCTTGTCTATCAATGCGGGAATGACATCCTTATTGCACGTGCCGGAAACAGGATTAACAATAAACGCTATTCTCTTTTTGTTCATCATCAGAATGTTGTTTGTTTCTGCAAAATTACAAAAAATAAAAGATACTGATTGATTTATGTTGTGATATTTTTACGAAATCATTATTTTATTGTTAAAAAATTACTCTATATCAATTTTTTTGTATAACTTTGCGCCCCGAATGGTTCATGTGTTCCGTTCTGCTAATTAAAAGAAATTACACACATTATTTATAATGGGACAGTTACAAGAAAAGTACAAGGAGTACCGTCTGCCACAAAGGTTTATGGAGGCAGGAGTTTATCCCTATTTCCGTGAGATAACGGGTAAGCAAGGTACTGAGGTAGAGATGGGAGGCCACAAGGTTCTTATGTTTGGGTCAAATGCCTATACAGGACTTGTTGGAGACCAACGCATTGTTGAGGCAGCGAAGGCTGCTCTTGATCAGTACGGAACAGGGTGTGCTGGCAGCAGATTCCTCAATGGAACGCTGGACATACACGTAAAGTTAGAAAAAGACCTTGCAGAATATGTTCACAAGGACGATGCTCTATGTTTCTCAACAGGTTTTTCTGTCAATGCAGGTGTAATAGCAGTGATAGGCGGACGTGAGGATTACATAATCTGTGATGACCGTGACCATGCAAGTATTGTTGACGGACGCAGACTGAGTTTCGCCAAGCAGTTGAAGTACAAGCATAATGACATGGTGGATCTTGAGAATATACTCAAGAAACTTCCCTATGAAGCCATTAAGTTAATAGTGGTAGATGGTGTATTCTCTATGGAGGGAGACCTTTGTAAATTGCCGGAAATAGTAGAATTGAAGCACAAGTACAACTGTTCTATCATGGTTGACGAAGCACACGGTTTAGGTGTGTTTGGCGATCATGGACGTGGTGTATGTGATCATTTCGGTCTTACAGATGAGGTTGACTTGATAATGGGTACATTCTCAAAGTCACTTGCATCAATAGGAGGATTCATTGCAGGCGACTGGGATACCATTAACTATCTGCGTCATTCAGCACGTACTTATATATTCTCTGCTTCCAATACACCAGCAGCAACCGCAGCAGCACAGAAGGCATTGGACATTCTGAAAGCAGAACCAGAAATAATAGAAAAGCTTTGGGACGTTACAAACTATGCGCTCAAGCGTTTCAAGGAGGAAGGGTTTGAAATAGGCGATACTGAGTCTCCGATTATCCCATTATACATACGTGATGTGGATAAGACATTCCTTATCACCTCATTGGCGTTTGAACGTGGCGTATTCATTAATCCAGTAGTGCCTCCCGCGTGTGCTCCACAGGATACCTTGGTTAGATATGCGCTAATGGCAACACATACCAAGGAACAGGTTGACAGGTCTGTTGAGATTCTGAAAAGCATATTCACAGAGCAAGGAATAATAAAATAACTCAAGTTTCGTAAGTTCAATCAGGGAACGAGTGCAAGCCTTCAAGGCCCTAAAAAAAACGGCAGTACCCTAAAATGACAATAAGCGTTCAAGGAGCTGGATTTCAACCCGCTCCTTGAACGCTTATTAACTATAAAAGACAATTAACATGAGATCAAGATAGAACCTAAAGATGAAAACGGCATACGAGTACATTGACTAACATTTTGAGTATAAATATGCATCTGCTTGTTGAATATTACGGATAGGCAAACTATCAACTGGATAATTAAAAATGCTTAATGCTTTTTACTTTCCCATGAAATAATAGTCTAAGTAAGTAAAGAGGGGATAAAAATACGATATATTGAAACCTCATCCAATGAATTTATCACTTAAATAACAACCTTATGAGAAGAATAGTTATAACTATGTTCATTGTCATTTGCTGCGTTATGGCACACCTTATGCCAGCAAATGCCGACAACAACAAACCTATTAACGTGACAGAACTCCCAGCAAAAGCCCAGACAGTACTCTCTCAGTATTTCAACAACCAGAAGATTGCGCTTGTCACTGTCGAGTCTGGAATTGTAGGAAAGAACTATGATGTGGTGCTGCAAAATGGCACCAAAATCGAGTTTGACAAGAAGGGAAACGTGACAGAGATTGACTGTAAGCAGGGTTGCGTGCCTGAGCAACTGATACCGTCATCCATCTCCACTTACCTGAAGAAAAACCAACCTGGACAGACGGTCAAGAAGTTTGAAATCAACAGGAATGAATATGAGGTGGAGTTGTCTAATGAGATTGACATTACGTTCAACAAGCATTTCCAGGTGATTGATATTGATTGATGATGGAGAGACAGAGTGCTATGCTCTGTCTTCCTGTTTACTTTAATTTAGAAACAGAGGTAACGAAACCTCAAATGTGTATTTATCAACAATCAAGGTGATGTACGTTCGCTTGCTAAATATTAGCGTTTCATACAATCATCTTGATTTTTTCTAAACACGACTTATCGCGACATCAACATTTATTCAACGCTTATTCTTATAGTAATACAAGATAACCCCAAATCTACTGAGCCTCAAATCTCCTCGTTACCCACACCACACCTACATACTGCCTCCCAAATCAGATAATCCCTCCATCCTCATATTATCACGATAGTTTATAGTCAAAATACCGAGTTATGGGTATTGCGTATGCCAGAGAATTGGCGTAACTTTGCAGACAGAAAATAAAGGCGACAAAGACTGTCTATCCTTGTCGCCTTTTTGGTTCAGATTTACAACAGAGTTTTTTGTTTCTAAGATAAAGTCATAATGTTTTTGTATAGTGCGAAGGCTGGCTGTGAAGCAAGCCTTCGTATGTTATATTACCTCAATATCTTTTTCCCCTCTGTTATAACAACTTGCCCTGCCTGCTGGACATTGACACGTTGTCCTGCGATGTTGTATCCTGTCTGAGCAGTAGCAGGAGTTTTTGAGTTACTATTCACCTCTTTTACGTCTGTGGCGGTGCCTACAACCCTGATGTTAATCTCTCGTGACATAGAACAGTCCTCTTCCTCTGTAGTAACCGTTATGGTTGCTATTTCGTCTGTATCAGGCACAGACACACGCAACATTGTACCGTCTATGCTTGTTTTATAACCTTCTTTTTTGAACGAGGTGTAGAATGTCGCATCTTCTGTGTATCCTGCAAATAGTTCTGCCAGATTAATATCCTGCGTTTCTCCGCCGTTTATTTCATAGTGTGGTGTTGCCATCCAATTGAGGTAATGTTCTATGGCAGTATATCCATCACCATCAGCATCGCTGTTGTTGTCTGCAATGTAAGGGTCATGTCCGTTAATATGCTCCCACCAGTCTGGCATACCATCGCCGTCAGTGTCGTAATTCTCTGGGCGTGTTACTACATCTATTGGCTCATATCCGCCTGCATCCTCCTCATGGTCTATAAGTCCCTTTTTGCCCGTCTTGCTTCCTGTGTAGGTATATTTCTTGTCAAGTGTTTCGCGTATAATACGTTGGTCGTGGTCTGTCAGCACTGGCATATTAGCACCAACGTCTGATAACACGCTGCGAAGTGCAGACTCTGCCGTTTCTACTGTTGCGTATGACGGAAAAAACGGTTCGCTGACAAACGGTTGCCAGTTGACTACCTGCCCATTGGAGGTTTCGTATCGATATGTGGCGTTGAGTTGGTCTCTTGTCATAGTTCCGTTGATTTCTTCACGAATATTGCCGCTTACGTATGCTGACTGTGTACCTGAGCCTGTACCTTCCAGTTGCAGACGTAGCAAGTAATTTTGTGTTGTGGCAGCACCCTTACGATAGTAGTTGTTTACAAAGTTTATTTCGTGTGACCCACCATCGGTAGCACGCCCGCCCCAGTTATACACTACGTTGTTGAATATATCGTGTGCACCGTCGTATGCACCTCCGCCTGTCAGTCCTCCGGATATACTCCAGTTACGCCCTTCGCAGTGTGCAAGTAGGTTATGATGGAATGAGCCCACTCCACTACCCTGTCCACCACCTATCGTTGCGGCATATCCGTGACAGGTGCCTGCCCCGTAGTTCGGGTGGTCTGCACAGTTCAATGCCTCAGAAATCATTGTGCGCTGCAAGGTTATGCTCTTTGCACCACGTGAGGAGAATCCTTCATCAGTGGTCCAGGCTATGGAACAGTGGTCCATAATAGCGTGGTCTCCTCCTGCTATGCCAAAACCGTCAAGGCCCTTATTCTGGTCCGCCTCTGTGGAAGCATAACCTCTGTGTATGCGCATGAAGCGTGTGATTCCGTCAGAATTCATGCCGAATGGTGCACCGCGCAGTATTATACCTTTTCCTGGGGCAGTTTGTCCTGCAATAGTAACATATTTATCTGAGCATACGAGACGGCTTTTTAATTCTATGTAACCAGATATGTCAAACACGATGGTTCTTGGGCCTTGTACCTTTGTTATTCCGTAACGGAATGTTCCTGGCTGAGGGTTCACCGGGTCATCGTCAAGTGATGTTACATGATATACTGTGCCGCCACGTCCTCCGATGGCAAAGCGTCCGTAACCCTCTGCACCAGGGAAGGCAAGATGCCGTGGACGGAAACTCCATGTGTCGCCCTCGTGTATTGTACCATCTGCTACTTCTTCGTCTATACGCCAGAAGTATTCTGATAGGTTGGTGAGGTTGCTGACTGTGTATGTGGTACCTGCTGTCACAGCTACCTCGCTCATGTCTGATTGTGACGTACCGAACATTACGTGATGTTTTACTGCTGCGGAGCCACCGGACCATGATAGCGTAACGGAACCGTTGTCGCAGTCGGCGTGATAGTCACGGTTTGCTGGTGTGGGGTCCATGGCCTGTATCTTCGGGTTAGGACGGTCGAATATGAGAGCGTTAACTGCGACTGCACAGTTGATGTATGCCTTGCCACTGACGGGCTCTGATATGTACTTCACGGTGACGGGTACCCCCTCCTTAACTGTGAAACGAATATATGACATTCCTGCGTCACTTGGCTTTGTGGCACGTATCGTTTGCTCCACACCTGTCTGTATAGTCACATCGTCCACTACCACCTTCACTGTCGGGTAACCTGGTGATGTCGTGCCATCGGTATTATTGTGGTATGCACAGAGTGTGTGTACACCCTCAGGCAGACCACTTATGGTGAACTGTATGCCCATTGGGTCGTTGGCAGCCCATGTGTAGTTGTTGTCGCTGTCAAGAGTGATAGGATAGATGGCGTCACTTATAAGTCGTGAATACTTGTTCACACCATCCTTCCACCAGTTACAGAATACGGCGTTTCCTGTAAGGCCTTCTACACTTTCTGCCTTTATAGTGATGGCATTTCCGTATTCATCTGTAAAGGAACACTCGTCTGACATTGTACGTCCCACTGCCCAATTGGTGAAACCATCCTCAATACTTTGCGACTCCTTTCCTGGTAGGTTGAAGTCTATTCTCTGTGCACTAACCGTGAGTGCGCAGGTCGCTGCAAGCAGCATGATTGTCAATTTTCTCATAGCGTATTAGGTAGTAAATGTTTTCTCGCTGGTATAGGCTTTATATGGCGTGTACCAGCAGTAAGATTTGTAAGTTAGATATGGTTTTATATAATAATGTGCAAAGTTACATTATATATTCTAAACTACTATACAAAGCTCTTATTTTTAACATAATTAAATACAATTATGCACCTCGGCAACTAATCAGCGTATAGTTACAGGAGAGTTGTCACATTTGAGGGCGACTAACTATATTTGTTTTCTATCTTTATTTGGTGAACGATACACCTTTACCTTTTTCATTTCATTAACCTATGTCCCTTTACAGTTATGCCCCGATGGACGGACTTACTTGACACCCCCTTTGTTGGCGTAAACCGGCCTCCATGACTTCGTCCTCAGTGTACAGTTAGCAAATATCAGCGGAAAGTTGTTTGTTTACGAGACCCACTTTATAACCTCCTATAACTCAGCCAAATACAAAAGCGGCCTGATTACATCCTAAAAGCATAGCTTTTGCATTGTAATCAGGCCGCTTTTGCTACGTAAATGGCTTGTTTTTGTTTTTTCTTGCCACCAAGTTATTTTTGTTTTAGTACCATTTCACGCTGTTGCTATAACTGGAGCGTTTGTCGTATTTCAGTGCATCAGTTAGTGTTGCAGCGTTACATCGGAATGAGAAATTGTATGACGTATATGGTGTTATGACCACAGAGCATGACATATCGAAGCAGTGCAGGTCGCGTGCTAATGAGGCTGTTGTCATGCTTAGTTTCTTATAGTCAAAGTCATAGCCAGAGGTGAAAGATATGTTCCATCCATCTGACAGGCGTATGTTGCCTGAAAAGTTGAGGTTTTGCGTGAACTTGTATGGATAGCGCATGGTTTCTTTATTGAACGTTCCACTGGTATTCTCACGCATAGTGATGCCATAACTGAACGTCAAACTCCACGGTAGTGAGAATTTGAGATATCCGTCATCGTCTGTTTCTGCAAGGCCTGCTCCTTTCTTGGTTGCCCCGTTTTTGCCTTTTTCCAGCATAGGGTCTATATTGCTTTCTGCGCCTGTATCGTTATCTGGTGCTTCTTTCTCGTCTTCTGTTTTGTCGTCGTCTCGTGTAAATATCTTTTTTAGTTTTTCAGGTGTCAGTGTGTATGATATGTTTTGTGACATTCCTTGAAAGCGGCCGAATCTGCCTTTGCTGTATTCTGTGCGTGTGCCAACATATGGTCGTCCATTTTCATCGAGTTCATAGGCATAGGTGGCGAATACGGCGTTCATGGAGAAGGTGTAGTTTTTCCACCATTTTAGTCTTAGGTTGGTTGACAGGTCACTCCATGGACGTGTTTGTGCTGCCATATTGTATGACATACTTGCTCCGAGTTGGTCTATTATGCTTATCTTCCTTACTCCGCTGGTGTCTTTGTCGGAGCGTATTTTCATTTCTATATTATTGTCTATGCTAAGGCTTATGCTTCCTGTTTTTCCTCTTCCTGGTACTCCAAACAAGGCACTGCTGAATGGGGAATATTCTACGGTGCTCTCTTTTCCGTCTTTATCACGTTTTGTATATGTCTTATAGTATCCGTAACTTGCTGCTCCGAAGTCGGGAGCGTATGTGAGGGAGAGAGAGGGTGTGAAGGTATGGCGTATGGCTATTATTTTGTCTCCGAAGAGTTTACGGTTAGGTACGAACATACCATACACCTTGGTGTTAAGTGATAGAGATGAGTTCCAGTTATATACGTTGTAGAATCCGTAAATGGTGTCTTGTTGTTCTCGCTGGGTTGTTTCGTTCCACGTTTTCTCTATCTTGTTGGTATACATCCTGTCAGTGAAATTGATAGAGGGTGTGACGTTGAGGTATTTGAGTATTGTGAATGAGCCGCTGATAGGTATGTTGTGTTGCATACCGTTGCGCCAATCTTTTATCAGGTTTGATTTTAGCAGTTTGCTTTCTTTGGTTGTTATGGAGTTTGATATGTGTCCTGTGTAACTCATGGCTATCTTTTCGTACCACCGTTCGTTTCCTACCATGTGTTTACGACGGAAGGGATAGAAGCGTGAGACGGAGATATTGAGGTCTGGCATTGTCATGGCAATGGTGGAGTCACGCATATTTTGTGCAACGTTGGCTGTTGCACTGAGGCTCATGCCTATGCTTGAGAAGTTTGTGCTCCATGATACTGATGATGTGCGTGTGGACTGTGTACGGGCTGTGGGATTGTACAGGGAGCCGAGGTTGCTATTCTCATAACTTGTGGAAGCGAAGTTGACACTTGCCGCCAGCGAGCTGTATGGATTAGCCTTGCTGTCCTGACGGTGTGACCATTGTAGTTTGAAACTGGTGGTCTTTGCATAGTCTGGGAATCCCTCGTCTCCTGTGCGTGTGTCGAGGTATGAGAAGTAGAATTGTCCGGAGTATTTGTATCTTACATTATAGTTTGATGCTGCTGAGATTCCCCACGAGCCTTTGGTGTATATCTCGCCAAGGAGTTTTAGGTCAATCTTGTCACTGATGGCAAAGTAGTATCCTCCGTCACGCAGGTAGAATCCTCTGTCAGATTCGTCTCCGTACGTGGGCATGATAAATCCGCTGGAATAGTTCTTGGTGAAGGGAAAGAAGCCGTATGGTAAGGCGAAAGGTAGTGGTACGTCTTGCACTACAAGGTATGCTGGTCCGAAAACCACTTCCTTCCCTGGGCGTACCTTGCCTATTGACAGTGCAAAGTAGAAGTCTGGCTCTGGGTCATCGCAGGTTGTGTATTTTCCGTGTTTCAGGTAGAAGTTACCTGTGCTATCTCGTTTTGAGCGTTCTGATACAAGGAAGCCGTCTTGCTGTGCGGTGTATGCGTTTTGTATGAGACCTTTTTTCTTCTTGAAGTTGAAGGCCATGGTGTCAGTCTCGTATTTATCTGCTCCCATTAGGAATACAGGTAATCCGAACTGTTGCTTTGTGGTGGTGTCTGTGGCTCCTGTTGCGTGGACGAGGCTACTGTCTAACTGCATATTGATTCTCTCTGCTGTTAGGTCCATGTCCTCGTATTTTACGTTTGCATTGCCGAAGAGGTATGCTTTCTTTGTGTCCCCAAAATAAACGAGTGAGTCCTTGGAGGTATAGTTAACGGGGGCATCGATGCCGTTTTTCCTTCTGCGATTGGCAGAATCTGCCCTTATGGAGTCGTCTATGGCTTTGTTGCGTGCTTGAATGGCAAGGTGTAGTGAATCGAGTGTATCGGTAACAATTGTATCTGTGTGTGTGATGTGATTGACTATCGTATCATTATTGTGTGGGGGACTAATGATGCTGTCCCCCACTCCACTATTATTGATAAACTGTTCTTGGTTATTGTCATTTGATACTGTCTGCATGATGTTACTTGCCATAACAAATGTTATGGTAGCAAAGAGCAGTGTTATGGTGGTTTGTTTACGCATTTCGGGTGCAAAGGTAGCAAGAAAAAACGAGACCGCCAAGAAAATGTTATAGCAATGTGATGCCCATTATTCCTATGACTATATCATTGGAGAGGCAACGCAATGTGAACTTCTTTACTTTCTTATCTGGGTCGAGAGGCATGGTGAGCATCTGTGCTGCTCCTCCTTTTAGTTCTCGTCCATACACCTCTGTGGAGGGGATTCCCATCTCCATGCCAAGTTCACGTGATACCTTACCTGTGGATAGGCTGATACGTACGGTCTTGGGTGTTATTGTGCTG
>JALFNY010000191.1 GCA_022774105.1 Prevotella sp.
TCCATTATCAGTACTCTTGGGGCTGTCATCAGCACCTTGCATAACTGTAATTTGCGTAGTTCTCCAGAAGAGAGGAGTATTATATACTTGTCAAGAAGGCATCGCATATTGAACACGTCATACAGATGTTCCTTGAATCTATGCCTTTTTTCGTTGTCATCGCCTGCTCTCTGGTATGCCTCTTCCAGCACTTTTTCCGCTGTTGGAGTACTTTCGTCAATCTCCATCTGGTTCCATCTCTGTTGCAGATAGTACGTTCTGTCGTTGTCTCCGCCGTATGTGTCACGGAAGGTGATGTACTTTATGTTGTCAGACGTGAGGTGCGAGGTGTGTGGTGAGAAGTCGTATGCAACGTCTTGCATCAGCAGTGGGTGACTGCCTGTCAGTATATCTACAAGCATTGACTTGCCACTGGCGTTAGGACCAACTATTGCTATGTGTTCTCCTGCATCGAGTTCGAAATCCACTGGCTTCGCCATGCGCCATTCGGGCATACGGGTAATACCGTTATGAACTGATATAATCATCGTTTTCTTATTTTATTCTTGTTGCATTTTTTCTTGCAAAGTCCTTCCAACTTGTGTATTTAACTCCTGTATTAACTACTCCTGCCTGCATGAAGTGGCAGTATGCAGCACCGAGAGCGTCTGTGGCATCCATGAATTTGGGCATATCTTCCTTGCTGATTTTCAATATGCGTTGTAACATTCCTGCTACTTGTTCTTTTGAAGCACTTCCTGTTCCCGTTATCGCCATCTTTATTTTCATTGGCGCATACTCGTGTATTGGAACGCCATGTTGTATTGCTGCGGCTATTGCCACACCCTGTGCTCTTCCGAGTTTCAGCATGGACTGCACGTTTTTGCCGAAGAATGGTGCCTCTATGGCAATTTCGTCGGGCAGGTATTCGTCAATGATGCCTGTCACGCGCTCGTATATATGGCCCAGTTTTAGGTATGCGTCATTCTGTTTTCGCATATCTATTACACCCATTGCCATCATCTCTGCCCTTTGTCCAGAGCATTTTATGACGCTGTAACCCATGACGTTAGTACCGGGGTCAATGCCCATTATTATGCGTTCCATGCTGTTTTTTCTGTTGCTGGCTTATATAAATATCCCTGTTCTCGTTGCAGCAATGTCTTGTTATTTTTATTTGGCTTTACCGGTCAAGATACGGGTTATGGGCCAGTTCGTAGCCTACTTGCGTTTCTGGGCCATGTCCTGGCAGCACTTTTGTGTTGTCTGGCAGTTGGGTGAACATACGCAGAGACTGTATAATCTGGAACATAGAGCCACCTGGCAGGTCTGTCCTGCCGATGCTGCCAAGGAACAGTGTGTCTCCCGTGAATGTCAAGGCCTCTTCTGCTGAGTAATATACTACGCTGCCTTTGGAGTGCCCGGGGGTGTGTATCACCTTGAATGTATGGTTTCCGAAGGTCACTTCCTCGTCGTCATTAACCAGACGTCCTATTGCTGGCATATTGCCTTCTATTGTCATACCGAACTCCATTGCCAACTTACCAGCGTTCTTGTAGGTCTCGGCATCCCTCTCATGAAGGATGGGTTGCAGACCGTAGGCATCATAAACAAAGCCACATCCCATGACGTGATCAAAGTGTCCGTGTGTCAGTACGTGGATAGTGGGTTTCAGTCCCTCCGCCTCTATATACTGGCTTATTGCCTTCTGTTCAAACGGTCCGTGTGCACCTCAGTCCACTATCATACATTCCTTCGTCTCGTCACTAACTATATAGCAGTTCTCACAGACTGCGTTACATTCAAATTTCTTAATATTTAGCATGGTAAATAAATGATATATTTCTCCTGAAACCATTCTTCCTCGAACCATGTGGTGAGTTCCGTCTTCTCAACGATGTTCTTGAAGGGTGTCATTTCCCCTTGAAGATGACCGCCTTTTAGGCAGATTATGCCATTGGGAATAGAGTTCTGCTGTCTTTTTGAGATGTTCTTACGCACTATCTTAGCCAGTTCTGGCAATGTCATAACCGCTCTTGATACAACAAACTCATACTGTCCCTTCTCTTCCTCGCCCCTGCGCTGCTCAGCAGTAACGTTTGTTAGTTCGAGGGATTTAATAATTTCTTGACATACAAGAATTTTCTTTCCCGTTCCATCAATCAACTTGAATCTACATTCTGGGAACATAATAGCAAGAGGTATGCCAGGGAATCCTCCTCCACAGCCGAAGTCCAGCACCTTTGTTCCTGGTCTAAAAGTGATAGCCTTGGCTATGGCAAGGGAGTGAAGCACATGGTGTTCATAGAGGTTGTCTATATCCTTGCGTGATATGACGTTGATTTTTGCGTTCCAATCGTGATATAGTTCGTCAAGCATGGCGAACTGTTTCTGCTGCTCTTCGGTGAGCCTTGGGAAGTATTTGGCTATTATATTCATTGTATTGTATATTTGTTGCAAAGTTACAGAAAAAAAACCAAACACCCAAACAATTTGTTTTTGTAGAAGTGGTGGCGGTGTTAATAAATCCTTATAATGTTAATTTTGAAGTCAAAAGACGCACCCTGAGAATATTGAAAATAGAGTGTTGCGGTATTATCTGTATGGGCTTGCAGCACGGAAAAAGGCCCATTTCATCGAAGGTAAAACTACTGGTTATGTAATTTGCCGTTGATTACAGTGTGATTAGCACCTCTTTACATTGCAAAAGACCACTCTTTACAATGTAAAAAACGGCAAATTACAGCCGTTTTATCGTGCTTTCTCGTTGTGCGAATACTCTTATCCTTTGGTATTCAATTATATACATTGTGTGCGAGATTTTCGTTTTTTGAATTGTTTTCTATCCTCTTTGTCTGTAATCCAAGGAAAATGTTAAAATGACGCTGTGCTTTTCACTATATAATATGCATACAGCCACCAGGAAACTATGTACCTGATGGCTGCATAAGGTGTATAAAAGGCTATGCACACGTGTGCTGTTTTCACAGTTTTGTGTAGTTGCTGGCTGGGTGTTTAGTTACTTGGCCTTTGTTTTTCACGGTAAGTAGCATAATTGGATAGTTATATCCTTACGTGAAATCCGCACAACAATATAACAAAACCACTATGTTATTTTGTTGTTGCAGGGCTCGGTACCTCCTTCGGTTTCTCGTCACCAGAACGGTAGTACCTGTCGTGTCGCCAGTTGGTTACCTTCACAAAATCAAACGTGGCAATCTCATAACCAGAGTAATAGTCTATGAACACTCCACTAAAATGGTTGTTTGAGAGGTGATAATCCCTAATTGCAACATGGGTATCGTCCTTATAGTCTATGTATATAATGCCGTTTTGTACCTCAAAATAAAAGTCGCAGCGTGTGTAGTCGCCGTTATACAGGTAGTCATATTCTACACCTGTCCCTTGTGCATACCTGTAAGGGTCTGCATAGAACTCCATGTCAACGGCGTAATACTCCTTCTTTGTTCCCCATCTATGACTGAAATAGTCTTTTGCAACCTCGCCTTCCCAAATACCATCCAAGGTCTGCGCTATCTCATCGTCATCACAAGAACTGAGGGTAATAATAGAGAATACCATCACAAGGCATGACACAAGTCGTATAAACTGTTCTTTTCCTTTTTTCATATATGTGCATTTACTGTTGTTAATGATGTGCAAAGGTAAGGTTATTATTCGTAATGCACAACTTTTCTTGTTGAAAAGTGTTATTTTCTTCTTATTATTTTGCGTATTAATGGTTTTTTTATAATTTTGCATTTTACAATACAAATTATAGCAGTTACGCACTAAACTATAATGGTTAGTGCCCCAAACCGTGAAAAAATAAAACGAGGATAAATATGTATCACAATTCGTGTAAGGACAGATGTGAGGCAAAGCCATACGCCATAGGGCTTGACCTTGGTGGCACGAACTCTGTGTTTGGCATAGTTGATGCCAAGGGTAACATAATAGAGCAGGTCTCATTGAAGACACAGGGATTTGCAGATGCAGCAGAATACGTTGACGCTTGTATGCAGGCTCTGCTTCCTATTACAAATAAGGTGGGCGGAGTAGAAACCATATCACGTATGGGTATAGGTGCGCCAAACGGTAATATATTGTCTGGTTGTATAGAGTTTGCACCCAACATAACGTGGGCGCATGACGGGAAAGTGCCACTTGCACAGATGTTTAGTGAACGTCTCGGAGGGTTGCCAGTGAAACTTACCAACGATGCTAATGCTGCAGCATTAGGAGAAATGACGTTTGGAGTAGCAAAAGGAATGAAGGATTTTATTGTCCTTACACTTGGAACAGGAGTAGGGTCAGGCATAGTTGCCAACGGACAGTTGGTCGCTGGCAGTGACGGTAACGCCGGAGAGTTGGGACATGTTATAGTAGTGCGTGAGGGCGGACGCCTATGTGGTTGTGGCAGAAGGGGTTGTCTTGAAACCTATTGCTCTGCAACAGGCGTGGCGCGAACGACACGGCAGTTCCTTACAGAGAGCGAGGAACCTTCACTATTGCGTAAGATAGAGATAGAGAAGATAACGTCTTACGATGTAGCCAAGGCAGCAGAGGCAGGTGATGCACTTGCCTTGCGCGTGTTTACATTCACAGCAGAGATAATGGGTAAGGCATGTGCTGACATGGCGGTATTCTCCTCGCCAGAAGCATTCATATTCTTTGGGGGGCTTGCTAAGGCCGGAGACCTGCTGATAGAACCTATAAAGAGAACGTATGAGGAGAACGTTATGCCTATATTCAAAGGCAAGGCAAAATTCCTTTTGTCCTCACTTGAAGGTGCGGGAGCGGCAGTGCTTGGGGCTGCAAGCCTAAAATAAGTGACGTAATGCATGGAAAGAATAGAGTAGGAACGACACCCTTTGAGAGAAGAGGATAGTCAATCTTACACGTATATACATATAGTAATAACGAGAAAAAAAATGGGTTTAAGGTAATAGAGTTTGGGTTATAAGGTAGTACAGCCCCTCAACCCTAAGTCCTAAGGTAAAACTATGAAAGTAGAAGAAGATATTAAGAACGCCGTGGAGGTGATGAAACGGGGTGGGGTAATACTCTATCCCACTGACACTGTATGGGGAATAGGTTGTGATGCAACCAATGCCGATGCCGTAGCGAGGATTTACAAGATAAAGAAACGTGAGGAAACAAAGGCTATGATATGCCTTGTTGACAGCGATAACCGCATACAAAGATATGTAAGGAACGTTCCAGAGGTGGCATGGGACGTGATGAACCTTGCAACAAAGCCAACAACCGTGATATTAGACGGTGCTAATGGATTAGCAGAAAACCTTATTGCCGAGGACGGTAGCATAGCAATGCGCATAACACAGGAGGAGTTTTCCAAAGCCTTGTGTTACAGAATGCAGAAGCCGATAGTCTCAACAAGCGCTAATATCAGTGGAGAGCCAACAGCACAGAACTATCGAGACATATCAGAGGAGATTATATCGCAGGTGGATTATGTATGTGCAACACGTCGTAACGAGCACAAACCACATAAACCTTCGTCAATAATAAGACTGAGACAGAACGGCGAAGTGACGATAATAAGATAAGGGATATGAAGGTAAGAAGGATAAAGGCAATATTGTCTCGTATCAGACGCAGGCAGAATCTGGCAGTGCAGAGATTGTTTGACGACATACTCGCATTGCGCCAGAGGCATCTGTCAGACAAGCAGTTCACGCTTGTATTGGCGTTTTTCGTGGGTGTTTTTGCCGCTATTGCCGCTTATATCCTTCATGGGTTGATTCATATCATACAGGGCATAGTGATGAAAGGCATACAGGCAGAGAGTTACAACTGGCTGTATCTTGTGCTGCCAGTAGTGGGTATATGGCTTACTATGCTTTTTGTGAAATACGTGGTGAGAGACAATATCTCACATGGAATAACGCGCATACTATATGCTATCTCGTCAAAGAACAGTCGATTGGCAAGCCATAACTGCTGGTCATCAGTCGTGGCGTCTGCCATTACCATAGGATTCGGTGGCTCGGTAGGTGCAGAGGCACCTATTGTACTAACAGGATCAAGCATTGCAAGCAACCTTGGTCAGAAGTTCCGTATGAACAACAAAACGCTGATGTTGCTTGTAGGATGCGGTGCAGCCGCTGCTATTGCTGGCATATTCAAGGCTCCGATAGCAGGACTGGTGTTCACTATCGAAGTGTTGATGATAGACCTTACTATGGCCAGCATCTCCCCGATACTCATAGCAAGCGTTACTGCAACATGCTTTACCTATGTACTTGTTGGTGAAGACCAGTTGTTCTCCTTCCATTTGGAACATCCCTGGGTGGTGGAGAGAGTGCCCTCAAATATTCTTCTGGGAGTATTTTGTGGCCTCGTGTCCCTGTACTTCATAAGAATGATGACAGCATGTGAGGGAGTGTATAACAAGATGCACAACCGTTACGCTAAACTTGCGTTAGGTGGAATAATGTTAAGCACACTGATATTCCTCTTTCCCTCGTTATATGGAGAAGGTTATTCATCTATAAACATACTCCTCAGCGGTGGTACAAGCGCAGACTGGCATCGCATAATGGAGAACTCAATGTTCTATAACGGCGGAACATACGTATTATTATTGTATGTTGCGGGTGTGATATTGACAAAGTGTCTTGCCACAGCAAGTACGAATGGCGGTGGCGGTTGTGGTGGTACGTTCGCTCCATCACTATTTATAGGAGCCTTTGCAGGATTTTTCTTCGCACGTATATGGAATATGTATAATGTAGGACCGATGCTTCCAGAGGAAAATGCTGCACTGCTTGGAATGGCGGGTGTGATGTCAGGTGTAATGCATGCACCACTCACAGGTGTGTTTCTTATAGCAGAATTGACGGCAGGATATGACCTGTTCATGCCGTTAATGATTGTAAGTGTGTGTGCGTATCTGACAATTTTGGCATTTGAACCACACAGCATCTATGGTATGCGACTGGCACGACAGGGGAAATTAATAACACATCATACCGACCGTAGTGTCTTGACACTGATGACATTGGACTCTGTTATAGAAAGGGATTTCGTGGCAGTAGATAAGGATATGGAGTTGATGCAGCTCGTACACGCCTTGAGTAAGAGCCACAGTTCGCTATTGCCAGTACTGGATGCCGCTGGAAACCTGTTGGGAGAGATAGAGTTAGACAAGTTAAGACATATAGTATTCCGTACAGAATTGTATCATCATTTCCGTGTATCACAACTGATGTCACCCCCACCCACGATGTTAAGGCTTGGCGATCCGATGGAGGATGTTATGGCAGCGTTTGATAAGTACAATGCACGACAGTTAGCGGTAATGGATGATGAGGGGCATTTGTATGGTTATATATCTCGCTCCCACCTATTAAGTCAATACCGCAAGATGGTTGCAGACATGAGTAATGATTAGAGATAAACAATGCAGAAAGAAGATTTGAGAATAGTATTCATGGGTACTCCTGAGTTTGCAGTGGGTACTCTTAAAGCCCTTGTGGACGGAGGGTACAACGTTGTGGCTGTGGTGACGCAGCCAGATAAACCTGTTGGAAGACATGCTGAGATACGGGAACCAGACGTTAAGGTATATGCCAAGGCGCATAATATCCCTGTATTACAACCTGTAAAGATGAAGGATGAAAACTTTCTGGAGGAGTTACGCTCCTATAAGGCAGATATTCAGGTGGTCGTGGCGTACAGAATGTTACCGGAGGTGGTGTGGGCTATGCCGCGATTTGGTACATTTAACGTTCATGCCGCTCTTCTCCCACAATACAGAGGGGCTGCACCTATAAACTGGGCCATAATGAATGGTGAGACAGTTACAGGCGTTACTACATTCTTCCTTGACCATGACATTGATACAGGGCGCATAATACAGCAGAAAGAATTTATTATTCCTGATGATGCTGACCTTGAATATGTCTATGATGGGCTAATGAATCTGGGTGCAGAAATAGCTGTTGAGACACTGGATAGCATAATAAAAGGGAACGGACACGTGGAGACTATGCAACAAAGTGATATGATAACAGATGAGAAAGTGTTACATAATGCTCCCAAATTATACAAGGATAACTGCAAGATAGACTGGCATCAGCCGCTGAAAAGCATATATGATTTTATCCGGGGACTGTCTCCTGTGCCAGGAGCATGGGCTGATGTGCTTATGCCTAATGGTAATATGGTAGAAATGAAGTTCTATAAGACGTGTAAAACCAACATTTCGTCAGGCGATAATACTGTTGGTTCTTTTGTGAAAGAAAAGAAGCATTGTTATATAGCGTGTGCAGATTGTCTGTTAGAACTTATCTCTATACAGCCTGCGGGAAAGAAACGTATGGACGCTTTGGCGTTTGCAAACGGTATTAGATAAACTGATAAAGGCGTGACCCGTTGTTCTGGTCACGCCTTTATTTATGGTTTTCTGTTTTATTGTGCTTCTTTATGTCTCAGGAAAGTATGATTTCCTTACCATAATCCTGCTAAAACTTATAGGTGTCAGGTTTCTTTTTAGCCTCGCCATACAGCAATAATCTGAATTAATTATCTAACACCTCATACTTAGAGTGCTTGCTTTTGAACTCTGGAACCATATCTTTCATCTTGCGAACGATTCTCATGTCATCAGTAGTAAAGCTGGATGTGTAGAGTGAATTCACCGCTTCCTCTACCGTTGTATAGTCTTCTGCGCACACAGCGGCTATCCTTATCTTTGGATGGAACGTCTGTTTGGTTTGTTCTCTGTCACCAAGAACTTCCTCGTAGAGTTTCTCTCCATCGCGTAACCCTGTGTATTTGATTTCTATATTCTTGGCTCCACTCAGGTCTATCATGCGTTGTGCTAGGTCAGATATCTTCACTGGTTTGCCCATATCGAATACAAATATCTCTCCACCGTGTCCCATTGTGCCAGCTTCGAGCACCAATTTGCAGGCTTCTGGTATTAGCATGAAGAAGCGTATGATGTCAGGATGGGTTACTGTGACAGGTCCTCCACGTTTTATCTGGTCACGGAATATTGGGATTACACTACCGTTTGAGCCGAGAACGTTACCAAATCGTGTTGTCACGAACTGTGTGACACCCCTTACTTTACCCTCCTTTATGGCTTTGTCAAGGCTTTGTACGTATATCTCACATATACGTTTTGAACATCCCATTACGTTAGTTGGGTTAACGGCTTTATCTGTTGAAATCATAACGAACTTCTTTACACCGTATTTTACAGCGCAGTCTGCTACGACTTTTGTGCCGTATATATTGTTCTGCACAGCCTCTCTGGGGTTGTCTTCCATCATTGGCACGTGTTTATATGCTGCTGCGTGAAATACAAAGTCTGGTTGATATTTTCGGAATAAATCATCCATTCTCTCTTTCTTGCATATACTTGTGACTATCGTCAGCGTCTCAATGGCAGGGTAAAGACGTGCCATCATCAGGCGTACATCATGCATTGGTGTCTCTGCTTGATCTACAAGTATGAATTTCTTTGGTGAATATATGGCTATCTGACGTACCATCTCACTTCCGATGCTACCTGCTGCACCAGTGATGAGTATTGTGTGGTCTTTTAACAGTGCGCCCACTGCATCCATATCTACTTCTATTTTCTCGCGTGGCAACAGGTCTTCGATTTCTACTTTGTGCAGTTGCGTATAACTAAGTGCATCTTTTCCATTCCACTCCTGCATGGCAGGCATCATATACACGCGTATGCCAGCCTTCAATAGTTGGTCCTGAAATAGGGAGTTCTCACGGAAATCATCGCTCTTAAGCGGGCTAACAAGGAGGGCTTTGATATTGCGATTTATCATGGTGTTTACCAGTCCCTCTGTAAGTGGATATATCTTCACGCCCATTAACATTCTGCTTTTAACGTCATCTGCGCTGGATATAAAGCCGCAAAGGGTGAATTTTGCTGGCTTTTGTGAGCGTATGCTTTTGGCGATTGACACTCCACCTGCTTTGATACCGTATATGAATGCTCTCTTTGCATCACCGCTGTTGAAGAAAGAATCATACAATGATTTTATCACCATTCTGCTTAGTACCATGAATAGTGCTGATACGAATGCTGTGACGGTGAGCAGTTTGTATCCTATGTATAGGAGTATTGTGTCAAGGTCGATGCCTATCTCCCGCATAATGAATCTCACTGCTATAATGATAGCATAGTTTGTCAGTATGGCGCAGAGTATTCTTTGTATATCTACAAAGGTAGAATATCTTACTACGCCAGAATACGTGCCGAATAAACGGAAGCCTATAATGTAGAATATCGCGTAGAAAGCGGAAGTGCCTATTAACGGATAGAAGTGTAGGATTGTGTTATTTATGCCGTGGAATAGGGTATATACGAATACGGTAGATAGGAATACGATGAGGTAATCCACTGCCAGAATACACCAGTATGGCAATGCTGACTTGGTAAAATACCAGTTGCTAACTTTGTTTAGTATATTCATAGTTTATGCTATTGTATTCGATTTATATTAATCTTCGCAATTTTCTTCTTGTTTTTTTTACCCAATACCGATGGAAGATGTCATCAGAGGGATGATTATATGTAGTTCATTTATATCTTTTGCGTGTAATTCCATGTTCGTTTTGTCAGTAAAGAAATCTTATTCCACAGTTTTTCTGAGTGGATGTATGGGCTAATTGTATGCCAATGTTACTGTGATTGTATAATCTCTGACAGACAAATTTCATGACAAAGGTAATAGTTTTTCGCTAATATACAATGAAAGTTATAGTTTTTTTTGTTTTTTTGAACAAAAACTTATTATTTATCAAGGCCTTTATTTGTATATTTGAGTTTGATAAATCTTAAAAATTACCCCCCCAATGTAAGTTACTGACTATCAATGACTAACAGATAAAACGTGTGTTGCTTTATCATTTTAAGGTGTTATTATTGTCTTTTTTCCTGTTGTTGTGCTCTTTTGTATTATATGTGTTATGTTTTCGTTCTTCTGGTTTTTATTAGTTATATGGGTAAAAATAACAGCCTTAGGCTTTGTTAAAGTCTATGGCTGTCGGTTTATGTATCTTTTGTTTTTTACATCATGCCACCCATGCCTGGTGCTCCGCCCATTGGCATTGCAGGCTCCGCTGCCGGTTTGTCGCATATAAGACATTCTGTGGTGAGGAACAGTCCTGCTATTGAGGCTGCGTTCTCAAGTGCTACGCGACTTACCTTTGCTGGATCGATGATTCCTGCCTTACGTAAATCTTCGTAAACATCGGTTCGTGCGTTATAGCCGAAGTCGCCTTCGCCTTCTATCACCTTCTGAACTACTACTGCGCCTTCTCCTCCTGCGTTGCTTACTATCTGTCGCAATGGTTCTTCTATGGCGCGCTTAACTATGTTTATACCTGTCTGTTCGTCTGCATTGTCGCCTTTCAGGTCTTTCAATGCGTCAAGGGCACGTATGTAGGTTGTGCCACCGCCGGCTACTACGCCTTCTTCTATTGCTGCTCGTGTGGCGCAGAGTGCATCGTCAACGCGGTCTTTCTTTTCTTTCATCTCTACCTCAGAGTTTGCTCCTACGTAGAGTACGGCCACGCCGCCAGCGAGTTTTGCGAGACGTTCCTGCAGTTTTTCTTTGTCGTATGAGGATGTGGTGTTCTCTATTTCTTTCTTTATTGCTATAACGCGGTCGGCAATGGCGTCCTTTGAACCTGCACCACCAGCTATGATGGTATTGTCTTTTGATATTGTGACCTTGTCGCAGGTGCCGCACATATCTAATGTTGCCTGGTCAAGTTTAAGGCCTTTTTCCTCGGATATTACAAGTCCGCCTGTCAGTACTGCGATGTCTTCAAGCATTGCCTTGCGACGGTCTCCGAAGCCAGGGGCTTTCACTGCACATATCTTCAGACCTCCGCGCAGACGGTTTACTACCAGTGTTGTGAGTGCTTCTGACTCTACGTCTTCTGCTATAATAAGCAGTCCTCGGCCGCTTTCTGCTGCTGGTTGCAGTATTGGCAGCAACTCCTTGAGGTTGGATATCTTCTTGTCGTATATGAGGATGTATGGGTTTTCCATTACGCACTCCAACTTCTCTGCGTCTGTTACGAAATAGCCTGAGAGGTATCCACGGTCAAATTGCATACCCTCTACTACGCCA
>JALFNY010000197.1 GCA_022774105.1 Prevotella sp.
ACCATGGTGGCTATTAAAGAAAAAGGACGTTAAGTTACGCACACAAGATCCTTTTTTCATGAAGCACGTCAAGAACTTTGAAAAGGAGGTAGGAAAGCAACTGGCGCCACTCACTATACAGAATGGTGGGCCGATAATAATGGTACAAGTAGAAAATGAGTATGGTTCATATACCACAGACAAAGCCTATATCAGTGAGATACGAGATTGTCTGCGCTCCGTAGGATTTGACAAGGTAATGCTCTTCCAGTGTGATTGGTCAAGTAACTTTGAGAATAATGCTCTGCCTGATCTGCTGTGGACTATGAACTTCGGAACGGGAGCCAATGTGCTTGACCAGTTCAAACGAGTCAAGGCATTACGTCCCGATGCACCGCTGATGTGTTCTGAATATTGGAGCGGTTGGTTTGACGGCTGGGGAAGCGCACACCAAACGCGATCTGCTGAGGCCATGGTTAACGGCATTAAAACAATGCTTGACAACAATATCTCCTTCTCGTTATACATGACACACGGAGGAACCTCCTTTGCACACTGGGCGGGAGCTAATAACAAAGGGTTTGCACCAGACTGTACCAGTTACGACTATGATGCACCTATAAATGAACAGGGAGCAGCAACAGAAAAATACTATCAGTTACGCAGGCTGTTACAGAATTATTCTGACAAGAAACTTCCCCCCATTCCAAAGGCTATGCCTGTGATCTCCATACCTGAGATAGAATTTAATGAAACAGCATCATTATTCAGCAAGGAAAACCTGCCACAGGCCATAGCAAGCCATAATATAGAGCCTATGGAACAGTATGGACAAGGATACGGTAGTATAATGTACACCACCACACTTCCTGCCGTCAAGGCAGGGGCTCTATTACAGATAAATGATATGTGTGACTATGCCATTGTCTATATAGATGGAAAGAGAATAGGTCAGTTATATCGAGGCAACGGTTATGAAACAACGTTACGTTTGAAGCAGAACGTAAGAGAAGGAGCAAGGCTCGATATATTTATCGAGGCTATGGGACGTATCAATTACAGTAAACTAATACATGACCCAAAGGGAATCACAAGGAGCGTGGAACTGCTGGCAACAGAGGGAGCACATGAGGTGACGTACAACCTCAAGAACTGGGAGGTAAGACTCTTCCCTGTGTCACTGAGCAGCGATATTCTTTCCTTTACCACTGTCCAGCCAAACCTGGAAGAGCCAACCTACTACCGCTCTACATTCAATGTCAATAAAATTGGAGATACCTATCTCGATATGAGCACATGGGGCAAAGGTCTTGTATGGGTTAACGGTCACTGTCTTGGTCGCTTTTGGTCTGTTGGCCCACAACAAACACTCTATCTGCCTGGGTGTTGGTTGCGTAAGGGTAAGAACAGCATAATGGTGCTTGACATAACCGGTCCTCGCAAAACCTCTGTCAAGGGTTTCACAAAACCTAATGTGTCAGAATTGCACCGTGAATATCTTCCAACAGATGCTTTGAAAGGTAATGCTCTGAAAGAAGCGCTGGCAGGAAGAAGTAAGGCTGCAACAGTAAAAGCGAATACTGATGGAGGCGCAGGAAACGATGCTGCACCAGGAGCAAAGAACTGACAGCGTTCGCTCCTTTCTCTAATAAAGGCGTAAACTGACGGAAAAATAATAAGGGGTGTAACACTGCGTTACACCCCTTTGTTATATCTTTGTTTCTATATTATCATAAATCGTTCGTTTGGTTTAGAACCATTATTTCTTTTTATATCCACACTTTGGACATACTCCGTTCTCATCAAGTGAAATTCCACAGAGTGGGCAACGGTCTATATTCTTGCGAGTGTCATACTCCTGACATGCAGCGTTAACACCGCTGGTGAATGTCAGTTTGGCTATGTTGAGTTTGTCTTTCAAAAGTTCATAGACAATTTTTATCATGCCCTCAACGGTCATAGTCTCTTTTGTAACTACAAGGCGGCAGTCTGGATATGCTTGCGCAAGTTCCGTTTTGAACGCTTCACCCTTCATTGTGTTCTGTGGATGACCGTTCTTAATGCCCTGTTTTTCATATACGTCAAGTACTGCTGGCAGCAGAGGGTCATCCTGACGCAGGATAAGTGCATGGTCAAAGTTCTTCAATACGTCCCATGCTATTTTCTGTATTTCGTTACAAGGATATACCATGTTTACTCCCTCATTTACAGAATCCTCCACCTCAATGGTGAGAACACCGGTGTGTCCGTGCAGATACTGCGCCTCACCCTTGAATCCGTAAAAACGATGTGCGTACTGTAGGTCAAATGTTGTGATACTTCTCATAGTAATTTCCTCCTGTTAGTTTTAGTTAGTAGTTTGTTAATTCGTTATTGTTGCTTCACAAAGCGATGTATAATAGTAGTACGGTTAAGTGGTTGGTGGTAGTTATAATGAAATGACTAAACCACCAAACCACATACCTGCGAATCTTAGAAGTTGTCCACGTGTATCTCGAAGTATGCCTTAGGATGTGCACATACAGGGCACATCTCTGGTGCTTTCTCACCTACAACAATGTGGCCGCAGTTGCGACACTCCCATACCTTTACTTCACTCTTAGCAAATACTTCTGACATTTCCACGTTCTTGAGCAGTGCGCGGTAACGCTCCTCGTGACGTTTCTCAATGGCAGCAACAAGGCGGAATTTGGCTGCAAGTGCGGTAAAGCCCTCTTCCTCGGCTGTCTTAGCGAAGCCTTCATACATGTCTGTCCACTCATAATTCTCGCCATCAGCTGCAGCAGCAAGATTCTCTGCGGTATCACCGATACCATTTAGTTCCTTAAACCACATCTTTGCGTGCTCTTTCTCATTGTCGGCTGTCTGTTGGAAGATTGCGGCTATTTGCTCAAAGCCTTCCTTCTTTGCCTTTGATGCGAAATAAGTGTACTTGTTACGTGCCTGACTTTCACCTGCGAAAGCGGCTTCAAGATTCTTCTCTGTCTGTGTGCCAGCGTACTGTGATGCCATAATGTTTATTTTTTTTGTTGGTTAATAATATTAGATTTTCTTGATGCAAAGTTAGGGATTTATTTGAAATCATACCACGCCAATTTTAGAAAATAAATGGTAAATTATAGAAATGCCGCGTTAATTGTTTGTAAATTTCTTAAATTTACCATTGTGTTACAGGGCTTTACTATTGCATTTTCATACAAAATATGTAATTTTGTTTTCGGATTAAGGGTTTGCATGGTAATGTGATTGGATGATTCAGGGTTGTCCTGCTGCAACAAACAAATAAACAATTAACCACCAACAACTAAACGTAAAACAATGGAACAACCAGAGTTAGACGCCATATATAGTATGGTTTGCAATGCCCCAAAGGGTGCAGAACTTAGTATTGAACACATGCCAGAGTTCTTTGTGCATGACGAGATGGATAATGACTCACCTCATGTTCATACCTTTTATGAGATTATATGGTTTCGTGAGGGTGGGGGAACGCACACTGTTGATTTCAGGGAATACCCCATAGAGAAGAATACACTTTTTTTTCTTGCGCCAGGACAGGTGCATTTCTTTGACCACGCAGTAGAACATAAGGGGCTTCTTATTCGTTTCTGCACGGATTTCCTTAAAAAAGAAAACACTGACGAGGATATATATATAAAGTATAATCTGTTCAACTCTTTCGATTCACGGCCTTATTGTGTCATCAGTGAGGAGACGGCGCAACGTCTTTTGCTCGTGTTGCGTAAAATAGAGGAGGAACAAGCCAATGAGCATCTTATCGGACACATAGATATGTTGCGTTCTCTCACTAAGATATTTCTTATCCTTTTACATCGTCATTGTGAGAAGAACGATGCTAATCCCATTAATGATACCAAATCTTCGCATAGGCTTTTTGTGCAGTTCCGTAAGACACTGGAACAGCAATACACCCAGATGCACACCGTTAAAGAGTATGCTGACTGCCTGAATGTCTCTGCCAAGACCCTTAGTAACTGTGTGTTGGAATGTTCTGGTAAGACGCCTCTGTCTTTTATCAATGACCGTATAGCACTGGAGGCGAAACGCCTTGTGCGCTTCTCTAATATGATGATAAAGGAGATTGCCGACTATTTGGGTTTTGAGGACCCCTCTTATTTTGTCAAGTTCTTCAAACGTCAGACTGGTTATCTGCCTTCTTCATTTCGAGAACAGGAGGAGTTCCTGATTTAGTCTCGTATCTTTTACGGCATTACTCCTGTTTTTTTTATCTTTCATTGTTACTTGTATATTATATCACTTATATTTAACCAACTACCATATGACTATGAATAAACTGTCTCTCATGTGTTTCTTTGTTTTGTTTTCATTGGCATTATCATCCAAAACGTATTTTGTATCACCAGCGGGAGACGATAATGCAGACGGTAGCAAGCAACGACCTTTTGCTACTTTTGGTCGTGCGCAGAAGTTGGCAGAGGCTGGTGATACTGTGTTTTTCCGACAAGGAATATATCGTGTTACTAACGACGAGGTGCAGAATTACAACGGACGCTATGCTTCTGTTTTTCATATTACTCGCTCTGGCACCGCTGATGCTCCTATCGTTTTCAGCGGTTACAAGACAGAGCGTGCAGAGTTTGATATGTCGGCAGTTAATCCTGGTGACTATCGTCTTACGGGAATACTTCTATCGGCAGACCATATTGTCATGCGACAGTTGGAAATTACGGGGCTGCGTGTGTTACAGAAAGGACATTGTCAGAGTGAGTGCGTTCGCATATTAGGGGCTAACAACTGCCTTTTGGAGGATATGTCCTTCCACGATGGCATGGCGATAGGCATCTATCTGCTTTCTGGAAAAGATAACTTATTCCTTAACTGTGATGCCTATAATAATTACGATTACTATTCAGACAATGGTTATGGTGGCAACACTGATGGTTTTGGTGCGCATTGTACATCGGCAGAACATACCGGTAACGTATTCCGTGGTTGTCGGGCGTGGTGGAATAGCGATGACGGTTTTGACCTTATCAACTGCCTTGCGCCAGTGGTAATAGAGGATTGTGTGGCCTTCTACAACGGTTTTCGGCCCGGGACACTGCACGGTGCGGGTGATGGCACGGGATTCAAGGCCGGTGGTTACGGCATGAAACCTCGCAGCCAGATGGTACGTAATGTGGTGGTTGCACCGCGTCATGTAGTGAGACGTTGTATAGCCTACCGTAACAAGAACAAGGGGATATACTCTAACCATCACCTTGGTGGTGTGGAGTTCACTGACAATATCTCCATTGCCAACCCGAAGAACTACACCCTTGTATGCCGTAAGTCTATGGACGAGGCGGTTGATGTGCCAGGATATGGACATATACTTCGTGGAAACATCTCCGTGGCACCTATTGGCAAGGGACAGGATTATACGGATTATGACCCTTCACAGTGTGTAATGGAGAATAACTATACCTCGGACAACATTCCTGTAAAGGACGGTGTACCGCTCTTTTCTCCCGCCTCTTTTGTGCCAGAAGACTATATCCAGGTAGGCACAAAGGTGTCATGCGGTGTCAGGCGATGACGTTTTATTTGTCTTTCGCTTGCCATGAAAGATGATATGATGGAACATATCGTCATAGATCCTTCATGGCAAGCATCGAAATTTGCCGTTGATTACATTACAATTTGCCGTTGATTACATAGTAAATAGCCGCTGATTACTCGGTAATCAACGGCTATTTACTTTTAGACTTATTATCTGCGTTGTTTTCTTGTTTATATAATCATGGCGAATAGTGATGCCCCCGCCACTGTCATGATACCGCAAATAACGATTGAAAGGCTGCTCATGGACCCTTCCACAGCCCCCATCTCCATTGCCTTGGAGGTGCCAACGGCGTGGGAGGCAGCACCTATGGCAATACCTTTTGCTATTGGTTCTTCTATTTTCATAATACGAAGGAAGCCTTCTGCAAATATATTGCCAAGCACACCCGTTACTATGATAGACACAACAGATAGGGCTACATTGCCGCCAAGTTCCTCTGATACACCAATACCAATAGCGGTTGTGATGGATTTTGGAAGGAATGTGACGTATTCCGTATGGTTAAACTGGAATAAGAGTGCCAGTATAAGTATGGACACAAGGCTGGCGAGAACACCTGAGGTGATGCCGATAAGCACGGCACGATAGTTCTTTTTCAGTTGTTCCACCTGCTGGTGAAGTGGCACCGCAAGACATACGGTGGCTGGGGTGAGCATATAACTTATGACATTTGCACCACGCTGGTAGGTTGGATAGTCCACATCAAGTAACAGTAGCGTACATATAACAAGGACAATAGCCACAAGCAGTGGATTCATCAGTGCCCAACCGGTTTTTCGTTTTAGCCACATTCCTATTGCATAGGCTCCAAGACTGATAAGAACCCCGAAGAAAACAGAGGTTTCAAATATCTCTTTCATTGTTTTTCTCTTTTACTATTACGTATTATGTGCTGGGTTGTCATGCCAGAGACACCCATAACTACGAATGTGCTTACAAAGGTAATGATGACATATTGCACCAGAGACTGTTGCACAGTGTTCCACGAATCCAGCAGTCCTACGGCCGCAGGAATGAACATTACAGGCATGACGGCTATGAGAAATGTGCTTGTTTCCTTTACATCTTTCACCTTTATCCACTTACATTGTAATGCTACAAACAGCAGTATGATGCCATATATACTTGCTGGTATAGGTAGAGGAATGAGATAGTGTAACAGTTCTCCGATGAATGAAAACCCTATTATAATAAGGAACTGTAAGAGGTATTTCATTTTTTGAAGTGTATATGATTGGGGATTTACTACCCCTTATATGTTGATTTAATATATTCGTCTATGATATGGGCACTACCTTCAGCACCGAGTCGGCAACTGTCAATAGACAAATCATAGTCGGCGGCATTGCCCCATGTAAGTCCTGTGTAGTACTGATGATACGCTGCACGCTGGTCATCGGTATCGTTGACACGCTCCTTTGCCACCTCGGGCGACACGCCTTCTTCCTCCGCGGTAAAGCATATGCGCTGCTTTATGTCGCCATGAAGGAAAACAGATATCAGGTCAGGCCGTTGGCGGAATATATGATTGCCGCATCTTCCTATGATAATGCAGTCCTCGCTGCCTATCATCTTGTTAAAGGTATGGCAGAACCGTGACCTTATCGCCTCATGTTCCTCTGTGAACGAGGATATAGCATTGAGCAAATCATCGACAGGAGATTCCTCAAAAAAGTCGCTCATCTCTGTCAACAACCCTTTCCTCTCAGCCATTTCCATGAGGTTTTTCCTTGTATAAAGTTGAAGACCATAGCGCTGCGACAGTATTCTGCCAATGTGTATTGCTCCACAACCGCACTGTCTTGCTATTGTTATAATCATTGTCTTTGGTGTATTACTATGTATTCTTATCTGTAATCATTGATAACTCTCGCCTTGGTTATCCTGACATCGGTAATGGGCCTGCTATATTCATCAGTACGAAGGCGTTGTATCTTATCAACAACATCAAGCCCATCTATAACCTCTCCGAACACGGTGTAGGCATTATCGAGATATGGTACTCCCGCCTGCATAGGCTCACGGTAATATGGCAAGGGCTCTTCCTTACTGCCAGCCTTCCTCGTTGTTGGCCATTTTCCCCATGCAATATAGAACTGTGAGGAACTGCTGGCACGCTCAGGGTTGGTTTCATCACCATCCCTTGCAGCCCCAACAGCCCCACGCTTGTTAAAGAACTGAGGATATAGAATCTCTGCCGGAACAGTGTATTCATCCCCCTTCTCGTTTAGGGCGCTGGTATATCCTAACTGCTGTGCAGGAAATGCTGCGATGGTTTCTTCTGCTGTCTTGGAAGAAGGGTCTCCACCCTGTATCATAAAATTAGACATTACTCGATGAAAAAGTGTAGAATCAAGTATGCCACGCTCTACAATGTTGATGAAGTTGTCTCGGTGCTTAGGGGTTTCGTTGTAGAGTTCCATAACAATATCGCCCTGAGTGGTTTCCAGTTTGATGATAGGACGGTCATACTTTATGTGTCTGTCCTTGTTGTTTGGTATCTGCAACTGGCTATTAATGGCTGCTGTTGTCATGGCACGCATTATGGATGTAGGTCGTCCCTCAGCCGTAAAGGCTCCGAGTTTGTATCTGTTAGGCCTGCATATAGGTTCCCAGTAGAATATGCCAAGGCAGTGATTGTCCGTGGTTTGTTTGCAAAGGCGTATCAATTCAGAAAGTTGTTCCCTGCCAGTTTCCATTACCCACGGTTCTTTCTCGTTTACTTCGAAGCCCGTTTCAACTATCATTACGTCCGTACCGTACTTCTTTACAAGGGACTTTATGTTACGCATACACTCAGCAAAGAGACGAGGTGCGGCTGCTTCATACTTCCTTGACCAGTACGGATACAGCGACATACCTATGATATCCCACTTCGCTCCTCCTGCTTTCAATATATCCAGATTTCTATTGTATAACGAATTGCTGTGTCCTTTGTCAAGATGTACTATCACCTTAGCCTCTGGATACACAGATTTCACTGCCTCATAGCCAGCCTTAAAGAACCCAGCGTATTGTGATGGGTTCCTTTCTATGTGCCCCATGCTATGTGTTATGGTAGTGTTTCCATTCTCGTCTTTTATCTCCCAACCACTGACGGGGTCGGTTTTTACTGACCATAACATTCCGTTAGATGTTTCATTACCAACCTGAACCCACTTGACGCTGATGCCATTCGCTTTAAGTAATGTCAGTACCTCTACTGTGTGTGCAGACAAATCAGTAAGCATCTGCTTGTATTTATGCTTCTCCCATGCAGCAGGTATGTTCTGTTTTGCTGGGTCTGCCCACCAGTCACTGTAATGAAAGTCTATCATTATATCCATCCCAAGTGCCTGTGCACGTTTCGCTTGTGCCAAAACATCGTCTTTCCCGCACCAGTTGCCGTGCTTCTCAGGGTTTACCCATACTCGCAGGCGTACGGCATTGAGCCCCATTTCGTGCATGAGTGTGAAGGCATCTCTTTCTTCTCCAAGATAGTTGTATAGTTTTTCACCTTTGCTTTCCATCTCTGTTGCTCCGCTAATGTCTGCACCGAGCACAAAGTTATTGGCACGACAAGATGACGATATTGCTATTATTAGAATGGTAATTGCTAATATTTGAAATCTTTTCATTGTAAAAAGAAATAACCAGCCCTTCACGATGAAGGGCTGGATGATTATTATATGCTTAGTTCATTGAGCACCTTAAACAACTTTTTATCCAATGGTTTGTCGGAACGTATGGCTTCTGAGAAGGGTACATAGACCACTTCATTGTTCCTTACACCTATCATTACGTTGCGTTGTCCTTGTATTATTGCTTCTATTGCGCCCACACCTGTCCTGCTGGCGAGTATTCTATCACGTGCTGTTGGACTGCCGCCGCGCTGTAAATGTCCAAGTATTGACACTCTAACGTCATATCCTGGGAACTCATTCTTTACTCGATCGGCGTAATACATTGCACCACATTTGGGTGATTCGGACACAATTACGATACATGATTTTTTTGATTTGCGGATGCCGCGCTTCATAAATTCTGCTAATTGGTCTTCGTCTGTTGCTTCTTCAGGTATTATTGCAGCCTCGGCACCGCATGCTATTGCGGAGTTTTGGGCAAGGAATCCTGCGTCACGTCCCATTACTTCTATGAAGAAGATGCGTTCATGGCTTTGTGCGGTGTCGCGTATGCGGTCCACACATTCCATTATTGTGTTCATTGTTGTGTCGTATCCTATTGTTGCGTCTGTGCCGTAGAGGTCATTGTCTATTGTTCCTGGGAGTCCTATACAGCATACATCGTATTCTTGTGCGAATATTTTTGCACCGGTTAATGATCCATTACCGCCTATGATGACAAGTGCGTCAATTTCTTCTTTCACCAGATTGTCGTATGCTTTCTGCCTGCCCTCTGGTGTCATGAATTCTTTTGAGCGTGCGGTTTTTAGTATAGTACCTCCCTGTGTGATTATTCCGCTGACGTTTTCTGTGGTGAATGTCTTTACGTCATCGTTTATAAGACCTTCCCATCCGCGGTAGATTCCCTTGATATTGAATCCGCTGTAAATGCCGGCTCGTGTCACGGCGCGTATGGCTGCGTTCATTCCTGGTGCATCTCCGCCTGAGGTTAGGATGCCAATAGTCTTGATCTTTCCCATAGTAAATAGTTTTTTTGTGTTAAGTGAATAAATCTTTTTACTTTGTATGTTATGTTGTGTTTTGGGAGAATGTGTTTTTTAACTTTGTAGTTGCAGGCATAATGCCACGAGGGCTATTGCTCCGCTTATTGTTGCGATGGGTGTTATACGTCTTATGTACCATTTAAGTGACATTCCTTGTATTCTCATCATCGTCACGCCGGCTATGGAACCGACACATAGGATGTTACCTCCTACGGTGGAGGCAAATGACAGTATTTTCCAGTATGGGCCTTCTACGCCGTAATATATGTCTGTGCTGGCGATATCGTGTAGTGATACCAATGTCATGCAAGAGGCGAAGTTGTCAAGCAATATGCTTGCTAACACTGCTACAACACCTGTGCCCCATTCGTTACCGACGAATCCTCCTATCTGTTCTGCTAACCATCTCATGGCTCCTGTTTCTGTCACTACGCCAAGGGCAAGTATCACACCTATTATATATAGTATCTTCTGTATGGTGTTATACTGTATCAACTGTGGTATATCTGCTCTTACTCCTCTTTCTACTTTTATGAGTTTACGGTTGAAAATCTCGTTGACTATCCACAAAAGGCTTAGTACGCACAGCGCGCCGAGGAACGGTGGGAGTTTTGTTATATCATGGAATGTAGGGATAAACCACAGTCCTCCTATTCCTACGAGGAACATCAGCAGTCGTTGCCAGATATTGAGCGTGGTGTCATCTCCTCGGTATGGCAGGGTGGGGCGGTCCACTTCTACTGTCTCTGGCAGTCTGAATGTCATGTAGGTGGTTGGGATTGCCCAGGCCAACAGGCATGGCAAGAGCATGGAAAGCGTGTAGTTAGAGGCTGTTATGGCACCTTTATTCCACAGTACAAGCCCTATCGGGTCACCTATTACGGTCAGTGCACCGCCAAAACTTACTGCTGTAAGTACCATTGCGCCATATATAAGACGGTCTTTTGTGCGTATTAGTATGGCATTGGTTACCGTCAGCATTATTACTATTGTAGAGGTGTTGTCAAGGTTTGCTGACATGAAGAAAGCCAAAGCGGTGAGTTTCCATAATAGTAGTCGGCTTTTTCGCGTACGAATCCAAATGGTCAGGAAGTCAAAGCAACCGTTATTGTACAGTATATTGACTATACTCATCGTAGCAAGCAGAAATAATACTATCTCTGCCGCATGTCCTATATATGGCAGGAAGATGTCCTGAGCAATATACATCTTCACTGCGGTGCTATTAGGTTTTACACCGTCAAGGAAAGATAGGTATTCAGCAGAGTGCTGGCTGGCAACGAAGTCCGAGCCAAAACAGATGTAGAGCACCCAACCAAGTGTGCAGGCGAAAACGGAGACCGCCGCCTTATTGATATTGGTATGGCGTTCTGTTGCAATCAGAAACAGACTGATTATCAGTATCGCGACAATAGCGTATGTCATAGCTGATAGTTTTTTGTGTGGGAACGTTGTATCGTTTGGGGACTTATTCCGACACTTGCCGTTTTCTATGATGGCCACATCATCAACCAACAGAAATGCTTGTCTTGAAATAGTGCAACCCGTTAACGTCCTTTCAATTGCAAAGTTACTCATTTTTTTGTTTTCAACAAAGAAAAGATTAGGAAAAGATTGTTATTCGAGTAAAAAAAAGATCTTGTCGGGGAATAATGTGCTTTTTGAATGAAAAGGTGCTGATCATGTTGTAATCAACTACTGATTGCCTTGTAATATGGTGCTGATTACAATACAATCAGCACCATATTACAATAGTAGGCCGGTGTCCCCTTTTTATATACAGCCCTGAACCCTGTTTTACTTACTTTAATATCACATTATATGTTCTGTGTCTTGAAATTACATTTGGATGGTTAAATAGAGTTAAAATTGTACTATGACAGCGTATTTCGATAGCATTATTTAGATAAAATATATTAACTTTGCAGAAGAATTTATGCAATAGATGTTTCTTATTCATATCATTTCGAAGTTTCACACGATTGGAGAAACATTGCATTCCATACAATATTCGCTCTTTAGCGCAGTTCGGTATCTTCACAAACCGGTTCTGCTGTGCTTAAAATGAATGTTGGATTCAATCCATTTTATATCTATGATAAAAGAAGAAGACTTGTTTTCAGCAGAGGAAAATGCTGAACCACAGAAAAGGAAACGTACAAGAATTACGAAGAAAGACACTTCTGATCATGTATATAGTGTGACAGGCTTGGAGGGTGGTACCCTTGAAAAGCCAAAGAGGAAGCGTGGCCGTCCGAGCAAAGCAGAAAAGGAAGCAATGCTACTTGCGCAGTTGGAGATGGAGAAGGGTGCTACAGACAATGTTGTTGTCACCTCGAATGAGATCAATGATAATGCAGAAGACATGACCGACAATAATGCCGAGGCTCACGAAGGAGTTTCGGAAGACGCTCTTGTAAACGGAGAACAGACAGAGGGAGAGGAACAGGCAGCAACAGAGGGAGACGAAATAGCAGATGCAGTTGATGCCCCGAAGCGGAAACGTCTGCGCAAAACGAAGGAAGAAATAATTGCTGCGGCAGAAGCAAGAGCGGAAGTTCTCGCACAGACTAATCATCTGAGGGCTACGGGAAACACAGAGACAGTTACCGAGGAGGAGAACCAGCAAGACGGTAACAACCCTGATTTCGTACCAGAGGAGAAGTATTCCAATACAGAAGCGACAGCAGAAGAGAAAGAGGAGATGCAACCCGGCCTCCTTGAACAATTACAGAATAAGGTGAGCCAACGTAAGGAGGAAGGAGAGGATGACGTATGGGAAGACGACCCAGGAGACGGCACAGACTTCATAATCATCAATGACCTTCCCGTAGAGGACAATGCAGCAATACCTTATTATGACATGCTGGACAACCCACAGGTTGCTGTCACTCCCATGATGGAGTATCAGTCGGTGGACAACGTGGTATCAGAGCCACAATACGAGTTTGCTGATATAATAGAGGCCAACGGACTATTGGAGATAATGCCGGACGGATATGGCTTCCTACGCTCAAGCGATTACAACTACTTATCATCACCTGATGACGTGCATCTCACTGCACAGCAGATAAAACAGTACTCCTTGAAGATGGGAGACGTGGTAGAATGTCGTGTCAGACCACCACGCATAGGCGAAAAATACTTCACCATGAGTTCCATAGTAAGAGTGAACGGACGCAATCCAGACGACATACGTGACAGAATATCGTTTGAGAACCTCACTCCACTTTTCCCTGACGAAAAGTTCAACCTATGTGGAACACCGTCTGCAACAAACATATCCACACGCATTGTTGACCTATTCTCGCCGATAGGAAAAGGACAACGCTCACTCATCGTGGCACAGCCGAAAACGGGTAAGACCATACTGATGAAGGATATAGCCAACGCTATTGCCGCAAATCACCCAGAAGCATACATAATGATGCTGCTGATAGACGAGCGACCAGAAGAAGTTACAGACATGGCACGCACCGTGAACGCAGAGGTAATAGCCTCAACGTTCGATGAACCAGCAGACCGTCACGTAAAGATAGCAGGCCTCGTATTAGAAAAAGCAAAACGACTTGTAGAGTGCGGACACGATGTCGTGATATTCCTCGATTCCATAACCCGTCTCGCAAGAGCCTATAACACAGTAGCACCAGCAAGCGGAAAAGTCCTTACAGGCGGCGTAGATGCCAATGCCTTGCAGAAACCAAAACGCTTTTTCGGTGCTGCACGTAACATAGAAGGAGGAGGTTCACTTACAATAATAGCCACAGCATTGACGGATACAGGTTCAAAAATGGACGAGGTGATATTCGAGGAATTCAAGGGAACGGGCAACTCAGAACTGCAGTTAGACCGTCAATTAGCAAACAAACGAATATTCCCCGCTGTCAACCTTGTAGCCTCAAGCACAAGACGTGATGACCTGTTGCTCGATGAAATGACTATCAACAGAATGTGGATTCTACGTAAACATATAGCAGATATGAACGCAATGGAGGCTATGAACGACATTCATAACATACTGTTACATACAAGGAATAACGAAGAGTTCCTTGCCTCTATGAACAGATAATTGCACACTGTCACTATTATGTATGCAGAAAACACTATTTGCAAACTTAAATTATGTAAAAAAGACTTGGAGCCTGTTGGGCATATCAGCATAATTTGCTACCTTTGCACACGCTCGCTCAGTGTGCGGTAATGCTGCCGCAACCAGAAAAGTGAGCATTGTAAGAAGTATGTCAATAACAAAGACAAGGCAAATACTGATAGATGTGGCAAGGCAACTGTTCGCAAAAAATGGCGTGGAGCGCACAACGATGAATGACATCGCACAGGCCTCAGGAAAGGGAAGACGCACACTGTACACATACTTTAGTCGCAAAGAAGATATTTATGCAGCCGTAATAGAGTCAGAATTAGAAAGGCTCTCAGACCGACTTGATGAGGTCGCATCTATGAAAATGCGCCCGCAGGAGAAAATCATAGAACTGATTTTCACACATCTAAGCCAGATACGTGAGACAGTAGTAAGAAATGGCAACCTCAGAGCAGAGTTCTTTCGTAACATCTGGACAGTGGAGAAGGTAAGAAAACAGTTCGATGCAGACGAGAGAGCCTTATTCAGAAAAGTATATACAGAAGGAAAGGCAGAAGGAGAGTTTGACATCGAAAACATAGAATTGGTGGCGGACATAACCTATTACTGTATAAAAGGACTTGAAGTACCATACATATATGGCAGGCTTGGCAGAGGAATGACAGAAGACAAGACCCGTCCGCTTGTAGCAAAGGTAGTATATGGCGCACTACGTAAGTCAGGATTATAACATAAATAGAGAACATAACAAACATAAAAGAATCAACAATATAACGTTAAAAATGAAACTATTGGAAGGAAAGACAGCCCTTGTAACAGGTGCTGCACGTGGTATCGGCAAAGCCGTAGCCATGAAATTCGCAGAAGAAGGAGCAAACATAGCCTTCACTGACCTTGTGTTAAACGATGAAATGGCTGCTGGACTTGAGGCTACACGCAAGGAGATAGAAGCTCTGGGCGTAAAATGTAAAGCGTATGCAGGCAATGCTGCCGACTTTGCAGAAACCGAGGCGGTAGTAGCGAAGATAAAGGAAGACTTCGGAACAATAGATGTCCTTGTAAACAATGCAGGCATAACAAAAGACGGACTGATGCTCCGTATGTCAGAAGCACAATGGGATGCAGTGCTGAACGTAAACTTAAAGTCTGCATTCAACTTCATTCATGCCTGCGCTCCCATAATGTTGCGTCAGCGCGGCGGTTCCATTATTAATATGTCAAGCGTGGTAGGTGTGCACGGAAACGCTGGTCAGTGTAACTATTCTGCATCAAAAGCCGGAATGATTGGACTGGCTAAGTCTATCGCACAGGAACTTGGACCAAAGGGAGTACGTGCTAATGCCGTTGCACCAGGATTCATAGAGACCGCAATGACAGCACAACTGCCAGAGGAGGTAAGAAACGATTGGATGAAGAAAATACCTCTGCGTCGCGGTGGACAGGTAGAAGACATAGCGAATGTATGCCTCTTCCTTGCATCAGATATGTCAAGTTATGTATCAGGACAGGTGATACAAATTGACGGCGGAATGAATATGTAAACAGGTATGACCGTTCTATACGAAGATAACCACATAATAGTGGTGAACAAAAAAAGCGGGGAGATCGTTCAGGGAGACAAGACTGGCGATGTCCCCCTTTCTGATATTGTAAAGACATGGATAAAAGATAAGTATGGGAAAGAGGGCAATGTATTCCTTGGGGTAGTACACCGCCTGGACCGACCTGTGCAAGGTGTCGTTGTTTTCGCTAAGACATCAAAGGCCCTTACACGCCTTAATGATATGTTTCGAAAGGCAGACGTACATAAGACCTATTGGGCAATAACACAAAACAAGCCAAAAGAAATAGAGGGAACACTAACACATTGGCTTGTCCGCAACGAGAAACAAAACAAGTCATACGCTTATGATACAGAGAAACCAAACTCAAAAAAAGCGGTGTTACATTACAAGATGTTGGCAGAAAGTGAGCGATATTATCTTATAGAAGTAAACCTTATGACTGGACGTCATCATCAAATAAGATGTCAATTGGCGAAATTAGGATGCCCAATAAAGGGAGATCTTAAATACGGAGCAAAGCGAAGCAATCCTGATGGTAGCATATCTCTGTTGGCACGAAGGGTAGAATTCTTGCATCCTGTATCAAAAAAACAGATAGAAATAGTTGCACCACTACCAGAAGAAAATCTATGGCAGAGTTTTAAGAGGTTGTAGTTAGAGCAGTATTGGTTTACAATAATAGAGCGGTGACCAGTTATTAATAATATGGTCACCGCTTTTCTATTATGAAGTTTATCTCTTCCTGTTGCACATTTATGATGAAGGGACCGCACGGTGTTTCCATAGGATGACCGTCAACAGTAACAGGTGTGCCTTTTGTTATATGCAACTCAATGTCGTGCGAACGATATGGTACAATACGTTTATGATTCAATATCTTTCCTCTTGCAAACAGATACAGACCTCCAAGAATCTCTGACATCGGAGAGTGACGCACCATAGTAATGTCAAGTAACCCGTTATATGGAACAGCATTAGGTGTCTGTCCATAACCGTATGCGCTACCAATACACATTGTACTGATGCGGTGTTCCTCCTTTATAAAGTTTATCGTGTATGTTATCTTAAATATTTTCTTTATGAAAACCATAAGTGCCGCAGAGGTAACAAATGCTAATTTGCGTGACCATAGCCTGCGTCTTGTCTGTTGTCTCAACTTTTGTATTCCTGCAAGCAGTCCAATATTTACACAGTTGAGGAAATAACGTGTCTTTGCTTCCGCCTTGTTATTTGTATAACGTATGCAACCTACATCAACTTTTCTTATGCGATGCTGTGCTATTGAGGCCACGGCCTTGTCAATATCATTATAACTGAACCCCCAAAAAGAGGCAAAGTCATTCATTACTCCATTGGGAATTACGCCCAGTGTGACTTTCTCTCTTATGTGCTTCTCTGTCCTCATGATACAGTTTACGGCATCATTGAGTGCAGAGTCGCCTCCTACAATCACTATTGTCTCATATCCATTTCCAAGCAACATGGTTACAAGACGTTCGACGCTATCTACCTTCTCGCTCTGTATTATGTCATATTCAAGTTTATATGCGTCAAGTGTTGCGGATATTTTTGCCCACCTTTTTTCTGGTGAGCAGAACGTTTTGTGATTTGGACAATATATAATGCCAATATTTTTCATCGCTTATTGTTTTCGTATATAGGTTTATATGCTTGCCTGTTTGCTTGTCAAGGACAGGATTTCATTTACTGCTGCTTCAGTTGTTGCTTCGTCTTTTGGGGCCGTTATCCAGTGTATAGGTGTTCCTCTACGTTCCATTCCCCTGAACCATGTCATCTGTCTTTTGGCGAATTGGTGTATGGCTATTTCGAGATTACGAAACATATCATCATATGTTATTTCTCCTATACAGTATTGTGTTATATACTTGTATTCCAGTCCATAGTATATTAGATTCTCTGCTGGGATACCTTCTTCCAGTAGTCCCTGCACTTCCTGTATCAGCCCTTCTTCCAATCTTTTTCTTAGTCGGTCGGTTATTCTTTCCCTACGTATGTCGCGTTCAATGTCAATACCTATTATTATAGAAGGAATAGCGGGCAATATGCGCCGCTCTGTTTTATTGTTCAGGTTGTAGGTTTCTATTTCTATGGCTCTTATTGCTCTTTGACAGGTATCTACGTCCGTCTTGTTGTGCATGGCAGAACCATTTTTTTCTTTTAGTTCCACCAATATATTGGTAAGTTCTTCAAGGCTTTTCTTTGCCAAATCATTACGCAAAACTTCGTTCTGCGGTACGGGAGAAAGGTTATATCCTTTAAGAACGGACTCGATATATAGTCCTGTTCCTCCACATAGTATTGGCTGTTTACCTCTTTCCTGTATGTTGTTGTATGCTGATATGAAGTCTTGCTGGTACTTGAAAAGGTTGTATTTGCTTCCCGGCTCACATATATCTATAAGGTGGTACGGTATTTTCTTGTTGCATACTGTATAGTCTGATATATCTTTTCCTGTACCTATGTCCATACGACGATATACCTGCCGTGAATCCGCAGATATTATCTCTCCGTCTATTCTGGCTGCCAGTCTTGTCGCTATGCGTGTCTTGCCTGATGCTGTCGGGCCAAGTATGGTTATTAATTGTTTCATCATAAAGAAAAAGGGTCGTACCAGTGATGTGATGAAAACTCCGAGTATTGAAGATTAGAGTGCTCCTCGCTTTTGTAATCCACCGGCTGATAAAGCTTCGGAAGAGTGAGATATCAATCGATGATCAACTGGAATCATTTAGCCGATGATCATTCCACTATCCGTTATTATGGCCCGCCATAGGCAAAGGAAGCGTCCCCCGGTTTTTCGTTTTAATTGATGAGTATCCCAATCGAACCAGTACGACCTGAATGCAAAATTACTATTTTTTTCTTAAAGTAGAGCAAGAAATGCTGGTAAAAATAACATTTTTCACTATTTTCAATCTTTATTTGTTTTTTTCATACTACCTTTGCAGTAATTTTCGGGCCTTGGTTTCCTGTTCAACGAGATATGGTATATTGAGGTTACGATATTGTAATTGTATAAACCAAACACACAAAACATTAAAAAAAGAAACATGGCTTTCATCAAGACAGACAACATTAAGGGCGACATTTTCGGTGGTATCACTGCGGGAATTGTCGCTTTGCCTTTGGCTTTGGCATTTGGTATTCAGGCATTCGGTGGCATTAACCATCCTTCGGCTTCTGCAATGGGAGCGTTGGCAGGCCTTGTTGGTGCTACGCTCCTCGGTTTTTTCGCTTCCATCTTTGGCGGTACTCATTCCCAAATCAGTGGTCCTACCGGACCAATGACGGTTATTACTGCTTCTCTTGTCAGTGCCGCCTGGACTACATCATGTGGTAATTTTAGTGCAGTACTTATCTCTATGGCCATGGCAGGCATATTCTGTGGTCTTTTCCAGATTCTTTTCGGTGTTATCCGTATAGGTAAATATGTTCGCTATATACCGCAGCCTGTGCTGTCAGGCTTTATGAGTGGTATTGGAGTGATAATCATACTGCAGCAGATTTATCCTCTCATGGGCTTAAAGTCGCCTGTTATGGTGATAGATATGATTGCTAAATTCCCGCAGATGGTGGCTGAAGGAGTAAGTGTTCCCGCGCTACTTTATGGTATAGGCACAATCATTGTAATTTACACTTTTCCCTATCTGACAAAGAAGATACCGTCAACCTTGGTTGCTCTTATCCTTCTTACCGTTATTTCTATACTGTGTTCTTTTGATGCCGCACTGACAATCGGCAACATACCGGCAGGTGTTCCAATGCCGTTCTTCTCTAAGGAGGGAGTAGATTTGACAGGCCTTGACTGGTGGAAGATAATGGAAGCCTCCCTTGTTCCTGGCCTTACGCTTGCCGGGCTTGGTTCTATTGATACGCTGCTAACATCTGTTGTTGCAGACAATATCACAAAAACCAAGCACAACAGCAACCGTGAACTGATAGGGCAGGGTATAGGTAATGCTTGTTCTGGCCTCTTCTGTGGCATTGCTGGTGCTGGTGCTACCATGCGTACCGTGGTAAACATCAAATCTGGTGGCAGAACACAGATAAGCGGTATGGTTCACGCGCTGTTCCTGCTTGCTATACTTCTCGGATTGGGTAGTCTCGTTCAGTATGTTCCTTTGTCTGTCCTTGCTGGCATACTTATAACCGTGGGCTGGGGAATCATAGATTTCCGTGGTTTCAAAGACTTGGTTCGCATACCTAAGGCAGATTCCTTTGTGCTTATTGTTGTGTTCCTAATGACCGTTTTTGTTGACCTTCTCACGGCAGTAGGTATTGGTATGGTCATTGCGTGTGTGCTCTTTATGAAGCGTTCCGGCGACCTTGTAGAGAAACAGTATGAGGGTGGTCTTCTATCTGATGGCTTCGACAAGAATACTCCATGGGAAGATGAAGCGGAGGTAACAGAGGACATGAAGAAACAGATCTATATACAGCGTCTTGACGGACCAATATTCTTCGGCTCTGTGACAGGCTTCCAGAAAACTATGCACAGTGTACCTAGCGACCCTAATGTCAAGACTGTTATCATACGTATGCGCCGTGTGACCTTTATGGACCAGTCCGGTGCCTATGCTATGGAAACCTGTATT
>JALFNY010000015.1 GCA_022774105.1 Prevotella sp.
CCGATGATACGACCCTTTACTTCGTCGTTGTCTATGTGGAAGATGCTTACTGAATTCTCTATTGCTGTTTCTGTTGCAACGCGTTGGATGGTTTTGATTACTATCTTTTTTGCCTCGTTATTGGCGTTAATCTTGGCTTCATCCATTATCTCGTTGATGTAACTTTGCGCATTAGTGCGTGCTTCATCTTTCAGACTGTCAATGAGTCTTGCCTTTGCTTCCTCAGCTGATAGCCCTGAGAGTTGTTCCAGTTTCTCGCGTTCTTTCTTCTGCATGTCGGCGAGTTCCTGCTCTTTTACCGCAAGAAGTTTTTTCTCATTCTCTATGCGCTGGTGCTGTTGCTCCAGTTCTTGGTTGCGTTTCCCGAGTTCTTCTTGTTTTTGGTTGAGGTTGATTTCACGCTGTTTCAGGCGGTTTTCTGTCTGTTGTATCTTCTGGTTGCGTTGTTGTACCTCGCGTTCCAGTTCGCTTTTCTTGTTGATAAACTTCTCTTTTACTTCAAGAAGTTTTTTCTCTTTCAGTACTTCCGCTGCCTTTTCGGCATTGGCAACCATCTCGTTGAATTTTCCCTTGATTACATATCTGAAAATCAGGTAGCCTCCCAACCCTCCTATTATAAGGGCGGCAACGGCTATAATGAAATAATCCATAAGTTAGAATAGGTTTATCTGTTAATATTCTCTTGTTTGTTATTTGCTCTTCTTTGAGGTCTTTTCTACTGCTTTCAATGCGCTGTTGCGCTGTGGTAGGGTTTATTTCAGGACCTCTTCAATTTCAGAAGACAGTGTGGAGAGAATATCCGTGATGGGAGAAACATCGTTTTTCTTACTTTCAACAACGCAGCGTAATGCTATATCTATCATGGCATAATAGATAATTTCCTTATCGCTTTTCAGGCCTTTGTAATGCCCGAAGTATGTGTTAAGCCTTTCATTTATCATTGACCCTGCTTCTCTGTACATCTGTTCCTGTTCTTTTGGAACCATGATAGATATCTGCGTGTCATAGATATGAATGGTTATATGTTGTTTCTCTACGTTTCTTTCCATTGCTTACTGTCGCTGATAGTGTGATGACCGTTTTCTTTTTGTGTGTTTGCGGCCGTCTTATTGTTTTTCGCTAAGCAGTGTTATGCACTGGTTTACAGTTCTGATAAGTTTGTTAACTTTCTTTCTTGTGTTCTCAATGTCAGTATCAGCAATCGTTAGCATCTTTGCTGTCATGAGTGCATTGTATTTTTTTTCTGCCTCGCTTAGTCGCTTTTGAAGTTCTGCAATCTGTTTGTCGCGTTCGTCAACCATGGCATACAACTCTGTGTTCTCCTTCTTCTGCTCTGTGAATTTGAGTATCAGCCGGCGAACGTTTGTTGTTAATGTCTTTATGTCTGACCCTGCTTTTAACATAAACGTAAGGTTAATTTGTGGCAAAGTTAGTTATTTTCTTCTTAATAGCCAAAGTTTTTCACTTTTTTTTGCAGCAGCGATATGTTTGCTGTTTCTTTGCCTTCTGTGTATGTTGTGCTTTACTTTGTGTTTTCTGCTGGTGCTTTTTCTTTTTTTGCAAGCATCACTATTTGATACACAAAGTCTGTAATCCACTCTTGTGAGAAGCCCAACCGTTGGTTGTATTTGCGCACTGAGGCTACGGCTTTCAATGTTCCTGCATCAGAATAGTCGTTTTTGTTGAACAGGTCATTAACCGTTTTCTCTGTCATTGTGTATATTGCTTTTTTGAAGATAGAGGGCAATCGTAGTTTGAACTTCATCAGATTACCCATCAACATCATTGTGTCCTGCGTAAAATGCTGGAACTGTATCAGGTAGGTTTGCACGTCTTGCATCTTGTGGCAGTTCTTTGCTATGCTCTTGTCTATCTCTCTGAAGAAGGCATCATTATGCCCAAACATGTCTTTTAGCATCTTGCGACAGGCGTTCTTTTCACCTGTTCCCAGCCTGTTGTGCTCGGTGTGGACTTTGAATGTTGACTTGAATATGCGGAGATCAGGCAACATCGCTATGTTGTTTATCCCTACTTGCGCTGCTATTGAGGCTTGAAAATATACCCTTATCAGCATCATATAGTCCTGCATTCCTCCGACTTTGACTGTATTGTCATTGCGTCTTTGAAAAAAAGATAATATGCCCATTGTGTGATTCTTAAATGATTAATTGGCTACAAAGTTACATAAAAAAAACGATAAAACATGACTTTTGATAAATAAAAGCCCTTTTTAATGAAGAAAAAACAGTTTTTACGCTTTCTATTGGAAAACTTTTGCTAATTTTGCATGGTTAAACTTTTTTATTAAGACAAGTGTGTAATGTTCTGAGTGAGAAACTTAAACAACTTAAATATGACAGACGAATCAAACCAAGTGACAAAAAATGTACAACAAGATGGGGTGGATAGTTCTTTTTTGAACTTGCAGTTCTTCATCAAGACCTTCTTGCTCAACTGGCAGTGGATATTGTTGTCGGTGTTTATTTGCCTTGCTATTGCTGTATTATACATACGTTATACCCCGGCAGTGTATCAGATAACGGCAAAGATTCTTGTTAAGGAGGACGATAACAAAATGCGAACTACCAACAAGATACAGGCTGCTGCCAATCTTGGATTCGTCACTAACAGTGATGGTTTTGACAATGAACTTGAGGTTCTCAGGTCAGTCAGCGTTGCAGAGGGTGTGGTGCGTGACCTGAAACTCTACGTCAACTATGAGGCGGAGGGCCGTATAACGGACAGAGCCATATACAAGGATAATCCTGTAATAGTCGATTTAGACCCTATACACCTTGATACTTTGAACAAGAAGATATACCTTGAGGTGACAAAGAACGACTATATATATAATGTAGAGGGTAAATACTTTAAGGCTGATGGTAAGACTTATGATGAGTTCAGAGCCTCAGGCAAACTTCCTATGTCCATACTTACAAAGGGAGGAGTTATTAGTATCACACAGAACAAGGCTACAAAATATAGGTGGATTGACGGTCGCAGTGTAAAGGTTAATATATATAATCCTGCAAGAGTGGCTGAGGCTTATGCCAAGAACATGGATGTGTCAGCCTTGTCAAAGACTACTACCATCGCTAATCTTGTCCATAATGACATTATCCCAGAGCGAGGCATAGACTATCTTAATCAGGTTGCAGTGGTATATAACAGGCTTGCCAACATAGACAAGAACGAGATAGCCGTGCGCACGGAGGAGTTTATCAACCAAAGGCTTGAGAAAATCAAGAGTGAGTTGGGCAACACCGACGGTGCAATAGAGAGTTATAAGCGCAATAACAATATGGCTGACCTTCAGACTACGGCTTCACAGGTAGTTCTTAACACTGATGCTACTGAGAAGGAGATTACCGAGATGGGCAAGCAACTGCTGCTTATGGAGAGTGTGAAGGAGTATGTGGATGTGAATTCTGGTAGGTATCAGGCTCTGCCCTCCAATGTAGGACTGACTGATCCCGCTGCTACTGCACTCATAGCGCAGTATAATACCATAGTGCTTGAGCGCAACCGTCTTCTGGGAAGCGCCTCAGAACTCAGTCCTACGGTAATGACTCTTACCGCACAACTTGATGATTTGATGTCTTCTTTGAGGCAGGCTCTATCACAATCTATAAAGGATATGAGGATACAGCGTGACGTATTGCAGCGCAGTTACAACAAGTATTCGTCCCAGTTGTCACGCTCACCAGAGCAGGAAAGATTCCTTACCGATATAGGAAGGCAGCAGGAGGTGACTTCAAGTCTGTATATCATGCTCTTGCAGAAGCGTGAGGAGAACTCAATCTCACTTGCAGCGACCGCTGATAAGGGCAAACTCATAGACAAGCCCCTGTTTGTCGGAAAGGTAAAGCCAAGGGGTTCTATAGTAATGCTTATCGCTTTCTTCCTTGGTTTTGCCATACCGTTCGGCATATTGATACTGAGAGAGAAACTACGTTTCCGCATTGAGGGGCATGAGGACGTGGCAAAACTTACTAAGAGGCCAATCATTGCTGATGTGGCGGTGGCCAACGAGAGCGCAAAGACAAAAGGAGAAATCGTTGTAAGGGAAAACAAAAACGACCAAATGGAGGAGATTTTCCGTGGACTGCGTACCAACCTGCAATTCCTTATGAAGGAGAAACAGAACGTAATAATGTTCACTTCCACCGTCTCTGGTGAAGGAAAGACCTTTGTTGCAGCAAATCTCGCTGTCAGTTTCGCACTGCTTGGCAAGAAGGTGTTGCTCGTAGGACTTGATATACGACGCCCGCGTCTGGCGGCACTCTTTGAACTTGACAGTGACGAGGACCTCGGTATATCAACCCTTCTTACACGGGAGGAACTCTCATTGCAGGACATAAAGAGCCAGATAGTGCCCTCAGGAGTGAACAAAAACCTCGACATTCTCAAGGCAGGACCAATTCCTCCCAACCCGGCCGAACTGGTTTCGCGCCAGTCGCTTGACACAATCTTCGGGTATTTGCGTGAGGAATATGACTACGTGATAGTCGATACAGCCCCCGTAGGACTTGTGTCTGACACGTTACAGATAGGCCGAGTAACCGATATAACAGTCGCTGTATGCCGTGCTGACTACACTGAAAAATCAGCCTTCGTAGAACTTGACGGAATGGCTGACAATGGCAAACTGCCTAATATGTGCGTGGTAATAAACGGCATAGATATGTCAAAGCGCAAGTATGGCTACGCCTATGGCTACGGACGCTACGGAAAATACGGACGCTACGGCAAGTATGGACGTTACAACTCACATTACGGTCCGAGTGCAGGCTATGGATATCACTCTTATGGGTACAGTTCTTACAGAAATAGCCACTACTCCAACCCCAATGATGATACTATAAAACTTTAAGCACAATACACCTATGGTCATAGCAGTAGATTTTGACGGGACTATCGTTACTGACGCATATCCTCAGATAGGCAAGGAACAGCCCTTTGCCATTGATACACTCAAGATGCTCATCAGGGACCACCATCGTCTCATACTGTGGACGGTGAGAGAGGGAAAGTATCTTGATGACGCTGTGAACTGGTGTCGCGAGCGTGGTGTGGAGTTCTATGCTGTCAACAGGGACTACCCTGAGGAGGAGATGGAGAATAACAATCACTATTCACGTAAGTTGAAGGTGGATATCTGGATAGACGACCGCAGCGTCGGAGGACTGCCTGACTGGGGGACAATCTATCGTATGATACGTGACAACAAGACGTGGAAAGACATTATAAAGGAACGTGTCAATGCTGCGAGTTACAGCGGTTCGCTGCCGCAGCCGAAGAAGAAATGGTGGCAGTTTTAACCCAAATTGGACATTAATCGCCAATAGTTATTATCACGCTTATTACAGTCGCTTTCCTCTTCCTTTACGCTCCTCTGCGCATCATCGTGCGCCCTGCATCATCTCAACATATCCCGATGTGCCTTAGAAGAAGCATGACACAGTCTGGCATATAGATAAGCGAGATGAACAGAACTCTAATGAACGATTAGGATTAAATGTCGTAACACGCTGATAATAATGCTCCTTGCGTAGGGTACAGTGTAAATAGAAAAGTAAACAGGTGCTGATTGCATTGCAATCAGCACCTGTTTGCATTATAATCAGCACCTGTTTGCATTATAATCAGCACCTGTT
>JALFNY010000212.1 GCA_022774105.1 Prevotella sp.
GCCAACCGCTGCACCACGCCATGCCTCCGGCTATGACGGGATGCTCTATTCCGAATATCTCCTTAATCCTGTTTGCCATACGTTTACTCCTTTGTCTGTTTGTTATTCTGTACTTTGTTCTCTTGTTTCTCTCACACCTCGCCTGTCATGTAGTTACATACCGCCTTGTAATCTGCACCTGTTTACTATGTAATCTGCACCTGTTTGCGTGGTAATCAGGTGCTGTTTGCGTAGTAATCAGGTGCTGTTTGCGCGGCAAGGCTATGTGTTACAGGTTGTGGTTTGCATCAACCCCACTTTGTCCTACGTCCAAGGAGCCTTACGGCTTCGGGCTTTCCAAGCGTCAACTAAACAACCGCCCCCTCACTCCCTGCTCCTTGTGTCCATGCAGATAGTTACTGGTCCGTCGTTGAGCAACTCCACCTTCATGTCCGCTCCGAACTCACCCGTCTGCACGGGTCTGCCCAGTTGTGCGGCCATTGCCTCCACAAACTTCTCGTAAAGCGGTATTGTGACTTCGTGACTGCCTGCCCTGAGGTAACTGGGGCGGTTACCCTTCTTGTATGATGCCCATAGCGTGAACTGGGAAACTACCAGCACCTCACCGCCAACATCAATCACACTGCGGTTCATCACGCCCTCATCATCATCAAATACACGTAGGGCCGCTATCTTACGCGCCAGCCAATCGATGTCCTCCTGCGTATCATCATTGGCACAACCCAGCAGGACAAGGTAGCCCTGCCCTATCCTTGAACGCACTACCCCGTCAATAGTGACCGAGGCATGAGACACTCTCTGTATTACTGCACGCATTATTTGTAGTCCGTTTATGTTGTCCTTGTAATCTGCTTAGTGTTGCAAAGTTACAATAAAAAAGCCAAACAGCAAAACAAACAACTCCACTTTCTGATATATATGTTAATATATCATAATTTCAAACAGAAAAAAAGAACAATCTATGATAAGTATAAACGAATTATATACCTTTGCACCCGCAAAATAAAACAAAAAGTGCGACAAACCAATTAAAGTAAATTAAAAAGATGATTAAGAGATTATTTCTGGCTGTGACGATTGCAGTGGCAGCCTCAACGACGGTTAATGCCGGCGGACTTCTCACCAACACCAACCAGAACATAGCATTTTTGCGCAACCCCGCGCGCGATGCTGCAATAGGAATAGACGGTGTTTACAGCAA
>JALFNY010000049.1 GCA_022774105.1 Prevotella sp.
GATCGAATACGTAGTTAATGCCGTTGATGGTGAGGGTAGTGTCATAAAGGCAAATGTTGCGAGCGGCACTGCTAAGACAAACGATAACATCTCAGTACCTTACTCTTACTGGATAACAGACGCAAACGGCGTAGTTTACACTAAGGGAGCAAAGGGAACACCGTTCAATGAGTCATTCGTTATAGAGAATGATAAGACAGATTACAACCTCGTTTATAAAGCAACAGCGTACGGTAAGGCTGTTTACTGCGAGGAAGCAGAGAACATTGAAGGTACAGTTGCTTGCACACACGCAAATGCAGGGTCACGTTCTTCTGGCACAAAGGCTGCTTACAATGAGAGCGACATTACTCTTGTAACCCTCCAGCCAGGCTCATATAAGATTAATGCAGTACTCTTCGATGCTAACGGTGCTAAAGCCACAGTTCCTTACAACGCTAAGTTCACCCTTGGCACACAGGTGATAGATCTGTATGCAGATGCAGATAACTGGAAAGAATGCGAGTCTGACCTCCTGACTGTTACAGAGGCAACACCTCTTGTATGGAACGCTACAGCGGGTGCAGAAAGCAAAGGTCTTGACATCATCATGGTATATGAGTCAGAAGACATACCAGATTCAGTAAACGGTGTTACTGAGAATGGCAACGCAACAGTAAAGACTGTTAAGTTCATCAAGAACGGTAAGGTTATCATCGAGGGTGCTAATGGCACATATACCGCTGCCGGTGCACAGGTGAAGTAAACTGTTCTGACTGAGAAAACATAATGAATTATCTGTCGCCCCGTAAGCAAAGGCCTACGGGGCGACTGTGTTTAACCCGTATAGTCATTGCTAACTGTTTACAGAACACAGGCAGGAACCTAATGACTGCATAGGGTATAAGGATACAATCAATATCAGCACAAAGAGTAAAATATGGTAAAAGCAAAAGAAAAAGGTATGAGAAAGAACTTCAACCTCCTACTGTTTCTCCTGTCGTTCGTTGTCACTACTATGACGGCGAAGCCTGTCGGAAATGTCACAATGACGGTAAATGGCATGAAGACGACCATGAACAACGGTCGTGTGCTTGTCACAATAGGCACTAACGGCCAGGTGAGCAGCATGAAAATCAACGGTACCCGTGAGGTGTTATCTTCCAACGGCATTTACTTTGACAAGACTACTGCCAACGGAAACTCAGGTCTTAACCCCTCGGAAGTAACCGTAGTGAAGAACACTGCAGAGATGTGCGAGGTGCGATATACCTCCAATGCCGGTAACACCCTGTTCGAGGTGGGTTACATTATGCGCAATGACATAGGCGGACTGTATGTGTATGTTGTTGCCACAGGCACCGCCACCTCTGCCAGCGAGCCAGTGAAAGAGGCGCGAGTGTGCTCACGTCTCACCTCTGATATGCTCAATGGCTACGTCGATTGGCGCATGAACGGTAAGATACCGTCAAACGCTGAGATGGAGACAGCGGAGAAAGAGGAGAACACTATACAAGACGCTACATACAAACTTGCCGACGGTAGCATCTACACCAAGTACAACTGGGCAAACTATGTGGAGCGAGACACGCTGCATGGACTATACAACGGCTACTACGGTGTGTTCAATGTCCCCGTATCTTACGAGTGGATAAACGGCGGTGTGGAGCGACAGGAACTGACGACACACGCCACCAGCAAGTCACCTATCACCATACAGATGTTACAAGGTGAGCACCTCGGAGGCTCGGCAATGGTGCTTGATGAAGGAGAAAAGAAGTTATACGGTCCGTTCCTCATATATACTCCGTACTCAACAAATCCGCTTCTCGACACCCGTAACCGCGCCGAAGAGTTAAAAAAGCAATGGCCCTTCCAGTGGTTTGATCACGAACTCTACCCGAAAGTACGCGGAACGGTGCGTGGACACCTCAATGTCACAACAGGACAGCGTAACGATAAGGTGCGTGTAGTGCTTGCGCAGGAGAAGGGTAAGGACCCATTGACCCACACTCACGGCTATCAGTTCTGGGCAAAGACCGATGAAAACGGCGATTTTTGCATCGAGAACGTGCGTCCGGGCACTTATAACCTCTACGCTTATGCCACTGCCGGCGATGTTACCGATATGTATGAACAGGACGATATCACCGTGGTAGAAGGAGAGCAGAGCCTCGGTACCATCAACTGGACCCCCACACGCTATACTGATCAGTTGTGGCTGATAGGCGAGAACGACCGCCGCAGCAGCGAGTACAATCTCTCTGATGAGATGCGTCAGTACGGCCTGTGGAACAGTTCACCCGCTACTCTCACATACACCGTGGGCACAAGTGACCCCAAGCAGAACTGGTATTATGCGCAGACAAAGTCCGGCACATGGACCATTAAGTTCAACCTTGACAAGAAATACAGCGGTACAGCCTGCCTCACAGCCTCACTCGCCGGAGCAACAAGCGCTGGATCAAGCGTGAAGGTCAGTGTCAACGGCACGCAAAGAGGCACATGGAAACCCGGCGTCAATGACGCGGCAATCTATCGCAGTGCCGTACAAAGCGGACGCCACTGGCTCATGTCCACCACCTTCCCTGCCTCTGCACTGAAAGTAGGGACAAACACCGTGACGCTGACCATGTCTGGTAACGGCTCGAATGGCGGCTTCATGTATGACTGCCTCAAACTCGAAGCCGGCAGCCTCGTAACAGAGGTGCGCGGCGTCAGCGATGCAACGGAACAGGCATCACACCCTTCCGTCGTGAAATACGTCAAAGACGGTCACATAATCATTGAGAGTGCTAAGGGAACATACACCGTTTCTGGTGCACAGACACGATGAAATCGGGATTTTTTGACAAAAAGAACGTCACGCAATGCGATGCTGGCCCCCACGTAACCAGCCCCGCAAACCATGATAAAACTTAACTGTAAAGACTATGAGCCGCGCTATTGTGCGGCTCTTTTTTTTATTCCTTTCTCGCCGTTTTTATGTCTCTTCCTTACTGTTTACATATTATTTGTGAGGTGTTCGGTTGTAGGTTGTGAGGTGTTAGGTTGTGGGTTATGAGGTATTAGATTTTAGGTTATGAGGTATTCGGTTTTAGGTTATGAGGTATTAGGTTACGGGTTGTGAGGTGTTAGGTTGTGGGTTGTGAGGTGTTAGGTTGTGGGTTATGAGGTATTAGGTTGTGGGTTGTGAGGTGCTAGGTTGTGGGTTATGAGGTGTTGGGTTTTAGGTTATGAGGTATTAGGTTGTATGTTATGAG
>JALFNY010000053.1 GCA_022774105.1 Prevotella sp.
TGGTATAAGCGTCGATAATCTGTGACTTGCCAGCATAGAAACCTACGGTAAGACGCCAAGCAGATGTCTTTGAAGGATATATATCAAACAACAACTTAAAGTTATTCATGTTTATCTTTCCGTCAATAAGCACATTTCTCGTATATCCAAGTCTTTACCGGTCACTGTTTTATAAGTGTTCTTAATAACTTGCTCATTGTTTCCATCTATATTCACGTCCACTTCTATATCCTTCACCTTAATTTCTGGCAAGAAGTTATACCCCGCCCTCGCCTGAACATACGGTGTAATGGTTGTTGCGAGGTTTATTCCTATACCGTCCATGCCCACGCTGACGCCGGCACCGAGGTGGTTAAACAACTGCTTGTCATCGTCTTCTATCTGCGCCGTTGCGCCAACGGCGGTGGCAAGCATACATACTGCGATAAAATACTTTTTCATAATTCCTTTTTTTACTTGGTTTTACATTATATTACTTGTTTCTTTTTTCTTCTTCCTCGTTAAGATAATCGGCTGCATACTGTGCATAGTGTGCTGCGAAACTCTCTGCTTGTCCTGGTGCAGTTTTCTTCAAGAACTTCGCTGGTACGCCTCCCCATATCTCGTGTTCTCCCACCTTTGTGCCTCCCAGCACCAGTGCTCCGGCTGCTATTATTGCTCCTTCGCCTATGTCGGCCTTGTCAAGTACGGTGGCACCCATGCCTATCAGGCAGCCTTTTCGCAGCGTGCAGGCGTGTACTGTGGCGTTATGGCCTATGGTAACATCGTCCTCCATCACCGTAGGACCTGTTGTGTTGGTAACGTGTACGCAGGCTCCGTCCTGCACGTTGCAGCGGTTGCCCATGGTAACGGGGGCTACGTCACCTCTTACCACTGCGCTGAACCACACGGAACACTGGTCGCCCATGGTGACTTCGCCCACCACTGCTGCTGTTTCACTGAAGTAACAGTCTTTGCCCCACTGTGGGGTCTTGCCATAGATAGTTTTTATTATTGCCATGATGTGTTTTGTTTCGCTCTCTGCCTGTCACCGACTGTCGTGGGTTTCTGCCGCTGTCAGCGGTGTGAGAGCCGTGCTCCCAGCCCTTACGGTGGTGAATGTTGTTTTCTGAGGTGTTTCCCCGTATTTTGTAATCAGGTGCTGATTATGCCGCAAACAGGTGCTGATTGCTGTGTGATTTGGTGCTGATTACCCTGCAATCGGGTGCTGATTGCAGGGTTGCCAGCGTGTTTCCCTGTTGTGAGTTGTTTTTCCTTTGTGTCTTTTCGGGTCGGGACTATGTTATGCATACCCTCTCTTCTCTGGGTGGCATACTGTCTTACTACCTGTCATTGCTTTATTTTATCACCCTTACCTTTATTGGTTCTATGACCTTCGGCGTTGCCTGTTGCGGTCTGTCGGTGCCTTGCTGTGACCGTATGTAGTATGGTGCTGACAGTGATTTGGCTGCTGCCGCACCCTGCGTAGCCTTATATCCCGCACGTTCCTTGCGTGCATTCTGGTCGAAATTGGTGAATTCGGAGTAGTGGGTGTTGTCAAACTTCCACGAACTGCCGTAGTAACAACGCATTATGCGCTTGTATATCATGGCGCGTCCTGCCACGTTGAAGTACGGGTCATACACCTCCGGGTGCTCCACCTTGTCCGTTGTTGCGTTCATAACGCTGTACTCTGAACTGCGCCAGAAGTGTGTCGGGAACTCAAATGCGCCTGCATACCAACGTATATCCTCATCGTTGTACGTAGCGTCCTGCGTGAACTGGTAAAGCCAGTGGTCACTCTCTATCGGTTGTTTCGTCACTGACGTCAAAGCCGTGGCATCATATTTCAGGTTCTGTGCGAAGTAGTGTTTATAGAGATCGTCGAACCTCTTTTTATCGTTACTCGTCACACGTCTGTCCTCGTAGAAGTATTCGTCACCCAGTTTCGCTATGCCGTGGCCCACGCCCTCATGCTGTATGAGGTCTTCAAACACATCAACTCCCTCGATTCTGGCATATGTCGGCACGTATGACAGCGACCATCCTCCGGGTATTCCGTCCGTAGCCTTCTCGTCGTATCCAAGCAATGTCACACCCTTATACTCGCTACTGTTGAGCAGGGTGATGACAAGGGTGTTCCCAAGGCGTTTCCTCAACTCCTCATCCGTAGTAATATCGTATTCCTTTATCAACGCCATCTGTGCGCAACACTGTATTGTTACGGAGTCGCCATATACGTTAGTAGTGCTTCCGTTGTCAAAATACGTGCGGAAAACCGTGTCTCTTTTCTTTGTTGTTATGCCGCTGACATTTGACGGTGCGGTAACGGTCAGTATGTTGACATATTCTGTCAACGACTTCATGGGCTCTCTTGCAAAGAGTGCGTCCTTTGCCTTGTTCAGCGCACTGGCATAACTACCTCTGTTTATCTCGACCTGGGTGTAGCCGTCAGCCATGATGACCACATTGAAAACATTGCCCTGATGCAGTTCTCCAAGATGTCCGTAGGTACACATTCTAATCACGCTGTCCTGACGAGTCATTGGTTCGTCGGATGTACCCCCTTCGGTATCAGATGACTGGATGTCATTGCCCGAGTTACACGATGCCATGCAGAGCAGGGCTACGAGAATGAAAAAATAATGTTTCATATCGTTAGTTTTTACGCATTGTCACACCATATTATATATATATAAGGGCTGCTTATGCAAGATTATTATGTCTTAATATCCATGCCATACGGTCTCCTTGCAACCGTCACCGCCAGCAGACGTGACGCCTAAACGCACGTGTTGCTCACGTTCTCAGTGCCACCGTCCAGGCATATCCCTTTTCCCTACAAATATGACTGTGCATCGTCACCCCCTCCATTCGGGCAGATGAGAGCACCGTCCGCATATCGTCCGTAATGCCTTCACCAGTAAGTTTCAGCAAAGCCTCTTTCCTTGTCCAGAGCAATGTAAACTCCCCATCAGGGTCGTCAGCCGCCACTATGCGGCTGTTCTCCGCCTCACTCATGCAGTATTCGGCCAGCCGGGCATTGTATCTGCCCGTACACTCCACGTCAATGCCTACCTCCCCCTCGTCACTTACCACGCAGGCAAGGGCACGCCTGCAATGAGAAAGGTTGAAAAACAGTCCGTGACCATCCCACGAAACCATATCCCCACCATCGGCAGCAGGCAGCAACAAGCGCGGTTTGCCATGCTCCAACCTCTCAAAACACGGTTCCTGCATCACACCAAAACACTGTTGCAACACGTCACGAAGCAACAGATAAGACAGGCAACACTCCCTGCGCCCCCTCTCATGACGAAACTTCAACGCCTCCTCACGCCGCCACTCAGGCAGGGAAAGAAGGAGCGTCTCCAAGGCAACACCACCCGCTGACAGGTCATCTATGATGCGATATTCGGTCATTTTCAGTGTCCAAAATTAAGAAAAGTTTTTCTCTTACACGGCAAACGAAATAAGATTTTAGCAGAATTGTTATTTTTTCTTATTTTTTGTTGCGTATTTCATACGATATTTGTACCTTTGCAACTGATTAGTCGCTTAGTTATCCGCAGAAATATAAGTATGTCTGGAAAAACAATATAGCCTTCCCCCAGACAAGAAACAGCACGACAGCCAAGCGACATAACAACAAAAACAAGAAGAAAGAGAAATGGCTTACAACTTACTAAAAGGCAAGAGAGGCATCATCTTCGGTGCCCTTAACGACCAGTCCATAGCATGGAAAGTGGCAGAACGCGCAGTAGAAGAAGGCGCACAGATAGTGTTGACAAACACAGCAGTAGCCTGCCGCATGGGAACAATCGATGAATTAGCAAAGAAAACCAACGCCGTAATAATACCAGCAGACGCTACCAGCGTGGCAGACCTTGAAAACCTGTTCACAGAAGCACAGCAGGCACTGGGCGGTAAGATAGACTTCGTGCTACATTCATGCGCCATGTCCGTCAATATGCGTAAGAAACGCACATACGATGACCTTGACTACGGTTTCCTTGACAAGACCCTTGACATCTCAGCCATATCCTTCCACAAGATGATACAAGTGGCAAAGAAACAGGATGCCATATCAGAAGGCGGCTCAATACTCGCACTTACCTACGTGGCGAGCCACAGAACATTCTTCGGTTACAACGACATGGCCGACGCTAAGGCCCTGTTAGAATCAATAGCACGCAGTTTTGGCTACATCTACGGCCGCGAAAAAGGAGTGCGTGTGAACTGTATCTCACAATCACCAACCATGACAACCGCTGGTTCCGGCATCAAAGGATTCGATGGTATGCTGGACTACTCAGACCGTATGTCACCACTTGGCAACGCATCAGCAGACGAATGTGCAGACTACTGCATAGTAATGTTCTCAGATTTGACAAAGAAAGTCACCATGCAAACACTCTTCCACGACGGCGGATTCTCTAACATGGGTATGTCATTAAGAGGCATGACACAATACAACAAGAGTTTCATACCAGAGAATACAGACGAGACAGGTAAGATAATATACGGTTAAACAAAGGTCGTAGATAGTTGGTTCTCCGGCGGTTTGGTTGATTAGAGATTTTGTTGATTAGTTAATTGACAACTTGATAATATGGCCGTACACCATAACTTGGCCATGTATCTCACCAAAACAATAACTGATAACACACAAATCATAACTCACAACCAACCACGAAACAACCAAACCACCAAACAACTAAACCACTAAACCACTAAACCACCAAACAAAATGGGAGGCTTTTTCGGAACCATTGCACGCAAAAAATGCATAACAGACCTGTTTTACGGCACTGACTACCAGTCACACCTCGGCACACGCCGGGGCGGACTGGCAACATACAACAAGGAAACAGGCTTCGTTCGCCGCATACACAAGTTGGAAAACAGTTACTTTCGGTCACAGTTTGAAAACGGATTAGAACAGTTTGACGGCACAAGCGGCATCGGTGTAATAAGCGATACCGACGCACAGCCAATGCTTTACAACTCACACCTCGGAAGATTTGCACTTGTTACAGTAGCAAAGATAAACAACGAGGAAGAGATAGCACAACAACTGCTGAGCGAAAATATGCACCTCTCCGAGTTCTCCTCAGGCAAAATAAACCCCACAGAACTCGTGGGACTGATGATATTGAAAGGCAAAGACTTCGTGGACGGTATAGAAAACGTTTACAGAACGGTAAAAGGCTCGTGCTCAATGCTACTCCTTACAGAAGACGGAATAATCGCTGCACGAGACCGTTGGGGCCGAACACCTATAATAATAGGTAAAAAAGAAGGCGCAATGGCTGCCACATCAGAATCCACAGCGTTCCCGAATCTTGACTATGAGACAGTACATTACGTAGGACCAGGCGAAATAGTACGCCTCAAAACCGATGGCATGGAAGTGCTGAGGAAAGCAGAAGAGCAGATGCAGGTATGCTCATTCCTATGGATATACTACGGTTTCCCAACATCATTCTATGAAGGAAAGAACGTAGAAGAAATGAGATACGAGACTGGACGCGTAATGGGTGAAGAAGATAATACCGAAGTTGACAACGCAGGAGGTATCCCAGACTCTGGCCTTGGCATGGCAACCGGATACGCAGCAGGTCATAATGTGCCCTATCAGAGGTGCATATCGAAGTACACTCCCACGTGGCCACGCAGTTTCATGCCTGCAAATCAAGAGATGCGTAACCTCGTGGCAAAGATGAAACTGATACCGAATCAGTCCATGTTAAAAGGAAAACGCTGCCTATTCTGTGACGATTCCATTGTAAGGGGAACCCAGTTACGTGAGAATACCAAGATACTCAAGAACCTTGGAGCAAAGGAAGTGCATATGCGCATAGCCTGTCCGCCACTGATATGGGCCTGCCCTTTCATCAATTTCTCTGCCTCTAAAAGCGAATTAGAACTCATAACACGTCGCGTAATACACGACATTGAAACACATTCAGACCACACCACACTCCTGGACGAGGCTGATAAAGTGAAATATGCCAATATACCAGAGGAGCGATTGAAGGCATACGCCACAACAGACTCACCTGAATACAAAGCCATGGTAGAAGAAATAGCAAGGCGACTGAATCTCGATTCTCTTAAATTCAGCAAGATAGACACCATAATAAAGGCCATTGGCCTACCGAAATGTAAGGTCTGCACACACTGTTTCGATGGCAGTTCAGCACACACACTATAATAAATAACACAAGAACCATACAAGAACCAGCACATCAAAGCATACAGTCACAATGCCGATGTGCTGGCTCTTTCGTTTTAAGACCATGCGAATCCCCCTCTCCCTCATAGCCCTCTTGCTTGTCAGTTGCCTCCACCTGTCAGCACAATCATACACCCCTGTCACGTTAGAGCAACTCCCCCTTGTAGGTGTCAACGCCACATTGCAAGACCATGAAGGCTACATCTGGTATGCAACGACCGAAGGTGGGCTATGCAGAGACAACGGCTACCAAGTAGATATATTCCGCAATGACAAAACAAACACACTACGTCTCGGGCACAGTAACGGCGTTTTAAGCATCTGCGAGACGTTAAACGCTAACATTTGTATAGGCATAAGGGAGAACAATGTGGCTGCTGACGGAACACTGCCACGCAAAAGCACCACAGACAACAGTTCATGCCACAGAAGGCATCACCACAGAGCGCAAGACAAAAGGGTGCTGATTACGTTGTAAACACGTGCTGATTACATTGTAAACAGGTGCTGATTACCCCACAATCAGCACCTGATTGTGAGGTAGGAGGTTGAAGGTGGGACTTTTTAGGTTATAGGTTGTGGGATTAGGGGTTAGAGGTTGTGAGGTTATCGGCATCTGCTTACCCTGAACTCCTGCACATAATAAAAAACAATGATTAAGATATGATGAAAAGACTGACATTTCTTACCCTTCTCCTTTCACTGTCACTCTGCCTCAACGCAGGTGGTAAACGCATACTGTTCATCGGTGACAGCATCACCGACGGCGGTTGGGGAAAAAGCGGAGGGAGCGCAAAACCATCTGACAAACGCACACACTGGGACATGAACCACATCTACGGCCACAGTTATATGTTTCTGTGCGCAGCACACTATCAGGCAGAATACCCTGAAAGGAACTACGAATTCTTCAACCGTGGCATATCGGGCAACACGCTGACCGACCTTGAGAAACGCTGGAACACAGACGTGCTGGCACTGCACCCCGACGTGCTGTCGGTGTTGATAGGCACAAACGATGTTGACATCTTTATAAGAAACGGAGGGAAGGACTTTGACATCACAGACTGGGAAGCGAGGTATCGCGCCCTGCTTGACAGCGCACGGGTACAGAATCCAGACCTGAGGATAGTGCTCGGCGCACCGTTCGTGGCCTACACCGGCAAGATGCGCAAGAGCGAGAACTATGCAGAACGCAAGCGGATGATAAGGCAATGCGCCTCCGCCGTGAAGCGGATAGCAGATGACTACAACGCGATATACCTGCCTTACGATGTGATGTTTGCCAAGACCATAGGCAAAACACACGGCGTAAGCGACACCTACTGGATATGGGACGGCATACACCCCACGGCAGCGGGCCACAAATTGATGTCAGACCTATGGATAAAACTAATTGACAAAAGCAGGGCGATGAGATAAAAATGCCACGAAACGTGACGTAATTGGAAATAAATGTGTAATTTTGCAGTGGCAAAGAGGCTGGTAGAGGAATAGCAGTTTGGTGGTTCAGTGACACAGTTACTGGGAGGGTTAGTTGCTTAGTCGTTTGTCATGGGTTGTAAATTATTAAATTCTTCACAAGCGAAACGGCAGAGCCGGGCGACAAGAACACATGCCAACAATTCATCACCCACAACTCATCAGCACCCTCCAGACACATGATAACCCCAAACCTTAAAACCAGCAACAGATAACTCATAACCCATAATTCACTCAAATGAACAGCCTATACATCGTTCTTCCCATACTGACACTACTCATGTTTGACCTCGGACTGACGCTTCAGCCGCAAGACTTCATGCTTGTAGCCAAACGCCCACGAGCAGTACTTGTAGGACTATGCGGTCAGTTACTCCTGCTTCCAGCCGTAGCCATAGCCCTTGCAACAGCGTTCGGACTGCCACCTTATTTATATATAGGCGTAATACTGATAGCCTGCTGCCCCGGAGGGTCATCAAGCAACATCTTTTCAATGATTGCCAAAGGTGACATAGCACTCTCCGTGTCACTCACTGCGCTAAGTTCCGTCATCACCCTTGCCACCGTTCCCGTGATAATGCACTATGCAACAGCCTCAGTAGGAGAACAGACAAGCGTAGAACTGCCTATGGGCGGACTGCTGATGCAAAACCTTGTGACCATGCTCGTGCCCATATTGGCAGGAATTCTGGTAAGACAGAAATGGCAAAGAGCAGCAAGCAGTATGGACAGCATACTGTCAAAATTCGCCTTCCCGGCACTGATGCTGCTGGCAGGACTATTCTTCATACAGCACCAAGACACCATATCCCAGCACTTTACGACCCTCGGACTGTGCGTAACACTTCTCATCACCATAGCAATCACCATAGCATACTGCTGTGGCAAGGCAGCAAGACTGAACAAGAAGGAGCGCAGGACAATAGTGATAGAGGTAGGTATGCAGAACGCGGCACAGGCCATTGCCGTGGCGTCAAGCCCCTTTGTATTCAACAACAGCACGATTGCCGTGCCTGCAATAATATATGCACTGATGATGAACGTGCTACTCCTTGCATACGTAGGCATTATTAGGTCCATGAAACAGCCGATAAAGAGTTTTTAGCAGATTTATTTGGTCGTTTCATTAGTTTTTCATACCTTTGCAAAGATATTGTGCTCACAACGTAAAAACAGGAGAATAACAACATAAAAAACATATAAAAAACATGACACGTGCTATAATAACCGTAGTAGGAAAGGACACCGTCGGCATCATAGCGAAGGTATGTACCTACCTTGCAGATAGTCAAATAAACATTCTTGACATATCACAGACCATCGTGCAAGACTTCTTCAACATGATGATGATAGTTGATATGTCACGCTGCAACACCGCTTTCGAACAGGTATCGGCCGACCTTAACACCATAGGCAAGGACATGGGCGTGCAGGTTAAATGCCAATTAGAAGACATATTCGACAAGATGCACAGGATTTAGCAGTTTAGTGGTTTGGTGGTTTAGTTGTTTAGGGGGGGGTAGATATAAGTTGTGAATTATTGATTCTCAGCAAGCGAAACAGCATAGTCGAGCGGTCATAATATATGGCCGTAACCCATCATTCACAACCCATAAACAACAACCGAGCCACCAAACAACCAAACCTCTAAACAACGAAACAACTAAATCACCAAACAACCACATGATCAACATATACGAAGTGCTCGAAACTAACAAGATGATCGAGCGCGAGAACCTTGACGTACGAACCATCACAATGGGCATAAGTCTGCTTGACTGCGCAGACAAGTCATTGGAAGTGACGTGCGAAAAGATATACAACAAGATAACAACCCTTGCCCGTGACCTTGTAAAGACCGGTGAGGAGATAAGTCGCGAGTTCGCTATCCCCATAGTAAACAAGCGCATCTCCATCACGCCTATATCACTTGTAGGCTCTGCCTGCTGCAAGATTCCCGCAGACTATGTAGTCATTGCCAAGACACTTGACAAGGCAGCGAAGGAAGTAGGGGTAAACTTCCTTGGCGGATACAGTGCCATTGTCTCCAAAGGCATGACCAAAAGCGATGAACTCTTAATACGCTCTATACCGCAAGCAATGGCAGAAACAGAGCGGATATGCTCCAGTATAAACGTTGGTTCCACAAAAACCGGCATCAACATGGACGCTGTTCGCCTCATGGGTGACATCATATTACAGACCGCAGAATACACAAAAGAACAGGATTCACTTGGTTGTGCCAAACTCGTAGTGCTGTGTAACGCGCCTGATGACAACCCATTCATGGCAGGAGCGTTCCACGGTGTGAGCGAGGCCGACGCCATAATAAACGTCGGAGTGTCCGGTCCCGGAGTGGTAAAGTATGCCCTTGAACAGATGGACAAGCACTCAGAGATAAACAAAGTGACGGGGAAAGGACTGGCAAACTTTGAAGTTCTCTGTGAGACAATAAAGAAAACAGCGTTCAAGATTACCCGTGTAGGACAACTGGTAGCGCAAGAAGCCTCCCAAAGACTGGGTGTTCCGTTTGGCATTATAGACCTTTCTCTTGCCCCAACGCCTGCTATTGGCGACTCTGTTGCCGACATATTGCAGTGCATAGGCGTTGACCGAGCCGGCGCACCAGGCACAACAGCGGCATTAGCAATGCTCAACGACCAGGTGAAGAAGGGTGGAGTAATGGCTTCATCATACGTCGGCGGACTGTCAGGAGCCTTCATTCCCGTGTCAGAAGACCAGGGAATGATTGACGCTGTGGTAGCGGGAGCACTGACAATAGAGAAACTTGAGGCCATGACCTGCGTATGTTCCGTGGGTCTTGACATGATAGCCATACCGGGAGACACACCTGCCTCCACCATCTCCGGCATCATAGCCGACGAGAGTGCCATAGGTATGATAAACCAAAAGACCACCGCCGTGCGCATAATACCTGTCAAAGGCAAGAGCGTTGGCGACACGGTTGAGTTCGGAGGACTGCTCGGTTACGCCCCGATAATGCCTGTAAACACCTTTGCCTGCGACCGTTTCGTAAACCGCGGAGGGCGCATACCCGCACCGATACATAGTTTTAAGAACTGAGCATGGTGGTTTAGTGGCTTGATTGTTTATGTCGTTCTGTCGCCTGGTTATAAGTGATGATTTCTTATCTCTTGCCTATATCAAGCGTCATTACGTGCCGAACGATTAGTTCTTCGCAACCATTCATTCAAACGACTCAACGACAAAACAGCCTGACAACTAAACAATAAACACCAAAGCATATAAAAACAAACAAAACAACAACCAAACAAACCTGAAGAAAATCAGAGCAGCCGTAGTAGGATACGGCAACATTGGCAAGTTCACCATCGAGGCTCTTGAAGCCTCTAAGGACTTTGAGATTGCAGGAGTAGTGCGCCGCAACGGTGCCGAGAACAAGCCTGCGGAACTGGCACAGTATGAAGTTGTGAAGGACATTACCGAGTTGAAGGACGTTGATGTGGCCATACTCGCAACCCCTACACGCTCTTGCCAGGAGTATGCAGAAAAGATTCTCGCAATGGGCATAAACACTGTTGACTCCTTTGACATACACACCTCAATCATAGATTACCGTCGTGCGCTCATGCCTATCTGCAAGGAGCACGGCACAGTGGCAGTCATTGCAGCAGGCTGGGACCCCGGTTCTGACTCTGTTGTACGCACCTTGATGCAGAGCCTTGCGCCAAAGGGACTGTCATACACCAACTTCGGTCCGGGACGTTCCATGGGTCACTCCGTCTGCGTACGTTCAAAGGAGGGTGTTAAGGATGCCCTGTCAATGACCATACCTGTTGGTGAGGGCATACACCGCCGCATGGTATATGTAGAACTGGAAGAGGGTGCTGACCTGGAGAAGGTCACCGCTGCGATAAAGGCAGACCCATACTTTGCCAATGACGAGACACACGTGTTCCAAGTGCCAAGCGTTGACGACCTCAACGATGTGGGTCACGGCGTTAACCTCGTAAGAAAAGGTGTGAGCGGAAAGACACATAACCAGATGATAGAGTTCAACATGAAGATTAACAACCCCGCTCTCACGGCGCAGGTTCTTGTCAACGTGGCTCGTGCCTCTATGCGCCAGCAGCCCGGTTGCTACACAATGGTGGAGATACCTGTCATCGACTACCTCGACGGGGAGCGTGAAGACCTCATTGCACACCTCGTATAAGACATAGGAACAGCAACAAACCCAATCGGTCATTATACCACAGTAATGACGGATTGGGGGTAAAAGGAATGTGATTACATAACGCTGCCAACGAGCATGGCTGTGCGTTGCGTAATCACATTCTTTTTTTCCGTATAACAGGAGCAGTCGTCCCCCAAGCCCGATAACAACGTCAGCAGCGGCAATAAGGTGCTGATTACAAAGCAATCAGGGTCTGTTCACAATGCAATCAGGTGCTGATTACGTGGCTATCAGCACCTAATCACCATACGCCTTCCAGCGAAGCAATCTCCTTCTCAAACATAGGCGTAAACACATCTCTGCCTACGTTGGCAAGAATCTCGTCCTTGGACCAGAATCTTCCGCCCGCCGTCTCAGTGGAAGAGGGTGACAATGCACCGTCATACGTGGTGGCGAAGACATACACCAGTTCCCTCTCTATATCGCTCTCATATACATATTTCCTCAGCAACCGCGGCTCATAACTCTCTGGCGCAAGGCCTATCTCCTCGTAAACCTCACGTGCCAGTGCCGCCATCACCGTCTCACCATAGTCTATATGCCCACCCGTAGCGGTGTCCCACCTGCCTGGCTGCACCTCCTTCCACGCCGCACGATGTTGCAAATACAGTTCGCCACGACTGTTGAACACGTGCAGATGCACCACGGGGTGAAGCCGTTTCGTGCCACAGTGAGCCTCGGCACGGCTAATACTACAAAGCACGTTGCCGCTGTAATCTACCTCTGGAAACAACTCTTCACGCTCGTCAGCCTTAACAAGGCGACGCTCACCCACGCCAACGGGCAACGTAACATCCTCTATATTCATACAACAGAAAGAAAATTTACATATTAAACTATCAGTTGCAAAATTACAACATAATTCTGTAAAAGCACACAAAGAAAGGGTAAAACAAGCGAAAACACGTTTCAAGAACAACTTTCAAGGGCGTATGTGGCACGTTTCTCGTTTTTTTTTCATAACTTTGCAGACATCTCTATACAACTAACCAAAAGACAACCATAATGAATGCCTTACATCTCCCCCTACTCCTCCTGCTGGCTCTGCTGCCCTGTAACGTCACAGTCCAGGGTGAGAACGCCTCACAGGTGTTACAGAAAATAGAGAAAGTAAATGACTATTGGCAGGCCAACAACCGTCCGCAGTGCCGTGCCTTCTGGGACAACGCCGCCTACTTCACCGGCAACATGGAAGCATATCGCCTTACCGGCAACGCCCGTTACTACGAGTACAGCGAGAAGTGGTGCCGACACAACAAGTGGATGGGCGCTACCTCCAACGACAAGGCACGCTGGCGGTACAAGGCCTACGGCGAAGGCAACGACTTTGTGCTATTCGGCGACTGGCAGATATGCTTCCAGACATACATAGATATGTACAACCTCGTGCCCGCAGACTATAAAGTTGCACGCGCCATAGAAGTCATGTCCCACGAATGTAGCATGCAAGAAAACAAGTTCTGGTGGTGGGCTGACGCGCTATATATGGTAATGCCCGTCATGACCAAGATGTACCACCTCACGGGTGACACCAAATACCTTGACAAACTGCACGAGAACTTCCTATGGAGCGACAGCCTCATGTGGGACAAAGACGCACAACTGTACTACCGCGACGGCAAATACATCTGGCCAAAAGTAACCACCTCCTGCAACAAAGGCAAGAGTTTCTGGGCCCGTGGCGACGGTTGGGTGCTGGCAGGCCTTGCCAAAGTCCTTGCCGATATGCCCCATGACTACCGTCACCGCGACATCTTCGTACAACGATTCCAGCAACTTGCCGAGGGCGTAGCCCGCTGCCAGCAGCCTGGAGGGTACTGGAGCCGCTCCATGTTATGCGAAGATGACGCACCAGGACCAGAGACATCAGGCACCGCCTTCTTCTGCTACGGACTGCTGTGGGGTGTCAACCACGGATACCTTGACAAGGCGCAATACTCCGAAGTAATAGAAAAAGCATGGCAATACCTATCCCACACCGCCCTGCAAGCAGACGGAAGCATAGGCTATGTGCAGCCAATAGGCGAGAAACCAGACCCGACAAAGATTGTGGACGCACGCAGTCAGGCACCCTTTGGCACCGGAGCATGGCTGCTGGCAGCCTGCGAACGCGTAAGATACCTTGACAAAACAGCCTCACGCCAACACCTGCCAGGAGCACCACGAACAGCAGACAGCAGCAAGAGCGTAAACATAACCGTGAGCAATACCACGGCAGACAACCGCTGCGATATCATAGAACTGCCCGCAAAAGACATATTCTCAGCACTCGGAATAGGCGGAGGCAGACAGATACTTGTACTCGATGGCGACAACGTAGAACGTCCCTACCAACTCACTCGCGACGGAAAACTGCTCATTCAGACATACATCGCACCACTATCAACCATCAACCTCACCATACGATGCGGCGAACCCAAAGCCGCACGACTGGACTGCAACGGACGAATATACCCCGATCGCTCCGACGACCTGGCCTGGGAAAACGACAAATGCGCATGGCGTATGTACGGACCACAGATGCATGGCAAAGGCGTCAGCGGCTTCGACACCTTTGCAAAGAACGTGACCTACCCCATACAGGACGCACTATACAACAGCGAACTAACCAGTTACGCCATCAACTCACAACTGAAAAAAGCAGGAAGAGGCAGCGAATGGCCACAGATACACCGTGACCGCTATACCTATCACCGCGACAGAGGACAGGGAATGGACGCATACACCGTAGGAAACACACTCGGCGCCGGAGCACCAGCACTGCTTGACGGAGACAATCTCATACTGCCCGACGTGTATGAAAAGGCTGAAATAACAGAGAACGGCCCACTGCGCTTCACCGTTCGACTGCAAATGTATGCGCAAGACGGTATCAAGGAAACACGTATCATTACCCAAGACAAGGGTACACACCTTGCAAAAGTAGAGGTAACATACGATGGTGCCAAGGCAAACACACCGGTAGCAAGCGGCATTGTAGTACATAAAAGCCAGCCAAAAGCATACGTCATAAACAAGAAAGAGGGCTACATAACCTACTCTGACGCCCTCGACACCCCACAAGGACAGAACGGTCAACTGTTCATTGCCTGCTACTACCCAAAGAAAATGAAGGCAATAAAATATCAACCGTTGTCCGAAGAGAAGGCGGGAGGCATAGGACACGTGCTCGGAGTGACCACACTGTCACAAGAAAAGACATTCACTTACTACGCCGGTTCGGCATGGAGCAAGTACGATGTACCAACCATGACGGTGTGGGAACAACTCATACGCCACTACGCCAACAACATAAAGAACCCACTGAAGGTAACTATAACACACTAAGAAAGCATCAATCGCAAGGGGAAAGCGTTACAGTGCGTTAAGCACCTGCTCCTTTATCTGCTCCAGTTCGTCCTTCATCTGCACCACAATATTCTGCATCTCAGCCTGATTTGACTTAGAACCCGTGGTGTTTATCTCACGTCCCATCTCCTGAGCGATGAATCCCAGTTTCTTACCCTGCGACAGAGGCTCGTCCATAGTGTCACGGAAATACTTGAGATGGTTGGCAAGACGCTGTTTCTCCTCTGATATATCAAGTTTCTCGATGTAGTATATCAACTCCTGCTCAAGCCTGCCAGCATCATAATCCACCCCTGGCAGCGCACGAAGGTTGTCCGTCAGACGCTGGCGTATCTTCTCAACTCGCGACTGCTCGTATGGTTCTATCTGCTTCATCAATGAGGCTATGTTGTCAAGTTTCTCCTCAAACTTATGACGCAGCGCCTCTCCCTCCTGCCTGCGGAAGGCTTCAAGGGCAGCAAGAGCCTCAGCGATAGCGTCATGCGCCACGGTCCATTCCTCCTCTGTCAGTTCCTCATTGTCCGTGCGAGTGAATATGTCTGGCATACGCATGATAAGGGGCACAAGAGTATCAGCCGTCATCGGTGCTGCATCAAGGCCTAACTGATGCTGCAAGGCGGCTATCTGACGGTGATAATCAGCGGCGAGGGCCGTATTTACAACGACAGAGTCGACTGACTCGTCCTTCGTAATCCAAATGGAGAAATCCACCTTTCCACGCACTACGCTGTCTTGAATCATGCGCCGTATCTCCATCTCTTTCTCGCGATATACGGGTGCGATGCGCGTGGAGCAGTCCAACGCCTTTGAATTAAGGGTCTTTACCTCTACGTGAATAGTTTTGTCAAGATACGTGCGGGAGGCTTTTCCATAGCCTGTCATGGATAGTAACATATTGCTTTCTGATATTTTCTGAGTTGGCAACAGGTGGCTGACCGTAGGGCGTAAGCCACTGCTGGCTACCTATGTCACCACTGATTCAGGGACGACAAAACGCAGACAACAGCCCGGCACCAGTACCAAACCTCTGGTTTTTGATGTTAAATTTCTGCAAAAGTACAAAAAATCGGGGAAAAAGTTGTATTTTTGCAAAATAATTTTTGAAAAAAGTTAGAGCAATACCTGGTTGAAGGTTTCAGGTTATAAGATTTGACTCACTGGTCATATAGCCAACATTTCAGGCCGAAACACTTATAACCCCAAGAAGGGTATGACAATATTCACAACCAAGAAAGAAAGATGGCGTGCACTTTACACATAGAGACAAGTACCGACGTATGCAGCGTTGCAGTGAGCAAAGACGGCTTCCTGCTATATGAAAAGACAGACCACAGCGGGCCTAATCACGCAGAAAAACTGGGAACATACGTGGACGAGGCAATACAGAAGGTAGAAGAAAAGGGACTGACACTTGATGCCGTAGCAGTAAGCAGCGGTCCCGGCTCATACACAGGACTGCGCATCGGGGTGTCAATGGCAAAAGGAGTATGCTACGGCAGCGACGCAAAACTGATAAGTGTGCCCACACTACAACTGCTCTGCGTACCCGTATTGCTGGGAGACAGGGTGAGATGCGTGGCATACAAGGACGGAAAAACAGAGAGGATAGAGACCGAGATAGAAGCAGACGCACTGCTCTGCCCCATGATTGACGCAAGGCGCATGGAGGTATATGCAGCCATCTACAACAGAAGTTTGAAGGAAATACGCCCCATGCAGGCAGACATAGTGGACGGAGAAACATACCGCAGCCTGCTGGACAAAGGCACAGTGTACTTCTTTGGCAACGGAGCAGAAAAGTGCATGCAAGCCATAAACCACCCAAACGCACGGTACATAATAGGCATAGAGCCACTGGCAAAAAACATGTTGCCACTGGCTGACATGAAATGGAACAAGGGAATGACGGAAGACGTGGCATACTTCGTGCCAGAATATCTGAAAGAATACAGAGCCGGCAAACCATAACAGCCAGAGAAACAAAGAAGCCCAAGCAAGCATACAAGAATATGGAAATAGAAGGATTAGACTATAACACCCAGCGCGAGAAACTAAAACTCATGGCATATGGGCGCGACATACAGCAAATGGTGGACCTATGCGTGACACTGCCAACAAAGACAGAAAGGCAAAAATGTGCCAACACCATCATAGAAGTGATGAAAAGAGTAGTGCCAAGCCAGATGAACAGCAAAGAAAGACTGCCCGCACTATGGTACCATCTGGCGCTGATGAGCGACTTCAAACTGGACATTGACTACCCCGTGGAAATCATACACGAGGACAAGATGGCCATAAAGCCAGGGAAAATAGAATACACCAACAAAAGAGGACTGGGCGTAAAACACTACGGCAGACTGCTGCTCGCCACCTTCGCAAAACTAAAAGAAATGCCAGCAGGCAGAGAACGAGACGCTCTTGCAGAAAAAACCGCAAAACAAATGAGCCGCTGTCTGACAACGTGGGGAATGGGAACAGCAGACAAAGAGAAAATAGTATCAGACATGGCACGCTTCACTGACGGCGTGATACAACTGGACAAAGACAGCCTGCAACTTGACAACGGACAACGAAACGGAACAACAAACAGCGCAATAGCAAGAGATTCCATGCAGGCAGACTACCAGAACAAAAAGAAAAGACGCAAAAAGAAGTGAGGAAAAACATGGCAATGGAAAGATTCATAATAGAGGGCGGACACTCACTAAAAGGCGAAATAACACCGCAAGGAGCCAAAAACGAAGCACTGGAGGTAATCTGTGGCACGCTGCTGACGGCAGAACCCGTGACAATCAGCAACGTACCAGACATTCTTGACGTCAATAACCTCATCAAACTGCTGCAAGAAATGGGAGTAAAGGTAGAATCCACAGAAAAAGGAACATACACCTTCACAGCCAAAGAACTGGACCTTGACTACCTCTCCTCTGACGAATTCGTAAAGAAATGCGCCCAATTACGCGGCTCCGTACTGATGATTGGCCCGCTATTAGGACGATTTGGCAGAGCAACAGTAGCCAAACCCGGTGGCGATAAGATAGGACGCAGAAGACTGGACACACACTTTCTCGGATTCCGCAACCTCGGAGCGACATACGACAAGGTCATAGGACGAGAAGTGTACGAACTAAAAGCAACAGAAGGACTAAGAGGTTGCTATATGTTGCTTGATGAAGCATCAGTAACAGGCACCGCAAACATCATAATGGCAGCAGTAAACGCCAAAGGAACCACTACCATATACAACGCTGCCTGCGAGCCATACATACAGCAACTATGCCACATGCTGAACAGAATGGGAGCACAAATATCAGGCATAGGCTCAAACCTCATCACCATAGTAGGCGTAGAAAAACTCCACGGCACATACCACAAACTACTGCCAGACATGATAGAAGTAGGCTCATTTATAGCCATGGCAGCAATGGTTGGCAACGGAATACTGATAAAAGACGTATCAAAACGCAACCTCGGAATCATTCCCGACGCCTTCAGACGCCTCGGAGTACGAATAGAAGAACAGGGCGATAACCTCTTCATACCACACCACGACCACTACCAGATAGACTCTTTCATAGACGGAACAATAATGACTCTCAGTGATGCACCGTGGCCCGGACTAAGTCCCGACCTACTGTCCGTGATGCTGGTAGTAGCAACACAGGCGCAAGGCAGCGTACTATTCCACCAGAAAATGTTTGAAAGCCGACTGTTCTTTGTGGACAAACTCATAGACATGGGCGCACAAATAATACTCTGCGACCCACACAGAGCAGTGGTAGTAGGCCACGATCACAAGGTAAGACTGCGCCCTGCAAGGATGTCAAGCCCCGACATACGCGCCGGAATAGCACTACTCATAGCGGCATTGTCCGCTGATGGCACATCAACCATAAGCAACATAGCACAGATAGACCGCGGTTACGAGGACATAGAAGGGCGACTTAACGCCCTCGGAGCAAGGATTTCACGGCAATGATACGCAGAGAAGACGTTTACAGAATAGGCAAATTGGGCAAGGCCCACGGCATAAAAGGAGAGGTATCCATGATGTTTGACGATGACATCTTCGACCGCATGGACGCCGAATACCTTGTGTTAGACATTGACGGAATAATGGTTCCCTTCTTCATGGAGGAATACCGGTTCAAGAGTCAGGAAACAGTGCTGGTGAAATTTGAAGGCGTTGACACTCAGGAACGAGCCAAAGAACTGACTGGAACAGAAGTGTTCTTCCCGCGAGAACTGGCTAACGAGGACGAAAGCGATGTGCTAAGATATGCCCAGTTGGTAGGGTTCACCGTGATAAACGCTACTGACGGTGAGGCAATAGGCGAGATTTCAGCCGTTGATGAGCAGACGGTGAACATCATGTTTGAACTCTCTGACGGCAGACTGATACCCGCTTCGGAAGAACTTATAGCCGACATTGACACAGGAAAGAAGACAATAACCATGATTATTCCCAACGGAATACTTGAATTATGAAACAACAAATATGCATCCTTGGCAGCACTGGCAGCATCGGAACACAGGCTTTGGAGGTGATTGCTGAGCATAATGACCGCTTCGAGGCATACTGTCTCACGGCAAACAACCATGTGGAACAACTCGCCCAGCAGGCGAAAAGATTTCGACCCGCCGCTGTTGTCATTGCCAACGAGGACAAATACGAACAACTTGTGGACCTCCTTGCTGACTGTCCTGACGTGAAGGTGTATGCAGGAGCACAGGCTCTCTGCGACATTGTGGAATCACAGCCCATTGATATGGTGCTGACGGCGATGGTAGGCTTTGCAGGTCTCGCCCCAACCATACACGCTATCAAGGCCCGTAAGAAGATTTGCCTTGCCAATAAGGAAACGCTGGTGGTGGCAGGAGAACTTATCTGCGACCTCGCCAACAAGTACCACTCCCCCATTCTGCCCGTTGACTCAGAACATTCCGCCATCTTCCAGAGCATTGTTGGTGAGGGTGACAACGAGATCGAGAAGATATTGCTCACTGCATCAGGCGGTCCCTTCCGCCAAAAGACGCTTGAGGAGATGCGCACCATGACGGCATCTGATGCCTTAAAGCACCCGACATGGGACATGGGAGCAAAGATTACCATCGACTCTGCATCCATGATGAACAAGGGATTTGAGGTGATTGAAGCGAAATGGCTGTTTGGTGTGGAGGCAGACAGGATACAGGTATTGGTACATCCGCAGTCAATAGTCCACAGCGCAGTGCAGTTTCACGATGGTGCGGTAAAGGCCCAACTCGGTGTTCCGGACATGAGGCTGCCAATACAGTATGCGTTTACCTACCCCGACAGGTTGCCAATGACGGGTGAACGTCTTGACTTCTTCCGACAACCACTGGAGTTTTTCGAGCCAGACATGGATAAGTTCAAGTGTCTTGCCCTCGCCTTTGAGGCGTTACGACGTAGGGGTAATGCTGCCTGTGTAGTCAATGCCGCCAACGAAGTGGTGAACCTTGCGTTCAGACAGGGACGCATCGGCTTCCTCGACATGGGCGACATAATAGAGAAGACGCTCAACAAGGCAACGGTAATTGCTGCTCCTACATACGAAGACTACATTCAAAGTGATACCGAAGCACGACGCATCGCCCAAGAACTTATAGATATCAACTAATAAATCATAACACCGGCATAGCCTAATCATGGATACAATAATAATTCGTACATTACAGTTCATCCTTGCAATAACAATTCTCGTTGCCCTGCATGAGGGCGGACACTTCTTCTTCTCCAAACTCTTCGGGGTGAGGGTAAACAAGTTTTACGTATTCTTTGACTACAAGTTCTCTCTTTTCAGCACCTACTCCAAATGGTGGCGCCGGCTGTGGGGCAAGGCTCCCGCAAAGAAGAAGGAGGACGGCACATACGAGTATGAGGGCACGGAATATGGCATCGGCTGGATACCCCTCGGCGGTTACTGTCAGATAGAGGGCATGATAGACGAGACACAACATGATGTAGATAAACTGAAAGCCCCCGCACAGCCGTGGGAGTTCCGCGGAAAGCCCTGCTGGCAGAGGCTGCTCATCATGACGGGCGGTGTACTTGTCAACTTCGTCCTCGCCCTTGTCATCTACTGTGCGGTATTCTTTGCATGGGGAAATGACTACTATGCCGTAAAGGATATGCCTCTGGGCATGAAGTATAACGAGCAGGCCAAGGCGTTAGGATTCATGGACGGCGACATACTTCTTCGCTCTGACAACGGTGATTTCAAGGCCTTTGACGCCAATCTGCTGCGTGACATCTCCTCTGCCACGGCTGTTACCGTGAAGCGACAGGGGCAGGAAGTCACCATCCCCTTGCCCGGAGACCTCTCACTGCTTGATATGTTGAAGAGCGATCCAGTGTTCTGCCGGCCGTTCATACCAGCGGAGATAGACACGGTATTGCCCGGAACGGCAGCCGCAAAGGCTGGTATGGCGAAGGGAGACATGATACTTGCCATTGGCGACAAGCCCGTTGATTCATGGAACACGTTTACATACGAGACGGGACGAATGGCAGATATTCTCAGCGACTGCACCACACGACAGGATTCCCTGCGCACACTTACCACCACAATAGTGTATAAAGCGGCTGCAACAGGTAAGACAGACACTGCGACAGTGGTCTTTGACAACGAGGTACACCTTGGAGTTGGCATGACAACAATAGCCAAATACGCCAAGCCCACACATGAGGAGTACGACATAATCACCTGCATACCAGCCGGAATAGGCTACGCCATCGATATGCTTGGGGGTTATGTCAGCGACCTTAAATACGTCTTCACCGCCGAAGGAGCCAAGCAACTTGGCGGTTTCGGTGCCATTGGCTCCATGTTCCCACCCGTATGGGACTGGCAGATGTTCTGGATGATGACGGCCTTCCTGTCTATCATTCTCGCCTTTATGAACATACTGCCCATTCCGGCACTCGACGGCGGACACGTGATGTTCCTGCTTTACGAAATGATATTCCGTCGCAAACCAGGCGATAAGTTCATGGTACGTGCGGAATTTGTAGGCATGGGTATACTCTTCGCACTCATGTTCGTGGCGAATCTCAACGACATACTACGATTCTTTGGCATAATGTACTGAGGAATATAGCGGCTTGGTTGTTTCGTTGTTTAGTTGACCATGTGCTTGACCATTGTGGATTGCGTCAAAGCCAACGGCCATAAACCCATCCCCCAGCAACTGAATAAAGACTAAATCACCAATCAACTAAACAACAAAATACCCAAACCACCAATCAACTAAACATCGACACCACTTAACCACCAAACCATTCCATGATGACCGGCAAACTACTTATATTCTCCGCACCAAGCGGTTGCGGTAAGTCAACAATAATAAACTGGCTCATGAACGAGCACCCTGAACTGCGTATGCACTTCTCTATCAGTTGCACCTCACGCCCTCCACGCGGCAAAGAGCAAAACGGCGTAGAGTATTTCTTCCTCACCCCTGAGGAGTTCCGCAGCAAGATAGAGGCTGATGAGTTCGTAGAATATGAGGAGGTATATACCGACCGATACTACGGCACACTGAAATCACAGGTGCAAAAGCAACTGGACGCAGGCGAGAACGTGGTGTTTGACGTGGACGTACACGGCGCAATGAACATCAAGAAAGCCTACGGCGACCGTGCCCTCGCCATATTCATCATGCCGCCGTCAATAGACGAACTGCGCCGCAGGCTGGAAAAGCGGGCCACCGATGCGCCAGAGGTGATAGAACAACGCATCGGGCGCGCAGAGTATGAAATCTCAACAGCCAACAATTTTGATACAAAAGTGCTGAACGATGACCTTGAAACGGCAAAGCAAGAGACACTTGAAAAGATAAAACAGTTCCTGCTTCAAGAATGAACTCCAACTGCTCACCGAGCAACCCCAAAACCCAAACCTCCCAAACACGTGCTGATTACAACACAATCAGGTGCTGATCATAACGCAAAGAGGTGCTGATCATAACGCAATCAGCACCTCTTTATTTTGTTTCAAGTTGGAGGTTGTGGGTTGTAAGGTTGTGTGCCGTGTGGTCGAAGGTCAAAGGCAACGTAGGTACATACATCATCGCCCGTTGCGACAGGCCTATGGACAGAGCGAGAACCTAAACCCTATACAACAGCCCATTCTTCAAATCACGGGCAGCGGTATCCTTAATCTTTACATGAAGTTTCTTTCCCGTTGCACTGAAAGGTATCTGCGCCACAAAGCGATAGAAGCGCGGACGCTTGAAATTGGCTATCTCCGGGCTCTGCTTGCAATACTCGTCCAGTTCCTCCGGGGTGAGACTGTCATCATTGCGCACCACGTATGCCGTTACCAACTGCCCACGCATCTTGTCTGGCACGGACGTCACTATGCAGTCCTTTACCTTAGGATGCGTATTGAGCACCGCCTCTACCTCTGTTGGATATATGTTCTCGCCAGAGGAGATAATCATATCGTCCTTGCGACCAACGATGGTAATAAACTGGTTCTTGTCCCAAACAGCGAGGTCGTTGGTATAGATGAAGTCCTTATAATACTTCGCCTCCGTCTCAACATCGTTGTTATAATACTTGTACGGTGACTTGGCAGGCGAGCAGATTATCACCTCTCCCACCTCTGTGCTGTCCTGCGCCACAAGGTCTTCTGGCTCCGCACGGCGGTCTTCATACACCTTAACCACCCTCACATCATCGTCAACACACGACGAACCGGCTGTACCCGCATTTTCAGGCAGGTCAAACGGTCGCAGAAAAGTGTTCCAGAACGTCTCCGTTGTGCCGTAACCGTTGAAGATATTAGGTGTCAGCACCTTCTGATAACGTATGCACGCAGAGCGTTCCAGCGGACTGCCCATTGTCACTATGCCCTTCAACGTAGCGAGATCATAACTGTTTCGCTCCTGTTCGTCAGCCAGTTCCTCAAGCACCGTGGGCACACCTATGACAAAGGTTATCTTGTAACGCGCAACAAAACGCAGTGTGGTAGAAGCAGAGAACTTGCTCATTATAACCAGCGTGGCACCAGCATAGAAGATAGTACACGGTCCGGCACAATGTATTCCGCCACGATGAAACCACGGTGTGGTGTTCATCGTTATGTCCTTGTAACTCATCGGGAAATGCATCATCACGTCATGGGCCGACAGCACCTCGTTGATAGAGGTGAGCGAAACACCCTTCGGACGACCAGTGGTGCCAGAGGTGTAGAGGCGTGTGGTCTCATCATATATGTTATAATCACACGTATAAGGCGGTTCCTCCACGCTTTTATCACCAACGTAATCAGCGTATGAAACAACATCACCATCACTCTCACCACCCACAATGACAATACTCTTCGGCCTATGAGCCGCCATCGCCACGGCCTCAAGCACCGTGTCCCTGAAGGAAACATCGAAAATAAGCACCAAAGGCTTGGAATCATCAATGTTATAGGCCAGTTCTCCCGCACTGAGACGGTAACTGGCAGGACAGCAGACACCATGAATCTTCTGCGCAGCAACATAGGCAAAAGCAAATTCCGGGCAGTTGAGCAACTGAATCATCACCACATCCTGACGCTTGAAACCGTCGCCCAGAAGGGCATTTGCAAGGCGGTTGACATCAGAATTAAGTTCAGAGTAGTTCCACACACGGTCCTTATCAGGATAAATCATGGCAGGTTTTGACGGATAGCGGCGCACATTACGCATATAACCCTCTATCCACGTATAACGACTTTCAAAGATTTTCTTAAAATCATTCATCTCCTTAATAATATATTATATAATAGTTTGATAAATGCAAAATTACAAATTGCACCCTTGTTGCATCACAAACAAAGACGATTATACGCCGAAATGTCGTTTTACGGCGACGTAATGCAGTCACAAATACCTGTATTTGCTCAAAAAAAGAGGAAATATGCAATGTCAAACAACTGTTTTTCAACACAACACACGCTGTATGAAATACAAGGAACAGGGGGCAAAAAAACGGATACGAAGGGTAAGCAGCAAAACGCAGAAGGCCGTATAACAAGAAGTCCATGGCCGTATAACAAAACGCAGAAGGCCGTATAACAAAATGCAGAGGGGCAGATAATAAAACGCAGAAGGGCAGATAAAAAGAAAAATGCGTTGTTACTCCTCTCGAGCGACAACGCATTTGAAGTATGTTTAACCTTAATTTCTTTTCATATTAAAAGAAGAACCTCGCGGTTGTTCTTTGTTATCCAAGAGTTAAACAATCTTTCTAACCTAATAACTAAAACCTAAATCTATTATATATCTACTAACCTAAACAATCTATTTGCACTTTTTGCATTATCCTATGCAATCTATTTGCCTTAAAAGAAGCCGTTACTCGTTTATGAGTAACTTGTTTTCTTTTGACAATGCAAAGGTACTACATTCCCTCTGTGCGTGCAAACAATTATCTGATTTTTTCTCAAAAACAGCGTAGTAATTGATTAATATCAACGTTTGTGTGCGAACACAGCGGCAAAAACGGCATTTTTCTTCTATTTTAGCAATAAGTGTATGCGTAGCCTGCAACGACAAAAAAAACTGGGATTTCACCCTTTTACGAGTGAAATCCCAGCCGTTATAATAATCTTGTTAATGGTTACCAGCCCTATGGTTACTTGCTCTCAGGAGCCTTACCAATCAACTCCATAAACTCATCAAGTTTCGGAGTGATGATAATCTGTGTGCGACGGTTCTTCATCTTGCCCGCAGCAGACACGTTGTCAGCCACTGGGTTATACTCGCCGCGGCCGCCAGCCGTGAGTCTCTTAGGGTCAACGCCAAACTTATTCTGTAAAGCCTGCACCACACTTGACGCACGAAGACATGACAAATCCCAGTTATTACGTATGTTTGTCTGCTTGATTGGCACGTTATCAGTATTTCCCTCTATCAGCACATCGTAGTTCTTGTAGTCTGATATGATTTTAGCAATCTTGGCAAGGGTAGCACTCGCTGCGTCACTAATTTCGTATGAGCCGCTCTTGTATAGCATATTGTCAGACAAAGAGATATAAACAACACCCTTCTGCACCTCTACGTCAACATCCTTCAAGTCCTCCTTAGAGAGCGAACGAGTGAGGTTGTTTGTCAAAACCATATTAAGTGAATCGCTCTTTGACTTCACCTCCACCAGATGGCGTATGTACTGGTTAGACTCGTTTATCTGATCCACGAGCTTGGCAATGTTCACATTACCTGAGTTAGCAGCATTAAGGCTCTGCTCAAGGCTCTTCTGCAAAGCGTCATTATTACCCTGACAAGAAGCCAACTGGTCCATAAGACTCGATATACGGGCATTAGCAGCAGCCAGTTGTTCACGTGCATTCTGGTACTGTGAGTTCAGTTCCACCTTCTCTCTCTGGCAGTTCTCCAAATCCTTCTTGCTTGCACAACTGCTGATAGTGACCGTTCCAGCCACCAAAGCCGCATAAAAAAATACCTTCTTCATATTTAATACTTTATTATTTTAGTGTTTGGTGCAAAGTTAACGCTTTTCCACGATACCGCCAAAACATAGCATCATAAAAAACATTAGATATTAATAAAATGCGTGAACAAACGAAATTTCATTAAACTCAGGGTGTTAAAAAGCATTAACTCTTTGCATATCTCTGATAATATTGTTAACTTTGCACCCTAAAAAAGGGTAGATGCCCCCATAAACAATCACCGTTATATATAAATAAGGTATATACAAACAACATAAAAAGAAGAAATGAACATTACATTTGAAAACCCAGAGAAGGTCAGTGGCCTCATGACAATCACCGTAGAGGAGGCAGATTATCAGGAGAAAGTGCGCAAGACCCTCAACGAGTATCGCAGAAAGGCAAACATACCAGGCTTCCGTCCCGGTCAGGCACCGCTATCATTAATCAAGCGTCAGGCTGGTGCGCAGGTGAAAGTTGATGTCATAAACAAGCTCGTAGGTGAGAAACTCTATGAGTATATCAAGGATAATAAGATCAATATGCTTGGTGAACCCATGCCGCATCTCGGCCAAGAGCCGGTGGATCTCGATGCACCAGCACCCTATACACTGCAATTTGACATTGCCGTAGCACCCGAAATGGAACTTAAATTGGACAAGCGCAACAAGATAGTTTATTACGATGTCAAGGCAGACGACAAGATGATAGACCAGCAAATAGACGCTTTCGCAAGCCGCAGCGGTTCATACGAGAAGGTAGAAGCATACGAAGACAACGACATGTTGAAGGGAGACCTGCGTGAACTCAATGCAGACGGCAGCACAAAGGAGGACGGTATCACCGTTTCTGACGCTGTATTGATGCCCGCATACATAAAGATTGATGAGCAAAAAGCACTCTTCAACGGTGCGAAAGCAGGCGACATAATCACCTTTAACCCCAAGAAAGCATACCCAGAGAGCCCTGTTGAACTCTCATCACTGTTGAAAATATCAAAGGAAGAGGCTGAGAACGTCACCTCAGACTTCTCTTATCAGATAACAGAGATTACCCGTTACAAGAAGCATGACATCAATCAGGAACTCTTTGACCAGGTGTTTGGTGAAGGAACAGTTACTGACGAGGCTGCTTTCCGTGCCAAGGTGGCAGAGGGTTTGCAGCAACAACTCAACACAAACGCTGACTATCGCTTCCTTTCTGATGTCCGCAAGTACGTTGAGGAAAAGTTGGGCGATGTGAAATATGCTGATGATCTTATGAAGCGCATCATGCTTGCGAACAACAAAGACAAGGGCGAGGAGTACGTAGAGAAGAACTATGAGGCAAGTATCAAGGAACTTACATGGCATCTTGCGAAGAACATTCTGCTCGAACAGTGTGCTGTCAAGATTGACGATGCTGACGTAAAGGCCGTTGCCAAGGAGATGACTCGTATGCAGTTTGCACAGTATGGCATGACAAACATTCCTGAGGAGTATCTTGACAACTACGCAGAGGAGATGTTGAAGAAGCCTGAGCAGGCTGACCAGTTTGTCAATCAGGCGGCTGACCGCAAGTTGATGATAGCGTTGAAGGACGTTGTCACTCTTGACACCAAGGAGATTTCATTTGAGGAGTTCTCTAAACTGGAAGCGTAAAACCTTACAACCTATATTCGCAAAAGCGCGGCAGGAGCAGTCCTGTCGCGCTTTTTTCGTGTGTCATGGTGTATGTTTTGTTACGTGAACTATGCTGGATCAACGTCGAATGACACCATCATCGACTTGTATCTTGCGTCTTTCATCAGTGCGTCCACAGCCTGCCGTATGCGTTGTCTGACTGGCATCACACCGAGTGCTGGTTCCAGTTTCAGGACAATTTTACGTATATACATCAGTTTTACGCGTGCCACCGCTGGTCGGTCAGGGCCTAATACCCTGTCCCCGAGGAACTGTCTCAGTCGGCTGCTGAGTTCTATTGCCGCACTTTCCACCAGTTTTTCCTCCTTGTGTTTTAGGTATATGTCTATCAATCTGGTGAATGGAGGATAGT
>JALFNY010000050.1 GCA_022774105.1 Prevotella sp.
AACAGCGGGACTTGCATACACCACCTCACGTACTTTGAGTTGAGAGAACCCCCAGGTGATGCCCCACAATATCATGCACACCACGCATGATGCTACTGCTACACCTATCCACACCCCTACCTTAGGAATAAGAGAGAGGACAGCAAACAGCATCTTGGGGATGCAGAACAGAACTATAAGCAGGAGGAATACATTGACAGAGGTGTATTCCTGCCCCACTCCCTTTCCGAACATAAGGAAATATAGGGCAAAAAACAAGATAACGCTTGTGGGAATCCACCAAATCCACCGCCACACTGACTGTGAGCCAATGTAACGATGGAATATGTACAAGTCACTCAATATTCCTAAGGATATGAGCAACACCGGGATAAATATCTTTACCATATTGCTATTGTGCTAAGCATGGCAAAGTATGCCGTGCCTATTACTTGGCTGGCTGTGCTGGAGCCTTTGCATCGGTAGCAGGTGATGCAGGAACCGCGGCGTCCTTCTGTTCTGCTGCTCCGAAGCCCTGAACGTTGTTCGGGTTTGTTGTTGCCTGCTCTGTTGCTGCGTTCTCAATTACAGAACCCTCAGTAACAGCTGCTGGTGCTACGTATGCACAAGCGATGCTTATAACCACCATGATGATAGCAAGTGCCCATGTGGCTTTCTCAATGAACTGCGTTGTCTGACGTACACCCGCCACAGAGTTTGCACTTGAGAATCCTGAAGCAAGTCCACCGCCCTTTGACTCCTGAATGAGCACGATACCAATCATGAGCAATGATGCCAATACGATAAGAATTACGAATAATGTGTACATTTTGTTCTTTTGGTTTATTTAATATTATTATTTAGCTTTCTGGTTTACTATCAACTTTGCAAGGAACCTCTTTTGGTCCTCATAATAAAGGTTTTTCTTCACCGCCTTCTCATTTATGCGGTTCATTATGTCTAATGCCTTCTTGTATCTTCCCTGCTTAATATATATGCCTGCCAACGTCTCCGTAAGATACTCTTCCTCAGGTTCACGTTCGTTGTTATCTGCTATCGGCACTTCTGGTAAATACTCTGGCTCATCCTGCAACGTGATGCGTCCATTCTCATTATTAATGAAGGCATCAATGAGGTCCCCACCATTCATTGGGGTATCTGCCAACGCAACTGTCTCTGTGCTTTCTGTCTTCTCATTCAGTTCCTCAAAATCCGTTGCAAGAAGGTATGCCACATAATCTACCGTTGCGTCCGCTGCCGTAGGCTTGCGTTTCTTCTCTTCTGTCGAACTCTTCTTGTTGACGATTCTATCTGAATCTCCTTCGTCCTCTGGTATAGAACTTAAGAAAGAGTCTATGAGCGACACCGTGCGTGACTCACCTCTTTCCTTCTCTATTGCTACAACCCTTCTGTCAGGCAAACTGCTAAAGCTCTGTAATGACTTATGCTTCAAGCGGTAATGCGCCGCCTCCACAAGATTGAAGAGCACCTTCCTGTCTGTAAAGTATATTGCCGCCCTACGCAATTCATCATCAAACGTAGGATCATGCAATAGATATAGATTCTTTATCATCAAGAGCCTTGCTGGCTGATAGTACGGATACAACGCCGTTAACCGCCTGAGTTCGTATAGAGTCTCACGGTTAAGAAGTTCCGGGTGTTGTGTCAGCTCTTGAATATTCACGCTTTTTTCTGTTTATTCCCTTTACTTATTATATTATAAATAAATAACAGGGAGGTATATTACCAGTTGGCAACGGTTGCATTAAAAATCTGGTCGCAAAGGTCTTTACACATCTGCGTCACAAGTTCCTCCTGCACAGCAGCCAGACTTTGTGTTGTCTCATACGAGGCTGTCGCTGTAAATGACCTTTCAAAGTCATCACTGTGTTTGGCATTATTTGTGAAACGCACATTCACCGTCATCGACAACTCTGTTTGAGCGGAATATCCGTCAGCAGAGACTGATTTGTTACGTTGCTGGTATTGTGTTATCTCACCTTCTATCTTTAGGTCTCCATTACGTTTCACCTGCATCAGCCGCGTTTGTGAGGCATAAATGTCCTTTAATCTGTTGTTGAACATGGCCTGCATCGGTCCCCACACATACGTAGCCCTTATTGGGAAGTCATTGATCTGTATTGTCTTCGTTCTTGTGTAGTCAATGCTGGCACCGTTAAACTTATACGAAACGGAACAAGCAACAAACACTATCAATGTTGCCACGCAACAAAAGCAAAACAATATGTTATGACGCGCCCTCATCTTATTCCGAATTGTTTTAGTCTTCTATATAGTGTACGGTCTGAAATTCCAAGATCTATGGCAGCCTTTTTCCTATTACCACCATTACGTTCGAGAGCTTTCTCTAACACTATCTTACTGAGGTCGGTAAGATTAAGATTTTCTGGCTCTGATATTTCCTGCGCAATCGCATTGATAGGCTGTGGCTCTGAGTATGCAGTCTGCGGATAAGCCTGTATTGGCATGGGTGTATGCGCCGCCTCGTCTATCCGTTTACGCAATGATGCTATTTCCCTCCTAAGGTCTGAGACATTACCACGCATTTCATAAAGAATCTTGAAAAGCATCTCGCGCTCATTCTCATAGGTGCGTGAACCACCCGTCTGGGTAGTTATGGTAGTTAGTTGTGTACTTTCTTCATTAACAGGAATGAATTTCAAAAGATCATCAACATCAATCTCCCTATTCTTACACAACACCGACATTTGCTCCGTTATGTTCTTCAACTGACGTACATTGCCAGGCCATTTGTATCTCATCAATACTTGCTTTGCATTGTCCGTCAACTGTATTCGTGGCAGTCTGTATTTCTTCGAGGTCTGCATAGCAAAGAGACGGAACAGCAATACTATATCCTCTCCCCTATCCCTCAACGGTGGCATCTGTATAGGTATGGTATTAAGTCGATAGTACAAATCCTCACGGAAACGTCCCTCTGTGATAGCCTTGCGCATATTCACATTTGTTGCAGCCACTATTCTTACGTCTGTCCGCCTTATCTCCTGTCCTCCAACACGGATATATTCCCCTGTTTCAAGTACACGCAGCAGGCGAGCCTGTGTAGCAAGTGGCAACTCTCCGACTTCGTCAAGGAACAACGTTCCCTTATTGGCTGCTCCAAAATAGCCTTCACTCTCTCCTATTGCCCCTGTGAACGAACCTTTTTCATGTCCGAACAGTTCAGAGTCTATAGTCCCCTCTGGTATAGAACCGCAGTTTATTGCAAAGTACTTCTCCCTCCTACGTGGCGAACAGTCATGTATGATACGTGGAATTATCTCCTTGCCAACACCACTTTCTCCTACGATAAGCACAGCGAGGTCTGTCCGTGCCACCTGTAACGCAATGTCAAGGGCACGATTTAGGCCATCGCTGTTTCCAACGATGTTATAATGTTGCTTGATATTTTGCAGTTCCTTTAAGTCCATATCGAAATGCAAAGGTAATTATTTTTTTTTACATACCATAGCATTTTGCTGAAATTTAACAATATTATCACGCCTGTTCCGATGACTTAGGTGTTGCAGATGTGGTGTAATTCACATTCTCTCGCCTGTGTTCTGCTGGATTAAAACCTTTTTTCTTCACCGTAAAGCGTGCTTTCTCCCCATCTTCCTTACGTTCCTTATACAGTTTCTGCAATGGGTTAGCAAAGGGTGTCTCATAATTGTTTCTGTTACGCACGATATCTAATGCCATGAATATTGCGCGTAAAGTTGCCTCATATTGGCCTGTAACAATGGGGATATGCAATCCTGATATAATCGTTAATGTATCCTCATCCGTTGTCTTTACATGGTTTTCCATACACTGAGCATCATAAATCTCAACCAATGCATCATATATGCCACGATTCTCTAAGTCAAAGAATTTCGCAGTGTCCACAGGCCCCAATATGCTTATGTCCTTTTGGGATAGTTCTTCTACCGCTTCTGTCACCACATCTTTTCCTTCACCTTCAACATCATTAGCCTTTTCTACGTTAATTGCTGCTACTGCTATGCGGGGATTGAGGATAAAGAAATCTCTTTTCATAGCATCTGTAACCTGCTCTATACGTGTCACGATAGCCTCCTTGGTCACATTCGTCATAGCCTCTGCAGCCTCCACATCACCCATGACAGATGCCATCTTCATATTGACATTTACATACATAGGCAATGCCGGCGTTGCTTCTTCGCCCAGACACTCTTTAAGAACATTCAACAATCCACCTGTAAACGGCAGGCATACTATCCCCTGCACCCTGCCACTGCGCCAATCCTGCAAAGCATCAACGAGTGCTTCCTTCTCTGGTTGACCATCTGCACCATATAATATTATGTTGCATAGTTCGGCCAATTCTTCCTCCGCCAGCATATTATTCAGCAACTCACACTTGTCCTTTGGCGCATTGCCCACGATAGCTATATTTGGTAACATAATGCTTGTATTCTTTATATTAGTTGTTTCTGTATGCTCATCACTCCGTACTGCCTTTATTGTCTCGCATCATCTTTGCTGTTGATAGCAAACCACACGCGGCGAATATGTCCTGTCCTCTTGAGGCGCGTATTGTTGTAAATATACCATGCCCTGTGAGGTAATCACGTAGTCTCTCCATTTTCTTCTCATCACTGGTCTTCAATTCCACACCGGGTATGCTGTGAAAACGAATCAGGTTCACACGGCAATACAAGCCTTGCAGTAATCGTACTATTTCCTTTGCATGGGTCATGGTGTCATTCAACCCGTCAAAGACAATATATTCAAACGACAACCTGCGTTGGTGTGATGTATCATTCCTCTGCCACTGCATCCCACCGCCCCCTTCGGGTCTTATAAACGCAGGATATTTCCTTAGCGTCTCTACTATCTCTTTTATAGGCATAGCCTTCTCCGCTGGCATCAACTGCATACGCTGTTCATGTAACGGTGAGTGCAACGATATTGCCAGATGACAATTGCTCTCATCTAAGAACCTTTGCAGTTTGCCTTTTATTCCTACGGAACTTACGGTGATACGCTTCGGACTCCACGCATACCCCCATTCCTCAGTCAGTGCCTGTGTTGCCTTCAACACATTGTCAAGGTTATCCAAAGGCTCTCCCTGCCCCATGAATACCACGTTTGTCAGTTTTTCCCTCTCCGGCAATGAATATATCTGGTTCAATATGTCAGTAACCGTCAGCGAACCTTCATATCCCTGCTTGCCAGTCTGACAAAACAGGCAGTTCATCTTACATCCCACCTGACATGACACGCACAGTGTGGCCCTGTCCTTCTCTGGTATATATACTGTCTCCACGAACTTACCTGCGGCCGTAGGGAACAAATATTTTATTGTCCCGTCAACAGATTGTTGTGAATCCAGCGGAGGCACTGCACCGATAATGTATTCCTTCGCCAACAACTCGCGGTTGCGCTTAGAGAGATTTGTCATCTCGTCAATGGAGGCAACATGGTTGCCGTATATCCACTTCGCTATCTGTCCGCCTGTGAAGGCGGGCATCCCTAACTGCACAGCAACCTCCTTAAGCTCCCGTAATGAGAGCCCAAGGAGGTTCTTGCGTGATGTATCGTTTTTCTTTTCTGTCTGCAATTTCTGCCCCTTTTTATTGTGCAGTCTTCACGAACTTCTTGCCATCCTTGACTACAAAGCCCCTGTAGTTACTGCTTACCTTTTGTCCTGCTATATTATACAGCGCGGTGCTTACCTGCTTTCTCTCTGCCTTCACAGCATTTGTTCCTGTTGCCTTTGTGCCATTCAGGGTAATAGCCCATACCACCTGCTTTCCACCAGGAGTGAAAGTCAGCGTACCTGTTGCACTTGTGCTAATCTTCTGTGTTGCGAGTTGATAGTTACCGCTGGCATCCTTCATTGGGAAAACGTAATCTGTCTCACCGAGAGTCTTACCATTCAGTTCTGAAACATAAGCGTTCACACCTGCGTAATTATCATAACCAGTAAAGACAATTTCGTTTACCTTTATATCAGACGGCAGATTAATCGTGTACTGTGCTCCAGCGGAATACTTGATACCATCTTCATTACCCGTCGCGTATGACTTGTTTTTCACGTTTGTTATTGTTACAGAGTAACCTGCATCCTCAAAGACATAAGCAGCCGTTGTATTGTTACCTGTATTTGTTGACTTACCGAGGTATATAGACACTGCTTCACCTTCTCCGCCCTCTTCACCGGGTTGTGATGGTTCCAACACTTTCAACTCTGGCCAGTACTCTGTGTAGTTAGCCTCGCCATCACTGCAACCGTCTTTCATTATATTCTCCACAAGGCTGTTGGCATACATTTCCAGGTTTGTATAATAACCAT
>JALFNY010000065.1 GCA_022774105.1 Prevotella sp.
GAGTTGTGTGCCCTCTGACCAGTCTAACGTGCCTCCTTCCTCGCCGCCAAAGGCTTTGAACAGTGAGACACTCCGACCTTCTCCGGTCCATGAAAAACGGTAGGCTTCACTACCATCTACCTTCGTCCACGTTGGATTTACCCCCCCCGGTGCGCCCGAAGAGAGGTTGGCTACGACTTTTTTAGCCATTGCCGTGCCGCAAAAAAACAGCAACAAGGCAATGAAAAAGAGATGCTTTTGCTTCATAATAAATATTACTCTAATGATAATTAATAATTACGTGTTAATATAATAGTTCACTTAGTTATAACAATACCGCCGTTGCAGGGTATGGTTATGTCCATTTGCTGCTTGCGATTAAGTTTTGTTTGCTTTACGCTGCCTTGCAGTTTGGCATCGTCAGCATATACGGTCAGTGCATCGCCAGCGGCAAACATAGGCAGTGACAGCCTCAGTTTCAATGGTGACTTGTCGGCATTGACACCGGTGATGTACCACTTTTCACCCGTGCGGCGCGCCAGAATGACATAGCGTCCGGGGTAACCGTCAAGGTAGAGTGTCTCGTCACACGTGGTGGGCACGGCCTTCATAAAGTCTAATGCCCATGCCGGAGCGTCAGAAAGGTTATTGGGTGCCATGGCGAAATGCTGCACAGGGCTCTGGAAGAGTATGGCTGTTGCCAGTGCAAAGACGTCTGATGTCACACGATGTGAGCCCCCTCTCTCTGCGGAGTTATTTGTGTTATAGTAGCGATTGAGTGTGCTTCCGCCGAAATCCATGCTGCCAACGGCGTTGCGAATGAACGGTAGGAAGGTGGCATCAAGTGCCTCGCGGTCACATTCTCCTTGTGAGAAGTGGAGGTTTTCGCTTGCCCTTACAGCCTCGCAAGCCACGAAGTTGGGGTACATACGCTCCCAACCTCTTGGCAGTGTGCAGCCGTGGAAGATGACAAGGATACCAAATTCCTGTGCGTCACGCAGTATGTCCTCATAGAGTTGCATGGTGCATTGCTTGTCACCACCAAAGAAATCTACCTTAATGCCACGTATTCCGATACTCTTCATCCATGCCATCTCAGCGCGACGACGGTGTGATGTGTCCATGCAGTTACGTGGTGTCTGCGGTGCATCGTTCCACTGTCCGTTGGAATTGTACCACAGATATAGGCTTACACCCTTGCTATTAGCGTATTTTGCGAGTTCTGCAATGCGCTCACGACCTATCTGTGTGTCCCACAAAGCATCTATAAGAAGTGATTCCCAGCCCATGGCAGCACTGAAATCGATGTATTCCTTCTGCGTGTCGAAGTTGCAACTTGCATCCATTTTGATAATCCACGACCAACTGCCACGGCCGTATTTCTCTGCTGCCGCCTTGTATTCCTTGTCTGAATGACGGTGGTTGGCGTTGTCACCCAGCACGTCCCAGGTTACGGTTGTCTCGACAATGGGCTTCAACGTGGTACCGATGGTGATGGTTCTCCATGGTGTTACTGATGGCAGTGCGGCCTGCACGGAGGGAGAACCGTAGCCGTTGTTCTCCTTTTCGCTTGGGAACGCTATCTGATAGAGGCCTCCCTGCTTGCCTTCGAGGCGTGAAGCGCAGTATGACCCATCTACCCCCGTCTCAGAAATAAGTGTCCAATAGGGTGTGGTGGCGTTCGTTCCGTTGCCTTTTACCTTGAAAAGACAAGGGAAAGTGTAGCCCTGACCCCAGCCATTCCTACCCATTTCGCCGTCTGCCTCATAGTGAGTCTCGTAACTGGGGGCTGTCCTTGCGAAGCCTGTCATGGTGCCCATCTGCGGACAAAGGAACGTAGTGGTGCCCTGAGGCATACGGAAAGAGGTGGATTCTGCCGTTATAACGCAGCAGAGTGTTTTGTCCTGGGGCTGCAACTGATAGCGAAACGCCACGTTGTTGTTGCTGACACGGAAGGTAACGGCTATTACGTCCTTGCCATTCTGTGCGAAATAGTATGTTTTTTCGTTGGCTTCATAACGGATTTGGCTCTTTTTCGTGCTGTAAAGGGTGTAACTGTCTGTCACTTTCTGCACCTCCCCAGCCTTTGTCAGCGTGAGATTCTTGGTGAAATCGCCCACATTGGTTTTCATACCGAGCGCTGACGGCATGATGACAGTAACTCCTTCGTATGCCACTGTGTATGTAGGTATTCCCTGTTCACAAGCCACTGCCACCGTGGTCTTGCCGTCAGGGCTTGTCAATTCAGCAGCATACGCTGCCATATTTGCGGCTAATGCCACAAGAATAAGAACGTAATGTTTTAACTTTCTCATCGCGTTATTGTTGTTTTTGGTATTTTAATGCCTTGTGTTCAACAGCGTTACACAGTGTTATCTCCACTGTTTGAACGTGAAATCATCAAAGTCTGCCCACCCTCCGTACTGCTTTGTAGCGTAGCAATAGAGTGCAAACTTGGTGCCCATAAAGAAGCGTCGGTAGTCAAATCGCATCTTAAACTCGCGGCCTATGGTGCTGAACGTCTTGCCATCAGTACTGTATGAGAACGTGGCGAGGTCTTTTCCGAGGTTGAAGTCACCGTGAATACGCAGCCATATCTTGCTGTTCTTTAGTGAAACAGTGGCTATCTCCTCCTTTTTCACACCCACAACCTGCTTTCCTGGGTCTTTTAGTTCCACGGATTCGAATGTAAGTTGCAGCGTGCGTCGCTTGCCTTCCTGTACTATTGACAGCAAACCGGAGTCTCCGTTGAACGCTGCCATGCCGCAAACATCACCATCTTTCATTGCGCTGAGGTCTATGCAGACCGTGGCTTCGCACTCCGGACCCGTCATTCTCTGCGTGATTGTGTTGGGAGCGAGGAACAGATTGTCTGTAATCCGTGATGTTTTTAGTCTCAACCAGCCCTCTCTCTCGGTGAGAGACCACATTGAATTGATTGGATTATGGTTCCACTGCCATATCTTTTTAAGTTTTTTCCCCTCGAAATCATCGCTTCCCGTTATGCCTTCCTCAGGCAAATACGGTGTCAGCGGCACCTCAAAACTCTCTGGTATGCGGCCGTTCTCGTCGCCAAGCATAGGCCATCCGTCCTTCCATGTGCATGGTTCGAGGGTCAATACGCGCCCTACTCCATCACGATCTTGGAATATTACGCCGTACCAGTTGCCGTTTATGTCATCTACTATGGTGCCCTGCCCCACGTAAGGGAAGCCCTTGAAGTTGTCAGTCAGTATCACTTCCTTCTCATATGGGCCCTCAATACGGTCGGCGCGGTAGCATACCTGTCTGCGTTTCTGCCCGTTTGGCCATGAAATCATGAGCAGATAATACTTCCCGTCCTTCTTAATCACGCGGCTACCTTCAAGCAATCCCGTCTCTGTCTGGTCTCTTTTGAATACGGTAGCACGCAGTCCGCCCTCCTTCAAGCCGCTGAAGTCCTTGTTAAGTTCGGCTACTTGTCCTGTGCCATAGAACACATAGACCCTGTCATCGTCGTCAATGAAGAGCGAAGCGTCATGGAAATGGTTGGTACGGCATTGCAGTCGCCATGGTCCTGCGGGGTCTTTGGCGGAGTATATGAAACTGCGGTACGGCTGATCATTAGGTGAAAACAGCAGATAATACGTGCCTTTGTGGTAGCGTATGCTCGTTGCCCACTGTCCTCTGCCATACACTGTGCCGCCTTCAAGGTCATATAGTGGTGTGTCGGTGATTTTATCACACACGTAACTGATAGTCTCCCAGTGTACAAGGTCACGTGAATGCATCACTGGCACGCCCGGCATGAGGTGCATGGTGGTGCTGACCATGTAGTAGTCACTGCCTACTCGTATCACGTCTGGGTCTGGTACGTCAGCCCAAAGCATCGGGTTCTCACAGCGTGTGGTGGTCTGTGCACCTGCAATGATGGCCGTCAGGGTTATTGTTATGGTAAGGAATATCTTTCTCATTGCCTATTTGAATATATTAGGTAAGAACTCCTTGAGGCATCGTCTCCATGTAAGCCACTCGTGAGCAGTACCTGGTGAGACGTAGTAATGTGCGTTAATGCCCATCTCTTTCAGCCCGTCATACATCTTCTTGGTGCCAAAGTTCTCCTCAGAACCACATCCCAGGAACAGGTAATGTACCTGTTTGTTGAACTTTCTGGCATCGCTGAACACGCTGTTGTAGCATGTTTTCAGGTCAACATTGAACAGTGCTCCGCTGAATGTGCCTATGTATGAGAACATATCGAGGTGCTGCAGCGTTGCGTCAAACGTCTGTTTACCTCCCCATGAGAGGCCAGCCATTGCTCGGTGGTCACGGTCTGTGAGGCAACGGAAGGTTGATTGCACGTATGGTATGAGGTCATTGAAGAGCACTTGTTGGAAAGTAGCGCCGTAAAGGTCTCTCTCTTCTTCTACATTGTAGCCTTTCCGTGGGCGGAATCCGGCCTTTACGTCTCCGCTTTCCATTACTACTATCATCGGCACGCACTTCTTCTGGGCTATCAGATTGTCCATTATGTTCTGCATCTTGCCCTGTGTTGCCCATCCTGTCTCGTCCTCTCCCATACCGTGTTGCAGGTATAACACGGGGTATTTCTTCTTTCCGCTCTTCTCATACTCTGCTGGTGTGTATATCATTGCGTGCCTCCACTCTCCTGTAGAGTTTGCATAATACTGGCATGAGCGCACCTGTCCCTTTGGTGTTCCCTGCTGCAAGCGGTAGTAGTCGCCTTCTTTTCCTTCTGGAATCTCTATTCCTCCTGAGAGCCGGCAGCACCCGAAGTATGTTGTTGTGTTAGGGTCTATGACCGAAAGGCCATCTACCAGCAGGAAGTAATAGTGGAATCCTACGGGCAATGGGTCTGTGGTAAGGGTCCATACACCGTCTCTATCGCGGTTCATGTCATATTTCTTGCCGCACACATCGGCCTGCAAGCGCCACACGTTAGGTGCTACTACTCGGAAGTATGCCCTTCCCTCATTGTCCACCTTGGGGTATTCCGCACCTTCGATGGTTGTCTCTGCCGTCCTTACGCCACGCAGTATGTCGAGCATTGTGGCAGCATATCGGCGACCAAGTATGCGGTATCCCTCTGCCGTGAAGTGCAGTTTGTCTTTTGCTCCGGGGCAACCGAGTGACGGTATGACGTGCGCCGTGGGTATAGTCTGTGCTATATTGGCAATGACGGCATTGTGAGCGTAACAGCATCCGCCGTCTTCCGCTGTCATCAGTTCACCTACAAGCAGTGGCACATTGGCTGCATCGAGGCCCAGTTCGTTCAACATACGGTCATAAACCAGTTTCACTCTCTGCGGCCAGTCCTTCTGTCCGTTGTCGGTACAGCCTTGATGTAGCAGTATACCTTTTATTACTCCCACCTTCTGCGCCTGCTTAGCGAGTTCCATCAGGCGGCGGAAAGGCTTGTTGTCATAATCTTTACAGAATCCTTTGAACCAGTCAGCAGACTTTGCTATCACGCCTTCTGTCTTATCTTCGTCAAACAAATCTATGCTGCAACCGCCCACAGAGACGTTTATTACGCCTACTTTTATGCTGTCGGGGAGGTTCTCTACCATTGTACGCCCGAAGTAATCGGCTGGCGTCAGGCCTGTCCACGCACGGCAAAGTGGTGGTACTGCTGCATACCACTGCCCTTTCTTACGCCCTGTATTGGGCATATCTACCGCTGCCATCATACGGAAACGGGTATTGATACCCTTCCTGTCCTGCGCCTCTATCTTTGCGTTGCCCTCCATATTAGACTGCCCGAAGCAGAGGTATATGTGGAAGTTAGGGTCAAAGGTGGTGGGCTGAGGAATCTCACCAGCGGCCTTCTCACCGTCGTTATAATTAAGAACGGTGTTTTTTTCATAGAAATCTGATACGTTTTGTGCCATTACATTCATTGCAAGGAGCAGCATCAGTGACAGTGCCACACGCCTGGCAACAGGCTTAAAGGTCAGTAAGGAAATTATATAATAAGTCATATCTTTTTATTATTATATGATAGTTATACTCTCTTGCGCATTGTCTTACAGTGGTTCTTTCTGCTAACGTCTATACAACCATGCTGCTATATAAATGACGCAACCTCTATACCACCGAGCAAGCAACGCACAGTACTACTCTCCCTTCACCCTCCACCAGTCGAGGTTAAAGAGTTTGCAGCCTTTCAGTCCTTTGAAGTTGAGGTACAGGTCGTGCTTTCCGCTCACGCCGGCAGCCACGGGAGCCGTGAACATCTGCCACTCTTCCCAACCGCCTGTGCGGTCAATGTTGACGGTAGCAAGCAGTGGTCCGTCAGCCTTGTCAAGGTGTATCTCCACTGTTCCGCCCTGTAATGCGCTGGCAGCACACATCTCTACCTGCTGTGCGCCCTTAGAAAAATCTACCTCGCGCAACTTTATCCAGTCGCCATTGTGTATGTCGCTTACCCATACGCGCTTCTGTTTGCCGTTCCACTCGCTCCTGATGCCGTGGCTGTAAGCCATTGTCTCGCCCTCAACTCTTTCGTATGGCGACAGGGTTGCTATGGGTTTTACTCCCTCTTTGGTGGGTTTTATCAGTGGCAGACTGCCGTCCTTGTTCCATGTAAACTCCTCTACGCACGCGCTTCGTCCGAATCCGCCACCCTTAGGTAGCCAACCCGTGTGGTAGAAGAAGTAACTGTGGCCACGAAAGTCAACTATTCCGCTGTGGTTGGTGAAGGAGTTTGTGAAGTTATCCTGTGCCATCACCTCCCCGACATACTTCCACGGGCCTTGTGGTTTCTTGCTCTCGCTGTAGGCAATGCACTCTGGTATGCCTCCAGCAGCGTATATCATGAGGTATTTTCCCTTACCTTTCTTGTATATCCACGGGCCTTCGGTGTATCTTTGCACCGTGGTGTCACACTTTACTTCGGAGGCAAAACTTATCATATCCTCATTCAGTTTCGCGGAGTACAGGCGTGGGTTACCCCAGTAGAGGTATGCCTGTCCGTCATCGTCAATCATTACCGTGGGGTCTATGTGGTCCCACTTGCCGTCTTCATAGAGCGGTTTTCCCAAGGCATCACGGTATGGTCCCTCCACATTGTCGGCCACGCCGACGCCTATTGCCATGCCACCGCTGATGCGGGAGTGTATCGGCACGTAGAGATAGAACTTGCCATTGCGTTCTATGCACTGCGGTGCCCAGGCGCGATCATCGGCCCATTTGAAGTCACACTGCGCCAGAGGACAGCCGTGGTCCTGCCAGTTCACCATGTCATTGGTAGAGAACAGTCGCCACTCGTTCATCCAGAAGAAGTCTGCATTCTCCTCATCGTGGCCGGTAAAGACATAAAGTCTGTCACCACTGACCATCGGTGCTGGGTCGGTAGAGTAACAAGTCTGCGCTATCGGGTTCTGCGCTTGCGACAGAAGGGGGAACAATGCCGTTGCTATGGCGTAAGAAATGCCTTTTATAAGTCTTGGTTTCATTGCGTAATAATTATTAGTATTGTTTTGTTTAGGTAATTCTTTAATGTTCAATCGTATGCAATTCTAAATGTTAACAGGTGCTGATTAGCGGCGTCACAGAGGGTCTTTGTGGCGACGAGTGACAGCAGGTGTCTGCATCACGTAGTGTTTGTTGTCTTGTTATTGCTCTATGGTCTTTATGCCGTTCTTTATGTATGCCTCTCCTTTCCTGGCCTTGTTGATGCGTTGTCCGGCAAGGTTGTAGGTGTATGGTGAGGTTTCTTGCCTGGTGGTCTCAGCCTTTGCTTCTTCTACGGTGGTGATGCTCTTGTCAACGGTGATGGTTACTGTTGCCAGAGAGCGGTAGTTATTGTCGTCCACTATGAGTGCTGATAGGGTGTGAGTGCCTGCTGTCAGCGACTTATATTCGAACTGATAGGGTGGTGTTGTTATTGAACCGCGTGACATATTGTCAAGGAAGAACGAGATTTTTGTTATTGTCCCGTCGTTGTCTGTGGCCTCTAATGATGCTGTGAAGGTGTCGCCCGTGGTGGCACCGTCAAGTGGATAGAGGAACGAAGCCTTCGGTCCTTTCTGCACAAGGGAGTATTTTTTGCAGAAGTTCCATATCTCTTCGCCTGTCAGCACACCGTCATTGCTAATCCAGTGGCCTTTGTTGGCAAACTCCATGAGTACCACCTGCACACCGTTCGTGCCTCCTCCCCACACGCGTCTTGTTGCATGAGAGTAGCCTTTGTATGATGTTGTGACGGTAGGTGTGGTTGTACAATTGTTACGCTTTATCCATCCGTCGAGTATTCCTTGTACCTTGCTGAACACACACACGTCGTCTCCCGTGCCGTGGGTGTGTATTATGGGTACGGGGCGGCTGCTGGTATATTCCATTCCGTATATGGGATAACCGCTGATTGGTGCGAAGGCGGCTATCTTGTCGGCTATCTTTGTAATGGCATGATAGGTGAACATTCCGCCCATGGAGAATCCTGAGAGATAGACACGGTTGCGGTCAATGCCGTAGTCGGCCACCATACGGTCTATAAGTGCCAGTATGAACCTTATGTCTGACTCTCCGCTGATGTCCCACGCCTTGTTGTTTCCGTTAGGAAAGACGGTGACAAACTTGGCGGTGTCGGCTATGCTCTCTATTCTCAGCATCCCTTTCTGGTATGCTGCGTCCTGGTTCATGCCGTGACATGATATGAGTAGCGGGCGGTCCTTGCCGAGATTGGCAGGGACATACTCCAGGTAGTTGCGGGTTTTGCCGTCAACGGTGATGTATTTCTGTGCTGACATCGTGGTGAAAACGGTCAGCAGGGAGA
>JALFNY010000070.1 GCA_022774105.1 Prevotella sp.
GTCAGGTGCTCTAACCAACTGAGCTATTGAAGCATTGTCAACCCAGAAGGAGTAATGGAAGCTTACTCGTTATTTCCGAATTGCGTTGCAAAGTTACAAACTTTTCATGATTCCACCAAATTTTACACCTACTTTTTTCGCATTTCTATGAAAAAAACGTGAAATTATGCTTTTTTATGGCTATAAACGATGTTATTATACGGGAAAATTGTACTTTTGCAATGATATGAAACAGCACAAGGCGCAACGCTACAACCACCCGTTCTCTGGGCTAACAATAACAACAAATATGAGAAAACTATTCTATATATTATTAATAATGTGTATATCCCTGCCTGTAATGGGTCAAAAGACCAAAGGTAAGGGCAAGACAAAGTCTGCTACTGAACAAACAGACAGTCCCAAGAAGGCTGCCTGTCAGGCAAAGGAAGAGAAGAACCACAACTTTGAGGTGTCACGACAACTGGAGACCTTCTCTGCCATTTACAAGCAACTTGACATGATGTACGTTGACACCCTCGACCCGGAAGTGACGGTAGGCAATGGTATTAGTGCCATGCTTCGCTCCCTCGACCCTTATACAGAGTACTATCCTGCAAGCGAAGTAAAGAATCTCCGCAGCATGTTGACAGGCAAATACGCCGGCATTGGAGCATTGATAAAGCATGACATGAAGCACGACCGCATCGTGATTGACGAGCCATACGAGGGTATGCCAGCCGCAGAAGCCGGACTAAAGAAGGGCGACATCATTCTTTCCATTGACGATTCCACCATGATTGGCAAGAGCGTAACATTCGTTTCCAGCCATCTGAGAGGCGAACCAGGCACAACCTTCGTTCTGAAGATACAGCGCAGGCATGACAACAATGCGCCATTAGCCACACCGACAGCCGAAAGTAGCAGAGGGAAGAAGGGCAAGAAAGCAAGCAACAACGATGCAGGAGAGATATTAAAGATAAAGATTACCCGCAGAGCCATACAACTGCCGTGCGTTCCATACTACGGTCTAATAGGCGACAACGTGGGCTATCTGCAACTAACCCAGTTCACTGACGACTGCGCTCGCGACGTCCGCCGAGCCCTTGTAGATCTCCGTCAGCAGGGAATGACACGCCTAATCTTCGACCTTCGCTCCAACACAGGAGGCTCATTGGCAGAGGCTATCAAGATTGTCAATATGTTTGTGCCACGTGGCATCACCCTTGTAACCACGAAAGGCAAGATAAAACGCTCTAACAACGAGTACAAGACAGAGCAGGAACCACTCGACACCATCATGCCGACAGTCGTTCTCACCAACGACAACACCGCCTCCGCCAGCGAGATAACAGCAGGCTCCCTGCAAGACCTTGACCGCGCCGTGGTGATGGGAACACGCACATACGGCAAAGGTCTGGTACAACTGCCAGTGGATCTACCACACGGCGGCAGTCTGAAACTGACCACATCAAAATACTACATACCCTCCGGCCGTTGCATACAAGCCATCAATTACAAGCACACGGGCGGCGGATACCGCGAACACATACCCGACTCACTGACCCAAGAGTTCAAAACCCGTGGCGGAAGAACGGTGCGTGACGGTGGCGGAATAAAGCCAGACGTAGAGGTAAAGGCAGACTCCCTGCCCAACATCGCATTCTACCTGCAACAGAGTGGCCTCGACTCTACGGAGGTGATGTTCCACTACGTGGTAGATTACATACGTCGTCACCCGACGATAGCACCCGCAGAAGAGTTCAATATCACCGACAAAGACTACGCAGAGTTCAAAAAACAAGTAGTGGAAAGTGGCTTCAAGTACGACAGGGAGACAAGCAAACAGTTTGAAGAACTGGTAAAGATGGCCAAGTTTGAGGGATACTACGACGATGCGAAGGCAGAGTTTGACGCGTTGAAAGCCAAGTTACAGCACAACCTTGAACGCGAACTCGACAACAACCGCAATACCATACAGCAACTATTAGAGAGGGATATAATCGCAGCATACTACTACCAGCGCGGAGCAATAGCCAACTCTCTCAGGACAGACACACAGGTGCAGGAGGCAAAGAAACTGCTTCTGGACAACAATCGTTACCAGAACATATTACACCCTGCCAGATAAACCACAACTAACTCACTAAAATACTGTCAACTATGGGAAACAAGAACGGAAAGAAAAAGGGCGGCAAACGCATGAACAAAGCCCAACTGGCCGAAAAGATAGAGGCGTTCTTCTCCTCGCAACCAGGCGAAACATTCTCCATAAAGCAAGTGTTCAAGCAACTAAAACTAAACACTCACCCGCTGAAGATGCTCGCCTTAGACATTCTTGAGGAGATGGCGTGGGACGATTTCCTCGTACGCATCACCGATTCATCATACCGTCTGGCAGACAACACACAGGTAATGGAGGGCATTTTCCACGCCAAGACCAACGGCAAGAACTCCTTTACGCCCGACGGCAGCGACAAGCCAATCTTCGTGGCAGAGCGCAACGCCATGTCAGCATTAGAGGGTGACCGCGTGAAAGTGAGCCTGATGGCACGCCGTCGCAACCACATACGTGAGGCACAGGTAATAGAAATAATACAAAGAAAGAAAGACCAGTTCGTAGGTCGCCTGAGAGTGGAAAACGAATTCGCCTTCCTCATACCACAAGAACCGCTGTCAACCAATATCATCATCCCCAAGTCACAACTCAAAGGCGGCAAGACCAACCAGCGCGCCGTAGTGAAAGTAACAGAATGGCCTGACGGAGAACGACGAAATATAGTTGCGAAGGTGTTAGATATACTTGGCGACAAGGGCGACAACAACGCAGAGATGAACACCATACTGGCGCAATACGGCCTGCCATACAAATACCCCAAGGCGGTAGAAGAGGCTGCCGAGAAAATCAGCGACAAGATAACGGAGCAGGATTACGCCGAGCGCGAGGACTTCCGCGACGTCTTCACCTGCACCATAGACCCTCACGACGCCAAGGACTTTGACGACGCACTGTCCATACAACGGCTTGACAGCGGACTATGGCAGGTGGGTGTACACATCGCTGACGTCTCACACTACGTCACCGAAGGGTCAATCATTGACAAGGAAGCCGTGAAACGCGCCACAAGCATATACCTTGTAGATCGCACCATACCCATGTTGCCAGAACGACTGTGCAACTACATCTGCTCACTGCGTCCCGATGAAGAAAAACTGGCTTACAGCGTAATCTTCGATATGGACGACAAGGCAGAGGTAAAACACTTCCGTATAGTACACACCGTGATAAAAAGCAACCGTCGTTACGCCTACGAAGAGGTGCAAGAAATAATCGAAAACAACCGTGCTGACCTATCCAAACCATTCGAAGAAGGCACATTCCTGCCGCAGGAAGAACTTGACAAGCGCATGAATGAGGGCACATTACAAGGCGAGAACGCCTACCACCTGCTCACCCTCGACCGCCTGGCAAAGCAACTGCGTGTCCGCCGCTTCGACAACGGCTCCGTAAAGTTTGACAGAGAGGAGTTGCGCTTCGACATAGACAGCACCGGCAAGCCCACACGTTGCTACTTCAAACGTTCAAAAGACGCCAACAAACTCATAGAAGAGTTTATGCTTCTTGCCAACAAGACCGTGGCAGAAAGCATAGGAAAGGTAGCAAAAGGCAAGAAAGCAAAGACACTTCCCTACCGCGTACACGACAATCCCGACCCGCAGAAGTTAGAGACGCTACGCTCCTTTGTAGTAAAATTCGGATATAAGTTAAAGTCAACCAGCACCAAGGGAGCCACAGCCAGAGCCCTCAACGCCCTTATGGACGCCTGCCAGGGCAAGGCCGAAGGCAACGCCATACAACTTGTAGCACTGCGAGCCATGATGAAAGCCAAATACAGTACGTACAACATAGGACACTTCGGACTGGCCTTTGACTACTACACACACTTCACCTCACCCATAAGACGTTACCCCGACACCATGGTTCACCGCCTATTGACACGGTATGAGCAGGGAGGACGCTCCGCAAACAGAGACCATTACGAAGAACTGTGTGAACATAGCAGCGACATGGAGCAGATAGCCGCCAACGCTGAGCGTGACTCCATAAAGTACAAGATGGTAGAATTTATGAGCCAGTACATCGGAGAGGAGTTTGATGCACACATCTCTGGCATCACCAGTTACGGCATCTACGCCGAGATTGACGAGAACCACTGCGAGGGAATGATACCAATACGTGACCTTAGCGATGACTATTACGAGTTTGACGAGCGTAACTTCTGCCTTGTAGGACGCCGCCGCCACAACCGTTACCAACTTGGTGACGCCATACGCATACAGGTAGCGAAAGCCAATCTTGAGAAGAAACAACTGGACTTCACCGTCTGCGAGTAAGTCACAAAACACGGAAAAGCGAAGGCAGGAGCCGACATTATGGTCTCCTGCCTTCGCTTTTCCATGTGGTCCGACCGGGAATCGAACCCGGATCTAATCTTTAGGAGAGA
>JALFNY010000076.1 GCA_022774105.1 Prevotella sp.
TATAAGGCCAAAAATACTAGCACGTCAGAAGAATGGGCGCATTGTGAATATTGGTATCAATATCAATATGAGCGTTACTGTAAACCCAATATTGAGAGGTCAGAAAATTCCTTGCAAGAGAAATATGAAGCTCATACTCTCGACGCAGAGACAGGCCTGCCATACAAGAGGTTCATATCACGTTCTATTGATAGACTGGAGAACTCTGCGGCCAAATACAATGCAAACATGTCAATTCAGGCAGCGGAGCTGGCTCAGACAGCCGTGGCAGTTGTCATTGCAGCCCCAGGTATCGACTCTGGCTTCACTCCTGCTGCGTATGAGACACTGAAAGCAACGTCTGATTCTCTCTATACTGCCATTGCTAACACTGAGGCTTACCACACAGATGCACAAGACGGATTTGTTCGTTGTGACATTGACGGTAATGTATTGGCAGAAGAGGAAGATAGCAAGGCTGTAGTATATATGGAGGTGTATGCCGAGGTTATGGACAAACTCGCAGAACTTTCTGCCAAGATTGAGGCTCTCGATACAGATGTGGCGGCAGAGAAGTGGCAGCTTGGTGATGTGGATCACAGCGGTAAGGTTACCGTTAATGACTACAACATCGTTCGCCAGATGGTGCTTGAACTTGTACCTTACACCGAGGCAGACGCTATCTTCTACGCCGCGGACGTTAATCAGGACAGGGTTGTCAACATCGGTGATGTTACTAAGATAGCCAAGCACCTGATGTATGACACTCCGTTCGTTGCAGAGAATGCCGCCACCGCCTTTGCCAAGGCTATGTCACGTGGCGTGGAGAACAACGGTTCTCTCGTGCTGACAGCGGAGGGCTCTGGTCTTACACAGACGGTGAAGGTGGCTCTTGACACCCAAATGGAGTTCGTAGGCGGACAGTTTGACGTTGTCCTGCCGACAGGAGTAAAACTTGTTTCCGTTGCTTCTTCAAGTCATGACGCCCTGATGGGCGCGGTGAGCGGGGCTACCCGAGTGCTTGTCAGCAACCTTGAGAATACAGAAATCATAGCCGGTCAGCCGACCGTGGAACTCAACGTGGAGGTAGATGCAGACTATGATGGAGGTGAAATAAAGGTTTCCAACGCACAGTTCGCTGATGCCGATGGTACTGTGTTCCGCTTTGATGACGCTTCTGTCGCCAACCCGACAGGCCTCACTACCCTCACCGTTACGGAGAAGGTTAAGTCTAAGGTCTATAATGTTGGTGGTCAGTTGATGAACAAGGTGAGAAAGGGTATCAACATCATCGTCAACTCTGACGGAACAACCAAGAAACAAGCTATTGAGTAAAAACACTAAACATTTTTTAGGGCATGGCAGACTGTGACTGCCTGCCGTGCCCGCTTTTTACTCTTTTCTTTCTAATGATAACAATAAAAAAACAAATCATAATGAAAACGAATACAACAAACAACACACTGCGGTCAGTGCTCCTCTGCCTCGTTGCAATGATGGCTTCTCTCACGGCACTGGCGGACAACAAACTCTATATTGAGGACTTCTTCGTTTCGGCAGTACAGAAGACCATTATCGTGGATGAGGAGGAAATCTCGGTGGAGGTACAGCAGGGTATGGTGGCTGTGTCTTTGCAGAACACCGACGTTATCTCAAGTGTAGGTTTTGACATGGTGCTGCCTGAGGGCGTTACTGTTATTGAGGGTTCTGTGGTAAAGAACACCGCCCGCATGAATGAAATGAGCCATAACGTGTTTATCACTGTTCCTAATGAGGCAAAGCCTAACGAGGTTCGTGTCACCGTTCTCCCTGTTGCTTCCGACCTTGCCAACACAGCCCTCGTGGGTAATGACGGCGTGTTGTTCAGCTTTAAGGTAGAGGCACCGCAGGAATTTGCCAGCGGTGAGGTGGTGATTAGCGAAGTGATGGGTAGTGACGCTACCGTTGCTCCCGCGAAGGAAATCGCTGTTGAAGGTGCAGGTGCGGGTATGAAGACCTTTGCCGGTTCATTCTCCGTAGCCCCGGAGGCTATCGCCATGAATGTAGGTCAGACTGCCACGGTGGATGTGTATGTATCTAACGCCATAACCATCAGTGGTTTTGAGGCTACGCTGAACCTTCCTGAGGGCATTACGGTGTCAAACATCGTGCTTGGTGAGAACTTTGCCGGCAATACCGTGAGTGCTTATACTCCCACCACAGGCAAACTGACTATAAGTTCTCTTACTGGCAAGGAGTTCGCGGAGAGCGAGGCTCCGGTGTTCTCTCTCGTGCTGAAAGCCGAGACCACGGTTGCTGGTGAGTTGACAATAGGCGCGGTATCACTCGCTCACGGTGAGGGAATGTACGCCGTGGAGGGTGAGTCAAGCGTGGATGTTGAGGCAACAATACTCATGGGCGACGTGAATCTGGACGGTGAACTCTCCTTTGCGGACGTGAACATGATAAACAACAAGTGCCTTGACAACGTGCAGGAGGGCTTCTTTGAGGCTGCCGCTGACATGAACGGAGACGGTGAGGTGTCATTCGCTGACGCCAACGCGCTTATCAATGTAATACTGAGCAAGTAATAATATTAAGAAATAACAGTTAAAACAAATAGAACATGAAGAAGTTTATTTTCGCTTTGGCTACAATGGTATTGGGCATTGTTCCCGCGATGGCACAGGACATTGCGAATATTCCCGATAACAGCGTATATACCCTTGACGCTACTGCCGAGGCAGGCAAGCAGGTGGTTGTGTCGTTCCAGATGAAGAACAGTGAGGAGGTGCAGACTGTGCAGACATGGTTCACCCTTCCAGAGGGCTTCACTGTGGCAAAGGATTCAAGGGAGCGTCTTATGATAAAGTTGAGCACCGCGCGTACAGAAAGCGACCTGCACACTGTATATAGCAACTATACCAATGGCTATTACAAGTTGGGTGTTGTACAGACCTCAGGCTTCCCGTTTGAAGGTACGGAGGGTGAGATATTCACTGCTACAATAGACGTAGCCGAGACTGTGGCTCCGGGTGAGTATGCCATCAACCTGTCAGAGATAGAACTTTCCGGTTTGAGCGGCACAATCTCCAAGAAAGGTGAGTACGTTGGCAAGATTACCGTTACTGACCCGACTGCTTTTACGGAGACAACAGCCGCGGACAAGGCACAGGTTGAGATTTATAACGCAAACGGCGTGAAGTTGCCGGCATTGCAGCAGGGTCTCAACATACTGAGGAACGTATCTACTGGTAAGACAAGTAAAGTAACTGTGAAATAGTTGCAATATATCTAATTGTGGTTCTGAAAAGGTAGATAGAATTGCAGATGATTCCACGTTTAGATGTCGTGGAAATGATAATTTGTTTCTAAGGATGCGGACGATGCGAATCGTCCGCATTTTTTTATGTCATTACGTTTGCAGTGGTGGTACACCTTCGCCCGATTGGGTAGTGTTCTTTCTGTTTAACGGTATTTCCTCTCACCTCTACGGCAGACTATGGTAACGTAATCAGGCCTCTTTTACATTGTAATCAGCCCTCTTTTACAATGTAATCAGTGCCTTTTTGCATTGTAATCAGGCCTTGATTGCGGTGCGAGGTTGCTGCGTGGGAGTTGTCTGCATCACGAAATGGGCGTGTGATACGGTTACGATAGAGCATTAGAATCGTGTCTGGGTGATAGCCCAGAGTTTGTATCTGTCGCCAAATTGTGACAAAAACTTCGTGGGGAACAGTGGTGTTACAAAAAAAAATAGTAACTTTGTCCTCGGTAATCGTGGCGACAGCCTTGGGAAAAGATGCCGTTTCGACAAAACTATGGTAAGGGGGTGGCTTGCTGATAGCAAGGCTCTCGCAGGCTGTGCTACCGCTGAACTCATGAAGATTTAAGAAAAGAGGTGTTGTTATGAAGATAGGAATATTCGGAGGGTCGTTTAACCCCATACATAAAGGACACGTCGCCATTGGTCGTACTATGCTGCGTGCCGTGGGTCTTGACGAGGTGTGGTATATGGTATCGCCACATAATCCTTTGAAGGAGTCGGCTGACTTGCTTGACGAGACGGTGCGCCTGCGTATCGTAAGCAAGGCACTGGAGGGAGAGCATGGGCTTAGGGCTGTGGATTATGAGTTCTCCCTGCCGCGGCCTTCATATACGTGGAACACGTTGCAACACCTTC
>JALFNY010000083.1 GCA_022774105.1 Prevotella sp.
AAGTGTCGCCAAACCTTGTAGGTGACGTAGTAGGACAGTACTGGGACCCCGTCTATGACTGGAAAGGCTACGTCAAAGCCGTTAAGATGGCACGCAGCAAAGGTGCCATAATACTCGGCACACCATGGTCACCACCAGCCTCATTCAAGACAAACAACTCCTCCTCAGGCGGCAAAAACGACGACGACCCCACACAGTCCGTAAAAGCAAAACTCACCGCCAGCGGCTGCAAGCAGTTCTTCTCATGGCTCAACACCTTCGTGACATACATGAAAAACCAAGGCGCACCAGTAGATGTAGTAGCCATTCAGAACGAGCCCGACTTCTGGGTAGGCTACAGCGGCTGCCTATATACCCCACAAGAGATGCACGACCTCGTAGCAAACTACGGCTCACGCTTCTCCAAAGCCAGCGGAGTAAAACTGCTGGGAGGCGAATCCTTCTGCTTCAACCCAGAATACACAGACATGCTTCTCAACGATGATAAAACACGAAACATCATAGACCTCATAGGCGGTCACATCTACGGAAGCAAGCCTCTGGGCAACATGAAGACAGCATGTGCCAAAGCCACCATGTACGGCAAGGAGACATGGATGACCGAACACACCGTAGATCCACTGGCAGACGAACAAAAAATCTATGACGTACCACGCTGGCAAGACGAACTCTTGTTTGCAGAAGAACTGAATGAATCTATGCTTGCCGGCATCAGCGGCTACATATACTGGTATCTCTACTACCGCTACGGCATGATAGGCGACGGCAAAAGCGTGCCTTCCGGTGGCAACAAGAAAGACGAGATACTGCCCCGCGGATACGTAATGTCACACTTTGCCAAGCACCTTCCAGGCTCATGGCGCGTCAATACCACCAGCAGTTTCACCTCACTGACAGGCGCCTTCGAGCGTTCCGCATACATGAAAGGCGACAGTATCATAGTCATTGCCATAGACACCGTAAGCAAAGGCATTGACCTGAAACTGTCATTGCCCTACGAAGTGAAAGCAGGCAAGCACATATACAGCACCTCGCTCACCAGCCTCTGCAACGAAGTACCCATCGAAATAGCCGAACCCACGAAGGAAATGACCGTCACCATCAGCGGACACAGCGTCAACACCTTCATATTCCAGATGAAAGACCAACCCACACAAGTGCAGGACGTAACGCAAACAGATGCCGGCAACAAGGCAAAAGACACCAGCCACATCTACAACCTGCACGGACAACGCGTCAACAAGATGCTGAAAGGACAGATATACATAGTGGACGGCAAGAAAATCACAGCCCCACAAGAATGTCAATAACCAAGAAAGAGCATACCAACAACCATGCGCATCACACTCCTTAGCCTCCTCCTGACAGCCGCATCACTCTCCAGCAGAGCCGTAACACTGCCCCGCCTCTTCCAGTCGGGCATGGTGTTACAGCGTCAGCAGCCCCTACCCGTCTGGGGAACAGCCGCCAGCGGCGAGACAGTAACCGTCACCTTCCGTGGCAAGACATACACAACCACAGCCGCCGAGGACGGCACGTGGACGCTAACACTACCAAAACAGAAGCCCGGCGGGCCTTTCACCATGCAGATTAACGACAAGACGCTGACCGATGTCATGGTGGGCGACGTGTGGATGGTATCGGGACAGTCAAACATCGACACCAACATAGAGCGCGTCTATCCACAGTATGCCGCCGACATTGACGCTTACAGCAACGGCAACATACGCCTCTTCCGTGTCAATACCGACTACTCCACCGAGCGCAAGACAGACATCCTGCCCACGGAGTGGAAGCCATTGACAAAGGAGAACGCATGGAAATTCTCGGCAATAGGCTACTTCCTCGGACAGAAGATGAACCAGGAGACGGGCGTTCCGCAGGGTATCATACAGTCAAGCCTTGGTGGTAGCCCCATACAAGCATGGGTTGACATAGACTCCCTGCGCCATTTCCCGGCGGAATACTACACTGATTACATGCTATACACCGACCGCGAGTATGTTGATTACCAGACAAAAGCCAACAATCGCGCCAATGACGTGTGGTTCAACACCATGAACCAGACCGACCCCGGCTACGGAAAGTATGAGCGTGAGGACTGCGACGACAGTTCATGGGCCGTCCATGACCAGTACGACAACAACGCCTGGGCAAAACATAACGGCCGCCCTATCATAGGGTCTATGTGGCTACGTCAGCACATCACCATCGATGCGGCACACGCCGGCAAGCCCGCCACGCTGCTGCTCGGAACACTTCACGACATGGACTACACCTACGTCAACGGCAAGCAGGTAGGCGTGACATACTACCAGTACCCTCCACGCCGCTACAACATACCCGCAGGACTGCTCCGCGAGGGCGACAACGTGATAGCAGTGCGCATAGTCTGCAAGACAGGCATGGCCAATTTCTACAAAGACAAGCCCCACGAGATAGTCTTCTCTGACGGTTATCGCCAGACAATCTCCACCCAGTGGCGCACACACAAAGGCTCACTGATAATGCAAGGCCCGCTCGGCGGCAAGGTGAACACACAGAACCAAGCCTCAGTACTGTACAACGGCATGATACATCCGCTTGCCCCCTACGCCATGCAAGGCATCATCTGGTATCAGGGTGAGAGCAACACAGGCCGTCCGCAGGAGTACGGCACACTGCTGAAGAAACTCACGGGCTGCTGGCGCACGCTGTGGCAGCGTGAGGACCTGCCCTTCTGCGTAGTGCAACTTGCCAACCACATGGAGGCCACCGACAAACCGCAGGAGAGCGGTTGGGCAGCACTGAGAGAACAACAGCGCCTTACAGCACAGAGTGACCCACACACCTCACTCGCCGTAGCAATAGACCTCGGAGAAGCATCAGACATACACCCACTGCGGAAACGTGAGGTAACAGAACGCTGTGTGCTCGCACTTAGCAACGCAGTGTTTGGCAAAAAGAACCCACTATCACCCCAACCCCTCTGCGCCAAGCGCGAGGCAGGGCGCATAGTGGTGACAATGGACCAGCCACTACAAAACTGTGACAGCCTGAAAGAATTTGAACTGCGAGGGGCAGACGGCAAGTTCCACAATGCAACGGCAAGCACCAACGGCAACAAAGTAATCATACCACTTGACAACACACAGCCCACAGCGCAGGGAACAATAACCATACGCTACGCATGGAAGAACAACCCCGCCCGTGCCAACCTCTACGGCAAGAACAACCTGCCCGCCTCACCATTCCAAATAGAAGCACAATAAACAACTCAGAACAATAGTACACACATAGGCAGACAAGACGTACCAACGCAATCAGCACCTTTTCACAATGTAATCAGCACCATTCCACCATGCAAACAGGCCCTGATTACACCGTAAAAAGGTGCTGATTGCGTGTTGATGAACCTGTGAATAAGCAGTCAAGCCGTTAAGTCACCAGGAAAACAACATACAACACCAAACAACAAAACACCCCAAAGCCCAAACACCCCAACAACAATACCCCCAAAAAACCAAACAACAAAACAACAAAACAAGCCCCCTCCCTTACGTTAAAAAAGACTAACATATTTCTTTTATACAGAAAAACTACTTACCTTTGCAAGTCACAAGAAACATCAAAAAAAAGACATGGGCATTACAACGATAGCGAAACTCGCCTTTCGCGAACGTCAAAAAGAACTGGAAGGACACTTCACCCGTCC
>JALFNY010000090.1 GCA_022774105.1 Prevotella sp.
GATGTATCTGTATATAGTAGTCAGCCAGACGTTGTTGCCCGCCCATTCCTACGAAACCTGATATTAATGATAGTAGAAATACTATTCCTGTGGCAATTATTACGTTCTGCTCTGTTTCTTCTATGCCAAGCAGGTTAAACTCAATGTCGTGGTGATTGTAGAAGCGATAGACCAGTGCGAGGTATATCGGAACAAACCATACGAAGCCAGCCATACCGTCAAGTATTCTTCCTATCTGGCTTTTCTTTCCTGTCATGCGTGCCAGTTGGCCGTCTGTGCAGTCGTATATGTCTGCCCATATCAGCAGCAATACGGCTATGATATTCATTATCAGGCCGTATGTTCCCTCGTAGTAATAACTGCCGTGGGCGTAGAATATACAACTTCCTGCGCCTATTATCATTGATAGTATGGTGACCGTATTGGGATGTATGCCGAGGCGGGCAAAGAGACAGGCCCATAGGTAACTTAGTGGGCGTATCAGACGGTAGTCCAGCCAGTCTTCTGTCTCTGATGATTTAAGTGTTTTCTTTACTTTTTCGCTTATCTTCATGTCTGTCTCAACTTAGTATAAGTTCTCAGGAATCTTCTGTTTCGCATTTTCAAAGTCTTCAACAGTATCTAACTCACATGAGAAACAGTTTGTTACGTCAAGGACGTTGAATGTGTGTCCTTGTGGTATAAGACGTTCAAAAGCGAGTTCATAGAACTTGTTTTCGAGGTGTTCCTTCTCCATCATCACTTCCAACTCTTTGTATAGTGCGGTAGAATAGTCTTTACCAATCTTCTCTATGCCGAGACTTTCTCCTGCTGCATCGGAGGGATTGCATGTTTTGCTGATTTCCTTTATCACGTTGTGAGTGTCTGTAACCACCTTCATCTCTTCCTCTCCGAGGTCATGCTTTATTAAGGTAAGGGTATTTTCTGCCTTATTGTCAAGTAGTTGTCGTATTATCTCCGGGTCGTATAGCAGGTCACTGTCGAGTAGCAGGAATTCGTTATTGTCTGCCTCTGGGCGTGCCAACCATAGTGAATAGATATTGTTGGTGCTGTCAAACACTTCGTTGTGTATGAAGGTTGTCCTTATGCTGTCCCCATACTGTTGTGCAACAAAGTCTTCTATCATGTCGTGCAGATAGCCTGTTACAATCACAAAGTCTTTTATCCCATTCTGTTTCAGGGCGTCGATTGAGCGTTGCAGCAATGAACGTTCGCCTATTTTCAGTAGGCACTTTGGCGTATTGAGTGTTAGCGGACGCAGGCGTGAGGCCATGCCTGCCGCAAGTATTATTGCTTTCATCTCTCGTTATAGGCTTTCTTAATAGTATCTACTACTACTTGTATCTGCTGTGGTTGTCCGAGTGTTATGCGCAGACAGTCTTCAAGTCCTTTGTCTCCCATGAATTTTATCTTGTAGTCCTGCTCGGCAAGGGCCTTCTGCAGTCTCTCTTTTATTTCCACTGGATATTTTATGAGTATAAAGTTTGCCACACTTTTATATACCTTGAAGCCTGGTAGGTTACCCAGTTCCTTTTTGAATAACTGTCGGTCCCATTCCATATCGTCTGCTACCTTACGGTAATGGTCATCGCTTTCAAGGGCAGCAAGTGCTACTGCTTCGCTGAAACGATTGTATCCAAGGTATTTATTGGCATAGTTCAGGAAACCCTCGTGGCCTTTTCCTATGAAGCCGAAGCCCATGCGCAGGCCAGGCAGACCGTAAAACTTTGACAGTGTACGTGATATTATGAGGTTTGAATATTTGTTTACAAGTGGTGCTACATATGAAGTGTCGCATGTTATGAATGAGGCGTATGCCTCGTCAATAAGCACCATCGTGTCAGACGGTATGTTCTCCATTATTTTTCCTATCTCCTCTGGCGTGAGACTGTTGCCCGTGGGGTTATTGGGTGAGGCGAGAAGCAACATTCGTGGGTGTATGCGGTTGGTGTATTCTATCACTTCATCCACGTTGTAGGCAAAGGTGTCACCCGTCTCGTGTAGCGGATACATCTCGAATGTTCCTCCACATTCTCCTGCAATGCGGTTGTAGTACCACCATGAGAATTCCGGAATCATTATTGTGTTGTTACCGCCAGTTGATAGGTAGTAGTGTACGGAGTTCTTCAGTATGTCCTCACCGCCGTAACCTATAAGTACTTGTTGCTCAGGCACTCCATAAATTTCACTCAGGCGCACGGATACTATACTCTTCTTTCCTTCGTCATATATGCGTGTATAGAAGCATAGTGTTTCTGGGTCAAAATTCTTTATCGCATCAATAACTTTCTGTGAGGGCTTGAAGTTAAACTCGTTTCTGTCAAGGTAAATCATTTTCTCTATTTTATAGTTTTAATTTGCAAAGGTATCGGTTTTATTCGTAATAACGAAGTGGAAGATACTAATAGGACAAGAAAAACGCTATATAGAACACGTCATGTCAAGTGTTTCTTTCGTTTTTATCAATGCTAATACTATATTACTCTAATGGCTTCACTGTCGTTGTATTGTGTTACTGCGAGGGTTAATGCTGCATATATATTGTTTGTACGGTTTTGCTAGACTTACTGTCAGTTTATGCTTCCTTCCCCAACCCCTATTGTTGTAAGTGGCAGGTATAGTGCATTTTAACGGGTGTTGCAAGCGTTCCTATGACGATTTGGTGTTGTTTACTGTGTAATCAGGTGCTGATTGTTTTATAATCAGGTGCTGATTACATTCTGATGTCCGTTTGCCCTTTTGTGGGTAAGTTATGCTTACGGTTTTGGTTTACTCTTGTCCGATTTCTCGTTTTTCAAGAATGAGTGTATCATCTGGTAGGCTATCGAGCCCGGCTTGGGTGTTGCAGGGCAGTTGTCCATCGTAAACCATGCTGCATCCTGTATTTCACTCTCTTGTATCTTTATCTCTCCGCTTTCATATTCGGCGGTGAAGCCTATCATCATCTGTGCAGGAAAGGGCCAACTCTGCGTACCGAAGTAGCGTATGTTCTTTACTGTCAACCCCGTTTCCTCCATTATTTCCCGTTTTACTGCCTGCTCCGCTGTCTCGCCAGTTTCCATGAATCCTGCTATGCAGGCGTATATATCCTGATTGCGTTGAGAGTGTTTTGCCAACAATATCTTATTGTCTCTGCGTACAAGAACAATTATACAGGGTTCAATGCGTGGGAATGTCAGTTTTCCGCAGTTCTGACACTCCATTGCTGTTTGTGTGGCATGGGGGCGTAGCGGTGCTCCGCAATGGGAGCAATACTTTGTATCGCGCAGCCATTCTAACAGCCCTTTGGCGCGTGATATGCGTATAATGGTGTCTTCCTGTTGTTCTGCGTTATATAGTCTTATTGCGATTGTCTTGTATTCTGGCGGTAAAAGGCTTGCGGTCTCATTGCCATCAGCATCCTTGCGCATTATGCCGAGCACACAGATGCCGTATTCTGGTTCGGCAAACAACTCGTCACACGGCATAGAGGCCTGTATGTTGACAATGTCGTTGAAGTCAAGTGCGTTGCCATCATTGCGTAATACCATCTCTCTGCCTATAAAGGCAAGGTGTAATCCGTTAGTGTTATTTATCTCTTTTGTTATCATCTCGTTTAGTATGTACCGACTAATCGGTCGGCTCTGTCGGTGTTACCACGGTAGTATATCAGGGCGTTGTATATGTTACGTGTCTCATGGAAGGAACCTTCTGTGGGTGGAATCATCGGCTCTGCGGTATTTGTTCCCACCAGTTCGTTCTCTGTTACATCTCCTTCTACGATGTCTCCATCGTTGAACATGAGGTACTGGTAAGAGTAATATCCGTACTTCAGCGGTACTATTGCCTCATACATACCTTTCTCCTTATTATATATCATCTCGTATTTCGGTAAGAAAAGGTCGTTAGTCCATGTACCGTTGACATATAGACGATAGGGTAGGACAGGGCTTTGAAGCAGGAAGTGTACCATGACATATTCCGAGGTGATGTCGTTTTCGATGTTATCAGTGTTTCTTATGTAGAAAGACCCCTTCGCCGTTTCATCGTAAACGTATGAAGGACGTTTGTAATCGGGCCACAATATTGTGTGCCACACATCTCCGTCCCATACATTATCCTCCACGTTCATGGAGTTGCGGTGTATGTCAAGAATCTCAAACTTATGGTATTCGTTACCTGCTTTGAAGATAAGGTCTTTGCAGTGCCTCCATTCCAGCAGTCCCATTGACACGCGTGTAGCATCTGGTAACAGGTGAGCATTGTCCCATCTGCCGTTCTGTAGCACGTAACCCTTTATCTGCCGCCTTGCGTCTGGCGCCCTTAGCGAGGTATAGTCCACTGCAAGTTCTACCTGTTGGTGGCTCTTGCGTATATCAATGTCGGTGTTACTTGTTGTTGACATTCTGACAGACACGGCAGCCTCATCTACCATAAAGAACACACTCGCCATCAGTTTACCATCATTGTTATCGTCTTTTATGTCGAGGCGATAGTTGCCACTCATAGTAAGTCGGCACTTGTCGTTAGGTATTTGAAGTCTGTAATGCGTGTAGTCTTGCAGGGTGTTGATAGACTGTTCGTTGTCTTCAATGGTCAGTCCGCTCTCAAAGCCATCGATGTAATCACTTGTAAACAGTCCCTCAGAGGGTGTAAAGTCCGCTTCCAAGTGTGTTATGGAGTATGTAAAACGGCGGTAGGTGTGTGAAAGGTCGTCAAAACTGATGTTCAATGGTTCGTTGCCATATAACTTTATGATGGGCATCTCCTGCCACCTTACGCCAGCAACCACTTGCAGTGACGCTATGTCCTCGCTGAAAATGACATGTCTTTGGGCACGCATAAGCCCTGCTTCCCAGCCGTTGCCCTTGGTGAAAGGCAGCAGTATGGAAAGCAGGGCGGTTATGTAAAGTCTGTAAGTCATGTTATTTCAACAATTCCACTGATCTTTTCAGGAACTTGTCAAGGGCGGCTCCTTTAAGCATTCCGTTTTGTAGCAGTGCGAGATCAATGAGTTGTGACACTGTATCCTCTTTCGCACTGCCGTCAAGCACGGCCTTTATTATGGCATTATCGCTATTGAGTACCATGCTGTATGTGTCCGGCATCTGTGAGTAAAAGCCCATGCCGCTCTGGTAACGGGATATGTCTTTCATGCGGCGCATGTACTCACTCTGTGTGAATATCACTGGTGCTGCTGCCTCGCCAAGTGCTTGTATCTCCACGTTGAAGTTCACTTTGTCTATCTCTGGCAACTTAGTCTTGAAGGTTTCTGTCAGTTTGTCGGTGTCTTCCTTGCTTAGTTCTACTTTTTTTGCGTCGTCTTTGGGTATCAGACGGTCAATGATGTCACCGTCAACTCGTGTGAAGCGGCTCTTCTCAAACTTCTGTTCAAACATTGATACGGTTGGTGTGTCAAGTTGTCCGTCAAACAGTAGCACGGAATATCCTTTTGATTTCGCTGCCTCTATGTATGTGTACTGTTCGTCCTTGTCGTTAGCGTAGAGGTAAACCAGTGTGCCATCTTTGTCTGTCTGTACGTCCTTGATGAGGGTTTTGTATTCTTCGTAGGTGAAATACTTATCCTCTGTGTCTTTGAATAGAGCGAAGTCCTTGGCACGGTCGTAGAAGGATTCGTCTGTAAGCATACCATAATTGATAAATACTTTCAGTGAATCCCACTTTTCTTCGTAGTCTTTCCTGTCGTTCTTGAATATGCTGTTAAGACGATCTGCTACCTTCTTGGTTATGTATGTAGCGATTTTCTTTACGTTTTGGTCACTCTGCAAGTAACTACGACTTACGTTTAGTGGTATGTCTGGTGAGTCAATGACACCGTGAAGCAGTGTGAGGAAGTCAGGTACAATACCCTCTACTTGGTCTGTTACAAATACCTGATTGCAGTAAAGTTGTATCTTGTTACGCTGCAAGTCCATGTTTGACTGAACGCGTGGGAAGTAAAGGATGCCTGTAAGGTGGAAGGGAAAGTCCACGTTAAGGTGAATCCAGAACAGTGGTTCGTCTTGCATGGGGTACAACGTACGGTAGAAGGTCTTGTAGTCCTCGTCCTTCAGTGTCGAGGGTTGCTTGGTCCACAGTGGTTCTGTGCTGTTGATTACGTTATCCTCAGCCGTGTCAACCATCTTCTTCTCGTCCTTGTTCCATTCCTGTTTCTTGCCGAACACAATGTTTACCGCCATGAACTTACAGTATTTGTTCAGCAGTTGGGTGATGCGTTCCTTGTCAAGAAACTCCTTACAGTCCTCAGATATATGCAGAATTATGTCTGAACCGCGCTCTGTCTTGTCGGCTGTTTCTATGGTGTATTCGGGGCTTCCGTCACACGTCCATTTTACTGCCGGTGCGTCATCCTTATATGATTTGGTTATTATCTCAACCTTGTCAGCCACCATAAAGGCAGAATAGAAGCCGAGACCGAAGTGTCCTATTATGGCGTTAGCGTTATCTTTGTATTTGTCCAAAAAGTCGGTGACGCCAGAAAAGGCTATTTGGTTGATATAGCGGTCTATCTCTTCTTCTGTCATTCCGATACCGTGGTCGGAGATAGTTAGCGTGCCTGCTTCCTTATCGAGTTTCAATGACACACTCGTGTCACCTATCTCACCTTTGAAATCACCTTTTTCTGCCAGCGTCTTTAACTTCTGTGTGGCATCAACAGCATTGCTGACCATTTCACGAAGGAAAATCTCATGGTCTGAATAAAGGAACTTCTTGATTACTGGAAAAATGTTTTCGGTGGTTACACCAATATTACCTTTTGCCATAACTTTATAATAATGTATTGTTGTTAAGTTTGATATTTGCAGTGTATCTGTAAACAAAAGGTGTGCCAACTGATGCTACACGTACATTGAAATGCCGTGATAGTCCTTCTGTTATGCCATTTGTTATGAATGTATGGTATTGTGGACGTTCGTCTGTTTGCTAATTATTATCGGTGGGCTGTTGATGCTTCCGACGGTGATAGCATATTGGTTGTTTTGTAATAAGCCGCTGATTACCCTGCAATATGCCGCTGATTACAATGTAAAAAGCCGCCTTTTACATTGTAATCAGCGGCTCTTTACTATCAGAAATAATGTGCTATGTGAATAAAGTTGATTTACAAGCAATTATGGTTCAAAGGTGAATGTCTTGCCCCATTCCCTTAGAATGTTCATCGTAACACTCCTTTTGCTGAGGTTATAAATCTCAGACCACTGGGTGAATCCCGTTGATTCCTTGCTTTCTTCTCCTTGTGCTACGGTCTGTAAGAGACTTAATGCCTGTGATGGCGTTACGTTATAGTTTAGTGCTGCCAGTCCTTCTCTCAGACTGTTGTAACGGCTTCTGCCATGAAGGGAACCGCCACCGAGTTTGCTTTTTTGCATAGTTGGTGACACATAGAAATTGGTGACGCAACGCAGGGTGTCATGGCCTGTCAGTATCTCCATATTGTCAGGATTTTTGTTGGAGTCAGAGTAGGTGTATTCCACTATGGCGTAGTCACCAGTGGCGTCGGCCATGAAGAAATGGTAACTTGCCCTTGGGTCCTTATCCATGCACATATTGTAATCTTTCAGCATCTGAACTGCCTCCTTCACGGTGCTTGCCTTATCGAGAAGCATACGCATGGCAACGGTGGTAAAGATGGCTTTCTTGTCTGGATTCTGTTGCTTGGTGGGCAGACTGTCAAGTTTTAGTATGCTAATGGCAAAGCCGTCCTCGTTTATTCCGTCGAGTAACAGATAGGGGAGAGCCATAAGCATGGAAAGATCTGATTTACCATCAGTGTAGAAACCGCTCTGGTATTTCACAAAAAGACCGTCAACAAATGACACGGACTTTTTTCCTCCCTTGGGTGCCGTGTGTACAACGATGAGGGGAATCATTACCCGGTTGGAGTCAGAGTCAAAATGGTTAAAGTCAAAGTTTCTGCCCATTATGAAATCGCCTGTTGTTTTGTCAGGAGCAGCAAAGGCACTACAACCCGCATCATAAGACAAACTTGTGCTGCGAGATGGGGGTATTGTATCAAGGAGATTGACCGCTACAAACTGTGTTAGTTTGTCAGTGCAGTCAATGTTAAAGTCCAATGCCTTGTCCAATAGATAATCAACATTGTAGTTTATCTCATAAATACGGCCCTTATCACCCTCAAGGTCAACCATAGAGTAGAGCATGGCCAGTTTATCTTTATCTGTAATCATGCTGGCCTTGTTTTGAGTCGGGGTAGGTGTGGGTTTTGACAGACTGTCATCACAGCATGAACCAAATGCCATTACAACGGTGAATAGTACTAACACTAACTGCCACTTTATTGCTGTATCAGTTATGTCTTGATACAATACATTTACTTTCTTCATATCACTTATTGACTTATAAGTTAATTAGTTAAATTGTTTTGTTTAAGTGTTTTGTATATATAATGGGGGTGGTTTGTGGTATTTAGTATTCTTCTTGTCATGCGATTGCTGGTTGATAAGACCATGTTGTGAAGATGAATGTTTGGTGCGAAAGATATAAAAACGATGTTGTCAGATATAGAGTGTAACCTGTTATGTGTTTACAAAAGTACAGAAAATTGCTGATTGACGCAAATATAAAAAAAACATCTCCTCACTTTTTGAAGAGATGTCAACAAAATTGTGGTATAGACAAGTGTTGGGGCTATGTCCTATGGCGGGAAATTACTGCTGCATGACCTGTATTCTGTTTCTCCATCGTACAGGAGAACAACCCTCTTTTGCACTGAAAGTCCTTGTGAAATGACTTGAAGATAAAAAACCTGAGGCCTCAGAAATCTCCTGAATCCTTTGTCTTGGTTGCTGTTTCATCAATCGTTTGGCGTACTCTAAGCGCAGGTCTGTAATCCAATCACGGAAATTTCTTTTATAGACGTTATTGATGTAATCAGACAAATAGGTACGGTTGGTGCAAAGTTGAGTTGACAGTTCGTTCAGGGTTATGCCAGGCTGGAGATACCCTTTGTTATCCATCCATGCCCTGATTCTTCTTGATATGTCAGGGTAATAGGCTGGTGTGTTGCCGTCATCAGTGTTTTCGGCTGGACTATCAGTGTCATCTTCCTGCACATATGTGTTGAGGTCTTCCTCAAAAGCCTTCTCTACTCTTTCATAGAACAAAACATAGTTTTGATAGCAGCAGTATAGATATATATAAAAAGGTATAGATGACAGTATCCATAAAAACACATATTCATTAGGAAGGAAGGTGAGTAAGCCGCAACTAACACCAAACCCTATTGCCCAATAAGTAAATATTGACATCCAGCGTATGTATGCCCCAATGTCGTCAGAATGTGTGTTATTAAACATTTTTATAGATTTTGTGTAGGTTCGTAGCAGTTGGACAGAAAGTAAAATACCATATATCATCAATATAGCAGCAAGAACTGACGTGCCTATATCTTGTATTTTGCCTGTGGAAGGCAACAGTGATACTATATAACTTGACACGGAAAAAGATATCCATAAGATAGTATGACGACAGAATCTCGCTTTTGTGACATAACGATGGTCAAGAAGTGTCATCATGGCTGCACTGAAAAGCCAGTAGCAAATGAAATAGGTTGACAGATTCAACAATATTGTAGCATTTATATTTGTTATCCTAATGCCAAAGAAAAGATGTACAGTATAGTTGAGTGCAAGAATAAGTAAGGCTACACCTATCGTGCGACGAGACAACAAGAAGTTGGAGAAGTCTTTTTTAGGAGGAGCCTGCGCAAGAAGCAAGTGAAATCCGAAGAAGAGCATCAACGGCAAGGCGACGATTAATGAATAACTGTATAATGATTGGTCCATAATGATAATGACAAATAGTTTTTGTATATAAAATTTTACAATATTACTCTCGCAGATTTAACCAACTGCAAAAATAAAGATTTTCCACCAAAAAACAAAGAGTAAGTAGGGTGAATGTGTGATTATTACAGTTATTTAACCCAATTTGGTCATCAGATTTCTGCTTATATTCAGTTATGAGATATCAATATGATTCCTTGTTTCGTCAATCATTATAAGTAAAGGAGGTCAGCACAGGACGTGCCGACCTCCGTGGCGATTTCGTTTTTTTTGAAAAATAGAAAATAAAGAAACTACGAAATCATATCTGTTGGCAAAGATACGCAGAAATATTCTTTTATGCAAGAAAATTGTTACAAAAGTATTATTTTCAACAAAAAAATTTGGAGATTCCGTTTTTTTTGGTAATTTTGCAAATGCAACGTTGGGGCATACAACCAGCGTTATGAGAAAACACAAACATTGTTATTCTACATTGTGCCCTATACATCGACAGGCGGTAAAAAACAAATGTATTGGTGAAGGGACACACTTTATGATAACTAACAGTTGACTAACTTTAAAATAATATTACTATGTCACAAATTACTGGTCACATATCCCAGATTATTGGTCCTGTAATAGACGTCTATTTTGACACCGAAGGACTGGATGCGGAGAAGGTGTTGCCAAAGATTCATGATGCACTTGTTGTAAAACGCGCTGATGGACGTGACCTCGTTATTGAGGTGCAGCAGCACATAGGCGAGGATACCGTGCGCACCGTAGCGATGGACAATACTGATGGTTTGCAGCGTGGGTTGGAAGTTATACCAACGGGAAATCCTATATCCATGCCCTCAGGAGAGCAGATCAAAGGACGAATGTTGAATGTTATAGGGCAACCAATTGATGGCATGAAGCCGCTTGAAAAGGATAACCCATACCCTATACATCGTGAAGCACCAAAATACGAGGAGCTGTCAACGTCAAAGGAAATGCTTGCAACGGGTATTAAGGTCATAGACCTGCTTGAACCGTACCTTAAAGGTGGTAAGATTGGACTTTTTGGCGGAGCTGGTGTGGGCAAGACTGTGCTTATCATGGAGTTGATAAACAACATTGCAAAAGGACATAACGGTTACTCTGTCTTTGCTGGTGTGGGTGAACGTACCCGTGAAGGTAATGACCTGATAAGGGAAATGATAGAGTCTGGCGTTATAAAGTATGGCGAGAAGTTCAAGCAAGCCATGGCGGAAGGTAAGTGGGATTTGTCACTTGTTGATCCTGAAGAATTGAAAAAGTCACAGGCAACCCTTGTATATGGCCAGATGAACGAACCTCCTGGCGCACGTGCATCAGTAGCTTTGTCAGGACTTACTATAGCAGAAGAGTTCCGTGATCAAGGTGGTGACATATTGTTCTTTATTGATAATATCTTCCGTTTTACGCAAGCAGGCTCGGAAGTGTCTGCTCTCCTTGGTCGTATGCCCTCCGCCGTGGGCTATCAACCAACGCTGGCATCAGAGATGGGAGCAATGCAGGAGCGTATCACTTCAACAAAGACTGGTTCCATAACATCAGTACAGGCGGTGTATGTACCAGCAGATGACTTGACGGACCCTGCTCCTGCCACAACTTTTACGCACCTTGATGCAACAACGGAGTTATCTCGTAGTATTACGCAACTTGGTATATATCCCGCTGTTGACCCACTTGGCTCAACGTCACGAATACTTGACCCTCTTGTTGTAGGAAAGGCACACTATGAGTGTGCACAGCGTGTGAAACAGATATTACAGAAGTATAAGGAACTACAGGATATAATTGCTATCCTTGGTATGGACGAACTGTCAGATGATGACAAACTGACCGTAAACCGTGCACGTCGCGTACAACGTTTCCTTTCACAACCATTCACGGTGGCGGAGCAGTTTACCGGTGTGAAGGGAGAAATGGTATCTATTGAAGACACCATTAAGGGATTCAATATGATACTTGACGGTGAGTTGGATTATCTGCCTGAACAGGCATTCCTTAATGTTGGTACGATAGAACAGGCCATAGAGAAAGGAAAGAAACTCCTTGCTCAGGCTCAGGGGTAAATATATAAAACATAATCAGCAATACGATGTTGAAGTTGAAGATAGTATCACCAGAGCGAGTAGAATATGACGGAGACGCACAGAGCGTCAACGTGCCTGGCACTCTTGGGAACTTCGAGATTCTGGACAAACACGCTCCGATTATCTCGTCTCTCACTGATGGGACAGTAGAATATGTTGATGCACAGGGCAACAGAATACAGTTGGCAGTGACAGGAGGATTCGTGTCAGTACAGAAGAATGAGGTATCCCTCTGTGTAGAGAAGAACATGACGGCGTAAGGACAATGGACGAACAGACAATATTTCTGTCGATATTGTTTTTTACACTGCTTGCAGTGGCATATTGTAAAGGGTATGATATTACACGAAAACACGCCCCACAACGTTTGCCTCAGTTCTATTTTATAATGGCAGTGATACGATTCACACTCGTGGTAACAGCTGTTGGAATATATGCTTTCCTTGCAGAAAACAGAACTTCTACTATCAGGTTCGCCGCAATGTTCATCGTAATGTACGTGGTGATGATGGTGGTGATATTAAAATTAAAACATTAATCCATAATGAATCACATAAAATACTTGTTCACAATGATAGCCTTGACGTTTGCCATAGCCTTGCCTGTGGTGGCGAAAGAGGAGGAAGGGAAACTCAATGTCTCTGAGGTTGTGGTGGAGCATATAAAAGATTCCCATGAATGGCATGTCACGGACATTGACGGTGAGCCACTCATCATACATCTGCCTGTCATTGTGAAGAGCAGTACAGGTTGGCATGTGTTCATGACTTCAGAGTTTACACATGAGGCAATTAATGGCATGAAGAAAGGACCATACAACCTTGCTTTGTGCGAAGAAGGTGAAAATGTTGGGAAAATTGTGGAACTGGATAAAGCAGGTAACGTAGTTGACATACCTTTGGATATATCAATTACGAAGACTGTGGCCGTAATGTTTATCAATGTTGTTATACTTCTTCTTTGCGTTATAGGCTCTGCAAGATGGTATAAAAAGCGTCAGCCGAGCGATGAAGCCCCTAAGGGATTTGTTGGTTTCATTGAGATGCTGGTGATGTATGTGGTTGATGAAATTATAAAGCCTGGTATAGGTAAAGGTTATGAGAAATATACTCCATATCTTTTGACCTGTTTTTTCTTCATCTTTACTTGTAATGTAATGGGTCTTATACCGTTCCCCCCAGGAAGTGGAAATGTTACTGGCAATATAGCAGTAACCTTCTTCCTTGCGTTGTGCACATTCATTATCGTACAGTTTAGTGGCAACAAGCATTACTGGAAGGAAATATTCTGGCCAGAGGTACCGACATGGCTGAAGGCACCCATACCAATTATACCAGTAATAGAATTTGTTGGTATATTCACAAAGCCTTTTGCGCTGATGATTCGTTTGTTTGCAAACATGATGGCAGGTCACGCAATAGCGGTAGCCATTACCTGTATAATCTTTATGATGGCATCAGCGGGCGTAGGAATGCTTGTAGGTATGGGAGCATTGAGTGTAATAATGAGCGTCTTTATGATGTGCCTTGAATGTTTAGTTTGCTTCATACAGGCTATGGTTTTCACCATGTTATCCGCTACATTTATCGGATTGGCACGTGTGGAACCTGAACACGAATAAAATAAACAATAATAAACAACTTAAATTTAACGATTATGATTTCATTAATTTTAGCAGCAGAAGCTGCAGGTTTGGCAAAGTTGGGCGCAGGTATTGGCGCAGGTCTCGCAGCAATAGGTGCAGGTCTTGGCATTGGCAAGATTGGAGGTCAGGCTATGGATGCTATGGCTCGCCAGCCAGAAGTGATGAATAAGCTGTTCACCAACATGATTGTAGCTGCTGCTCTTATCGAGGGTGTTGCGCTCTTCGCAGCTGTTATTGCCTTCCTTTGCGTATAAATCATATGAGAGGGAAAGGTAAGGATAATCTTATTTAATATTCAGAAAATAATCACATCAGCGTATGGATTTGTTGATTCCGAGTAGCGGCCTGCTTTTTTGGATGTCTCTGACGTTCCTTGTGGTGCTGTGCATACTGTGGAAGTTTGGTTTTCCTGTCATCGTTAACATGGTGAATGAGAGAAAAGCTTTCATAGATGATAGCCTACAGAAGGCTCGTGAGGCAAACGAAAAACTTGCCAATATACAGAAAGAGGGCGAATCCATCTTGCAGGAAGCGCGTGAAAAACAAGCCCAAATATTAAAGGAAGCTGCTGCAACGCGTGACTCTATCGTTGAGAAAGCACAACAGAAAGCGCGTGAAGAAGGCGCACGGATGATTGAAGAAGCCCGTAACGAGATTGAAAGCGAGAAGCAGGCTGCCATTAGCGAGATTCGCAATCAGGTGGCTTTACTTTCTGTTCAGATAGCGGAGAAGGTACTTCGAAAGAATCTCAGCGGTGACAATGCACAGATGGAGTTGATTGATCGTATGCTGGATGATGTATCTTCCAATAAATAACGGATATGGACATAGGAGTAATATCGGTGCGTTATGCCAGAGCATTATTAAAATGCAGCATGGAAGACGGTCTTGAGGACAAAGTCTATCAGGATATGCAGACTCTTGCCAAGAGTTATATCGAGGTGCCAGAGTTAAAGTTGACGATAGATAATCCAATGATTGCTAAGGACAGCAAGAAGGCTTTACTGATGGCAGCAGTTGGTGATGAGCGCACTAAACTTACCACAAATTTCATCAGTCTCGTATTGAAGGAGGACCGCGAGAGTGTGATGCAGTTCATGGCCAATTCGTATATCACTCTTTATAGAAAACAGAAGAACGTCATCCGTGGGAAACTTACTACCGCCACAGAAGTAACATCTGAGATGGAACAGAAGATGCGTCAGATGGTGGAGAGTAATACTAATGGGACTGTGGAGTTTGAAACAGAGGTGAACCCAGACATTGTTGGGGGCTTCATACTGGAGTATGACACATATAGAATGGATACAAGCGTAAGGACAAGGCTTAATTCTATTCTCAAGCAGTTAGTGGTATAGATGAGACATCTTTAATATTGTATTATTGAAGAGGTACTATACATCACTTAATTAAAACTAAAAAATACAGAACAAATGTCAGACAAAATAAAACCAAGCGAAGTGTCACAGGTGCTGTTGGAGCAACTGAAAGGCATCAGCGACAGTGCCAAATTTGACGAGGTGGGCACAGTGCTCACTGTCAGTGATGGTGTTGCGCGTATTTATGGTTTACGCAACGCTGAAGCTAATGAACTGCTGGAGTTTGAGAATGGCACAATGGCTATTGTCATGAACCTCGAGGAGGATAATGTCGGTTGTGTACTACTCGGTGCGACATCAGGCATTAAGGAGGGAATGACAGTTAAGCGTACAAAGCGTATTGCGTCAATACGTGTTAATGACAATATGCTCGGACGTGTCATAACACCAATAGGACAACCGATAGACGGCAAGGGGCCCCTTGATCTTACAGACGCTTACGAGATGCCACTTGACCGTAAGGCTCCTGGTGTGATATATCGACAGCCAGTAAAAGAACCATTACAGACGGGTATAAAGGCTGTGGACTCTATGATACCTATCGGACGAGGACAGCGTGAACTTATTATTGGCGACCGTCAAACAGGTAAGACAGCCATTGCCATTGATACAATAATCAACCAGAAGAGTTTTTACGATTCCGGAAAACCAGTATATTGTATTTATGTTGCTATCGGTCAGAAAGCAAGTACGGTTGCAGCATTGGTGCAGAATCTTAAAGAACACGGGGCATTGCCTTATACCATCATAGTGGCAGCAACAGCAAGTGATCCTGCTGCTATGCAGTATTACGCACCGTTTGCAGGTGCTGCCATAGGTGAATACTTCCGTGACAGAGGTTATCACGCACTTGTTGTATATGATGATTTGTCAAAACAGGCAGTGGCATATCGTGAGGTATCACTCATTCTACGTCGTCCCTCAGGACGTGAAGCGTACCCTGGTGACGTGTTCTATCTTCATTCAAGGCTACTTGAACGCGCAGCAAAGATTAACGAGCAACAGGAAGTAGCAGAGCAAATGAACGACTTGCCAGAATGTCTGAAAGGAAAAGTAAAGGGTGGCGGTTCACTTACTGCCCTGCCAATTATTGAGACGCAGGCAGGAGACGTATCCGCCTACATTCCAACAAATGTGATTTCCATCACTGACGGACAGATATATCTTGAGGCAGATTTGTTCAATCAAGGATTCCGCCCTGCCATTAATGTTGGTATATCCGTATCCCGTGTGGGTGGTTCTGCGCAGATAAAGTCAATGAAGAAGGTAGCCGGTACTTTGAAAATAGACCAAGCACAGTACCGCGAACTTGAAGCTTTCTCCAAGTTCTCCAGTGATATGGATGCCGTAACGGCTATGACTCTTGACCGTGGTCGTAAGAATAACCAACTGCTGATACAACCCCAATACAGCCCTATGCCTGTTGGTGAGCAGATTGCGATACTCTATTGCGGTACACACGGTCTTATGTCACCCGTACCAGTGGAAAAGGTACGTGAGTGTCAGGATGCTTTTCTTGACAAGTTACGCACCACTAAGCCAGAGGTCATAGAGACACTCGGAAGCGGAAAAATTGATGATGACACTACGATGGCGATAGAAGCAGTAATGGCTGATATTGCAGGACAGTATAAAAAGTAAGTAAGTATGCCGTCACTGAAAGAAATAAAGACCCGAATATCGTCCGTCAACAACACTCGCAAGATTACGAGTGCCATGAAGATGGTTGCATCATCCAAGTTGCATCGTGCACAGGTGATGATTGGCAATATGTTACCCTACGAGACGATGCTGGAGCATATACTAAAAACATTCCTATCTTCTGATGCCGAATTGAAATCAATATATTCCGTAGAGCGTCCGATAAAGAATGTAGCACTCATAGTATTCTCAAGCAATAGCAGTCTCTGCGGTGGTTTCAATGCAAACATAGTAAAGTTGATGCAGCAGGCAATAGACGGGTATGCACATTTGGGAAAAGAGAATATAATCATCTATCCTATTGGGCGTAAGGTGGCGGAAAAGGCACAAAAGTTGGGCTATAAGGTCGCAGGGAATTTCAATGAACTCGCTGATAAGCCCGATGTAAATAAGTGCATAGCCATTGCCAAAGAGGTGGGACAGATGTTTAACAAAGGAGAGATAGATAAGGTAGAACTTATTTATCATCACTTCAAGAGTGCTGGCTCACAGATTCTCACAAGAAAGTCGCTTATTCCGATAGATCTAACAACAGAGTTGACAAGAGACCATGAACGTGACCTCGAGACAACAATTGTAACAAAGGAGGCACAGGAGTATCTGAGGAAGAAAGGGCAGACAACCGTTGAAAATGATATCAGGGTGCAACCGCTTAATGATAACTATATCGTTGAGCCTGACATGGAGACCATACTAAGCACACTTGTGCCCAAGATGGTGCATCTAATGCTCTACACCGCTTTGCTTGATAGCATCGCTTCGGAACACGCTGCGCGTATGGTGGCAATGCAAACAGCAACGGATAACGCTGACGAGTTACTACGAGTGCTCAACCTGCAGTATAACAAGAGTCGCCAGCAGGCTATTACAAACGAGTTGCTTGACCTCGTGGGCGGTTCTATAAACGATTAACACACCTTTCACTTGATGACGGATAATCTCAGCCATGCTGAGATAGAATAAGTTGATACAGATAAAAGCACAGTGTCATGGCCCTTAAAAGGCTGTTTACACTGTGCTTCTTCTTTGTATATACCATTGTGCGGATAATGACGCAATAACAGAATACAGTGTAGGTTTCGGCCCTATGTCACTGGAACATGACGGCATATAATAGTTTTACCTCTAACACATTGACAATCAAGAAAAAAACACATGGCGTTACAATCAGCATCAGATTACAACGTAATTAGTAGTTGTTTACATTGTAATTAACACCTATCTGTGGAGTAATCTGCACCCATTTATCAATAACAGACTTGTAAATTAAAGTGTCTTTTACCTTTTTACTTCGCATAATTTGGTCATGTCACGGATTTTTAGTAATTTTGTGGCCAAATTTATTTAATAAAACATTGATAATATATTAGATAAGAGATGATAACAGTTACAAATCTCGCTATCCAGTTTGGTAAGCGTGTCCTCTACAAAGATGTAAACATCAAGTTTACACCAGGTAACATATATGGTGTGATAGGAGCAAATGGTGCCGGTAAGTCAACACTGCTACGTGCAATCAGTGGTGATTTGGAGCCTAATAAGGGAACAATCGAACTCGGTCCCGGTGAACGACTCTCTGTGTTGGAACAGGATCACTTTAAGTATGATAACGTAACGGTTATCAACACTGTACTTATGGGCCATCAACCCCTTTGGAATAATATGCAGGAACGTGATGCTCTTTATTCAAAAGGGGAGATGACAGAGGAGGACGGAAACCGTGCTGCTGAACTTGAAGAGAAGTTTGCAGAGATGGATGGATGGAACGCTGAGAGTGATGCAGCGCAACTGTTGTCAAACCTTGGTATAAAGGAGGACTCACATTATAAGATGATGGCAGAACTCTCTAACAATGAGAAGGTACGAGTAATGATGGCCAAGGCTCTGTTTGGTAATCCAGATAACCTTTTGCTTGACGAGCCTACCAATGACCTTGATCTTGATACCGTTCAGTGGTTGGAGGAGTATCTGTCAAATGTAGAACAGACCGTACTTGTAGTATCGCATGACCGACATTTCCTTGATGCAGTATCAACCCAGACAGTTGATATAGATTTCGGTAAGGTGACGGTGTTCTCCGGTAACTATTCATTCTGGTATGAGTCCAGCCAGTTAGCATTGCGCCAGGCTCAGAATCAGAAAGCTAAGGCAGAAGAAAAAAGAAAGGAACTGGAGGAGTTTATACGTCGATTCTCTGCCAATGTGGCAAAGTCCAAGCAGACAACATCTCGCAAGAAGATGCTTGAAAAACTTAATGTAGAAGAAATACAGCCTTCTACACGAAAGTATCCAGGCATAATATTCCAGATGGATCGCGAACCAGGCAATCAGATATTGGAGGTAGAAGGACTTAAAGCGGTTGATGCAGACGGGACGGTACTGTTTGATAATGTCTCATTTAATATCGAGAAAGGACAAAAGACAGTATTCCTTTCACATAACCCGAAGGCGATGACGGCCTTGTTTGAAATTATAAATGGAAACCGTGAGGCTGATGGAGGTACATATAAATGGGGAATAACAATCACTACGGCGTATCTACCACTTGATAATACCGAGTTCTTCCAGTCTGACCTCAATCTCGTTGACTGGCTGTCACAGTATGGCCCTGGTAACGAGGTGGCAATGAAGGGCTTTCTTGGACGCATGCTTTTCAAACAGGAAGAAGTAGAGAAGAAAGTTAACGTGCTGTCTGGTGGCGAGAAAATGCGTTGCATGATAGCAAGAATGCAGTTGCAAAATGCAAACTGCCTTATACTTGATACCCCGACCAACCATCTTGACCTTGAGTCCATACAGGCATTTAATAATAATCTTATCTCCTTTAAGGGTAATATACTCTTCTCTTCACATGACCATGAGTTTATAAATACTGTGGCAGATCGTATCATAGAACTAACCCCAAAGGGAACAATTGATAAGTTAATGACATACGATGACTATATTTATGATGAGCAGATAAAGGAACAGAAAACACAAATGTATTCATAAAACACCCTTGGCACGCTTATTGTAATAACTGTCGCATATAGAACATAACTTATAAAAACAATGAAGAAACAGGATATTAACACTATTGAAGATGAGAATAAGGCACAAGCAAGCAGTCCTTCTGTCGAAGAAAACGAGAATATAAAGACAAATGAGACAGCAGATGCTGACACTGTGACAGAAGATAAGAACACCGTGGAAGCAGAGCCAGAAGTCAAGGAAGAAATAGAAGAGAAGGACCCTTTGGAGGTAGCGAAGGCAGAGATTGAAGAACTGAAGAAACAAGCACTGTATAAACAAGCCGAGTTTGACAATTTCCGTAAGCGTACAATGAAGGAAAAAGCTGACCTTATACTTGCAGGCGGAGAAAAAACAATAACTGCCATATTACCTGTACTTGACGACTTTGAAAGAGCATTGCTTGATAAGAGTGATGACCCAAATGCAGTACGTGAGGGTATGCAGTTAATCTTCAACAAGTTTGTCAAGACCCTTGAGCAACTCGGGGTGAAGAAGATCGAGACCGAAGGAGCAGACTTTAATGTAGATTTTCACGAATCAATAGCCCTTGTCCCAGGTATGGGCGAGGATAAGAAGGGCAAGGTAATAGACTGTGTTCAGACAGGCTATATGCTCAATGATAAGGTTATCCGTTACGCAAAAGTTGCGGTGGGACAGTAATTTACAATGACAATGGCAAAGAGAGATTACTATGAGGTGCTTGGCGTAGATAAAAAAGCCAGTACTGCTGATATAAAGAAAGCATATCGCAAGATTGCGATTAAGTATCACCCAGACCGTCAAGGTGACAAGAGTGATGCAGAGAAGAAGGAGGCAGAAGAAAAGTTCAAGGAAGCAGCAGAAGCATACGCTGTATTGTCTGATGACAAGAAACGTCAACAGTATGACCAATTCGGTTTTGATGGACCAAGTGGCTTTGGTGGCGGTAGCGGCTTCGGCGGTGGCTTTGGAGGAGCAGGAGGCTTCTCTATGGACGACATCTTCTCCATGTTCGGTGATGTCTTTGGTGGACGCGGCGGAGGCTTTTCTGGCGGTTTCGGTGGTTTTGGAGGTGGCGGTGGTAGAACCCAACAAGTACATCGCGGCTCAGATCTGCGTCTGAAAGTACATCTAAATCTAAAGGAAGTAGCAACAGGTGTAACAAAGAAGTTCAAGGTTCGTAAGGATATAGTTTGTTCCTGTTGTCATGGATCTGGTGCTGCAGATGGTTCAGGAAAAGAAACATGTCCTACTTGTCATGGTTCAGGTGTTGTCATAAAGCAGCAACAAAGCATCTTTGGCATGATGCAGACCCAAAGTGTTTGTCCAACATGCGGAGGAGAAGGACAGGTAATAAAGAATAAATGCCCAAGATGTCATGGCGAGGGTGTTGAACACGGAGAAGAAGTAGTAGAGGTAAACATTCCTGCAGGTGTTCAGGACGGCATGGTAGTAAACGTACCAGGTAAAGGTAATGCTGGAAGACGTAACGGAATACCTGGCGATATAAAGGTATTCATAGAAGAAGAACGCAACGACACCTTCATACGTGATGGCAAAGATCTCATATATAATCTATTGCTTGACTTTCCAACAGCAGCACTTGGAGGAGAGGTTAGTATTCCAACGATAGAAGATACAGTTTTGAAAGTAAAGATAGAGCCAGGCACGCAGCCAGGAAAGACACTACGCCTAAGAGGCAAAGGATTGCCTGCCGTACAAGGTTATGGATATGGAACAGGAGATCTGCTTGTGAATATCAGTGTCTATGTGCCAAAGACTTTATCAAAAGAAGAGAAGAAAGCACTTGAGAAGATGAAGGACTCAGATAACTTTCGTGGTGACAGGGATACGAAGAAGAATATTTTTGACAAATTCCGCAGTTACTTCTCTTGAACAAAAAATGAATTATAATGACATACAACGAAACATTAGAATATCTGTATAACGCAGCGCCTGCCTTTGAGAAGGTGGGCGCTGGTGCATATAAGGAAGGTCTAAACACCACAATAACACTTGACGAACACTTCGGTCACCCACATAAACGATACCATACCATTCACGTAGCGGGAACAAATGGTAAAGGATCTGTGTCACATACGTTAGCGGCATTGTTGCAGATAGCAGGATATAAGGTTGGGCTCTACACCTCTCCGCACCTTGTAGATTTCAGTGAGCGAATACGTGTGAACGGAAAACCAATAGACCATGATTACGTAGTAGATTTTGTAGAACGAGAGAGATACTATTTTGAACCCTTACACCCTTCATTCTTTGAATTGACAACCGCTCTTGCTTTCAAATATTTTGCAGAGCATGAAGTTGATATTGCAGTAATAGAAGTAGGATTAGGAGGCAGACTGGATTGTACCAATATCATTACTCCCTTGCTGAGTATCATTACAAATATATCCTTTGACCATACAGCCTTTCTTGGTGACACCCTTGAAAAAATAGCAGAGGAGAAGGCTGGTATAATAAAGAAAGGTGTCCCCGTGGTGATTGGTGAGCATACATCTGAGACTCGAAAGGTATTTGAAACAAAGGCAGAGAATGTCTCAGCACCCATAATTTTTGCACAAGATAACAACTATATAATATCAAGTCAACCAACAGACGATGGAGGAAGAGAGTATAAAACAAAATGCTTCGGTGTTTTGAGAGGTGTTCTTGGTGGGGCTTATCAAGAGAAAAACCTAAATACTATACTAAATTCTCTGCTTCCTTTGGCAAGATGTTTGAAGAAAAAAGGATTGTTCCCTATGCCTGTTGGTTATGATAAGAAAGAGAATACACCGTTAGATATGTTACGTATTGCCTTGACGGAGGTGTGTAGTATGACAGGATTGTCAGGCAGATGGCAGATATTACAGCAACAACCGTTGGTAATATGTGATACTGGGCATAATTTAGCAGCATGGCAGTATCTGTCAAAGCAGATTACATTTGTGGCAGAATTACGAAAAAAAAAGAATAAAAGAAGTAACCTACGCATAGTATTCGGTATGGTAGATGACAAGGATGTAAAGGCGGTATTGGACTTGTTGCCCCCAAAAGCCTACTATTACTTTACACAGGCATATACACATCGTGCTATTCCTGCCGATAGAATATGCCAATTAGCAACAGAAAGAGGGTTGCAGGGCCAAGTGTTCAACTCTGTCAAGAAAGCATACAGAAAGGCTATGGAAGACAGTGCTGCGGATGACTTTATTTTTGTCGGTGGTAGCAGTTATGTTGTTGCAGATTTTCTGTCGTGAGTTATTTTTCCATATATTGTTTGGTTGTTTGGGAAAAAATAACTAAATTTGCACGGTTTTATATGATATATAATACATCAGAGTAACCAAAGGAAGAAAATACAGTGTAATAAATAGTAAGAATTAAAATAACATATTATTATGACAGGTAAAGTAGATGTCCTCCTCGGTCTTCAATGGGGAGATGAAGGTAAAGGCAAGGTTGTTGATGTGCTCACACCGAACTATGATGTGATAGCCCGCTTTCAAGGTGGCCCTAACGCAGGTCATACACTTGAGTTCAATGGCGAAAAATATGTACTTCGCTCAATACCCTCTGGCATCTTCCAAGGTGGTAAGGTGAACATAATAGGCAACGGCGTTGTTCTTGCGCCCGACCTTTTCATGGATGAAGCAAAGGATTTGGAAAAGAGCGGACATGACTTGAAGTCACGTTTGCATATTTCAAAGAAAGCACATCTTATCATGCCTACCCACAGGGTGCTTGATGCTGCCATTGAGGCATCAAAGGGAGCTAACAAGGTTGGTACTACAGGTAAAGGTATAGGTCCTACCTATTCAGATAAAATAGCACGTACAGGCCTACGTGTAGGAGATATTCTGGATAATTTTCAGGAGAAATACGCTGTCCACAAAGCACGTCATGAAGAGCAGTTGCATGCTATGAATTATACTGACTATGACATTACTGAGGTTGAGAAGAAATGGCTCGAGGGCATAGAGTATCTCAAACAATTCCAGATTGTCGATTCTGAGCATGAGGTTAACAAGGTTTTGAAGGCAGGAAAGTCAATACTTTGCGAGGGAGCACAGGGTACAATGCTTGATGTGGACTTTGGTTCCTATCCATTCGTAACCTCCAGCAACACAATCTGTGCAGGTGCATGTACAGGTCTTGGCCTTGGTCCAAACAAGATAGGTGAAGTATATGGCATAATGAAAGCATATTGTACACGCGTAGGGGCAGGCCCGTTCCCTACGGAACTATTTGATGAAACAGGCAAGAAGATGCGTGATATAGGCCACGAGTATGGTGCAGTGACAGGTCGTGAGCGTCGCTGCGGTTGGATAGACCTTGTCGCATTGCGTTATTCTATAATGGTGAATGGTGTTACACAACTTATTATGATGAAGAGTGACGTGCTTGATACCTTCTCAACTATTAAGGCTTGTGTGGCATATAAGGTAAATGGTGTAGAGACACCAGATTTCCCTTACGATATTGAGAAAGGCATAGAACCTGTCTATAAGGAGATGAAAGGCTGGCAGACAGATATGACAAAGATGACAGCCGAGGAGGATTTTCCACAGGAATTCAAGGACTATATAGCGTTCCTTGAAGCAGAATTAGAAACGCCTATCAAGATAGTCTCAATAGGACCTGACCGTGAGCAGACCATAATGAGAAAGTAATAGCAATGTAAAAGACGTAATGGCACAGAAACCAAGTATTCCAAAAGGTACGCGTGACTTTTCTCCTATGGAGATGGCAAAGCGTAACTATATTTTTAATACAGTCCGCAGGGTCTTTGAACTATATGGCTTTCGCCAGATAGAGACCCCAGCAATGGAGAATCTTTCAACCTTAATGGGCAAGTATGGTGAGGAAGGTGACAAACTTCTCTTTAAGATTCTCAACTCTGGAGACTTCTTGCGTGGTATGACAGCAGAGGAGGTTGCCAATACTTCTACCCTGCAGTTAGCGGCAAGGTTTTGTGAGAAAGGTTTAAGATATGACCTTACTGTACCTTTTGCCCGCTATGTAGTACAGCACCGTGATGACTTGCAGTTGCCTTTCAAGCGTTACCAGATACAACCAGTATGGCGTGCAGACCGTCCGCAGAAGGGACGTTATCGTGAGTTCTATCAATGTGATGTGGATGTAGTAGGTTCTACATCTCTGCTTAATGAGGTGGATCTCATGCAGATAACAGACACTATATTCTCCGACTTTGGTGTGCGAGTACAAATTAAAATCAACAATCGCAAGATTCTGACAGGTATAGCAGAGGTAATAGGAGCTGCTGATAAGATTGTCGATATAACTGTTGCCATTGACAAGTTGGATAAGATTGGTCTTGACGCAGTGAATGATGAACTTCGTAATGACGGTATTGCAGAGGAAGCAATAGAGAAATTGCAACCCATAATAAAACTTGAAGGAAACAATGCCCAGAAGTTAGAAGTAATATCAGAACTTTTGAAGGACTCCGTGATTGGTATGAAAGGAGTTGAGGAGATGCGCTATATTCTTGGTATGCTTGATGCCTTAGAAACACCTACAGGCTCCCTCAACAACGAGTTACAACTTGACCTTACATTAGCACGTGGGCTGAATTATTATACAGGAGCGATATTTGAGGTAAAGGCACTTGATGTTCAGATAGGCAGTATAACTGGTGGAGGACGATATGATAACCTAACAGGTATATTCGGTATGCCCGACTTGTCAGGCGTGGGTATATCCTTTGGCGCAGATAGAATCTATGATGTGCTAAACCAACTTGACCTATATCCAAAGGAGGCTATCAACGGAACGCAACTGTTGTTCATCAACTTCGGAGAAGCGGAGACAGCATATTGTATGCCTATTGCTAATGCGGCACGTAAGGCAGGCATACGTACCGAGGTGTATGCCGATGCTGTGAAGATGAAGAAGCAGATGTCATACGCTAATACCCTCTCAATACCATTCGTTGCACTTGCAGGTGAGAACGAGATGAACTGTGGTAAGGTGACGCTGAAGAATATGGCTACGGGAGAACAAAGTCTCCTAACGCCAGAGGAAATGATAGATTACATAAAAGGATAAGACATGAAAAGATTTTTCAATCGTATATCGGTAGTAGTGGCATTATTCTCCCTGCTACTTACAATGACATCAAGTAACAAACGTATTACCATCTTTATGATAGGTGATTCAACCATGGCGAACAAGGATATTAAAAAAGGTCCAGAACGTGGTTGGGGTATGGTGTTGCAAGGCTTTTTCACTGAGGATATTTTAGTTGATAACCACGCTCTTAACGGTCGTTCATCACGTAGTTTTATTCTTGAAGGACATTGGCAGAAAGTATATGATGCCATGAAGCCAGGTGATTATCTTGTTATACAATTCGGACATAATGACGAGAAGGGTACCATTGGTGACAAAAGGCATACTGACGCTGGTCTAACGTTGGATGACAATTACCGTATGTTTGCTCGTGCTGCTCAGTCAAAGGGTGTAACACCCATCATTATGAACGCTGTGGTGCGCCGTAACTTCTATAAGAAGCCAGACCTTGGCGTAGATGACGAGTCATTACGAAATGTAGCATATAAGGAAGAGGCGGTAAATAGTGACACACTCATTGATACACACGGCAACTATATCCTCACACCGAAAAATGTTGCACTTATGATGCGTGTACCATACGTTGATGCAAACAAGATAACCCATGACCTTGAGCAATCTCTTGGAATTGAAGGAAGTCGCAAATTACATATGTGGCTGAAGCCAGGCGAGTACGGAGTAGCGAAAGGCAGGCAGGACAATACACATTACAACATATACGGGGCTCATCGTGTAGCCTCATTGCTTGTTGATGCTATGGCGGAGGTGTGTCCAGAACTTAAACCGTACGTTAGACACTATGACTATATAGTATCAGCCAAAGGAAAAGGTAATTATATGACATTGCAGGAGGCCGTAGATGCTGTACCAGAAGGAACGGCCGCTACCATATCTATTATTGATGGTAACTGGGAGAAACCTGTCATACCAAACACAAAGAAAATCAAGTTTGTAAAGTATAGCACTGTGACTATTAAGTGAGCTATTACCCCACTATCTTATGAAGTATAACCCTAATATCATATCTGCAATTATACTCTCCATTGGTCTTGTCATGGCTGGTCTTGCAATTCGCAGCGGTATGTTCAAATTCAAGTCAATGGACCGCTGTGTTGTTGTCAAAGGCCTTGCAGAACGCGAGGTTAAGGCTGATAAGATAACATGGCCTCTGGTATATAAGGAGTTAGGCAATGACCCATCAGAGATGTATGACATTCTTGAGAGGAAAAACAACAAAGTGGTTGCTTTCCTGAAGTCAGCAGGAATAACGTCTGATGAAATTAATATTAATCCCCCTGTCATTTCTGACCGTCAGGCAGACAACTATGGCAATGAGATAATGACCTTTCGATATAAGGCAACAAGCGTTATAACTGTCGTATCGTCAGATGTTGATAAGGTCAGGACATTGATGCGTAGGCAGACAGAACTGATGAAGCAGGGCATTGCCCTTGTCAGTGAGGACTATGGAGGCAACTCTGTAACGTATGAATTTACTGGGTTGAATGACATAAAACCACAGATGGTGGAGGAGGCCACGAAAAAGGCACGTGAAACAGCAATGAAGTTTGCAGAAGATTCACAGTGTAATATTGGAAGAATAAAGACTGCCCAGCAGGGACAATTCTCCATAGAAGATAGAGATGCCACGTCACCATACATCAAACGTGTACGTGTGGTAACTACAATAGAGTATTTCTTAGAATAGGAACAGAAGTATCTTTCTTCGAAAAAGAAAAAAAACAAGAGTTATGTTATTCGAACAAGTATCAAAAGACATCATTGCCGCAATGAAGGCAAAAGATGCCGTTAGACGTGACGCATTGCGTAACGTGAAGAAAGTTTTTCTCGAAGCCAAGACCGCTCCGGGAGCAGGAGACGAGTTGTCAGATGCTGATGCTATGAAGATATTGCAGAAGTTAGCAAAGCAAGGACGCGAGGCAGCAGAAATATTTGTACAACAGGGTAGGCAAGACCTTGCTGATGCAGAATTAGCACAGGTGGCAGTATATACAGATTACTTACCGAAACCTATGTCAGAGGCAGAGTTACAGGAAGCGATAAAGGCAATAATATCTGAACTTGGTGTTACCTCTGTCAAGGAAATGGGCAAGGTTATGGGAGTTGCAACAAAGCGACTGGCAGGCAAGGCTGACGGCCGTGCTGTCAGTGAGTGTGTGAAGAAACTCTTAGCATGAACACATATAACATCCACACTCTTAGCAATGGGCTGAGGATAATTCACCTCCCACAGCAGAGTGAGGTAGTATATTGCGGCTATGCCATAAAGTGTGGAGCACGCAATGAGGCAATGGCGGAGGAAGGACTGGCGCATTTTTGTGAGCACATCACATTCAAAGGCACAGTTCATCTTTCGCCATTGCAGGTTATAAATTCCTTGGAAAAACTGGGTGGAGAACTCAACGCATATACGGCAAAAGAGGAAACGGTATATTATGCAGCCATTCTCAGGCAGTTTTTCAATAAGGCTGTTGACACACTTACGGAGATAGTATTCCATAGCACATACCCTCAGACAGAGATAGAAAAGGAGATGGAGGTTGTATGTGACGAGATAGACTGTTACAGAGATAATCCAGCAGAACTGATATATGATGAGTTTGAGAACAGAATGTTTCAGGGCACCCCCCTTGGGCATAGTGTTCTTGGAACAAAGGAGACTGTTAGAAATTTTACCACAGAACACTGCCGGCGTTTCACAAGCAAGTGGTATCGCCCGGATAATGCCGTTTTTTACATCCTCGGTGACATCAGTTTCTCTAAACTTGTCAGACGCTTAGAACGTCTTTTGGCTGATTTCCCAATATCTGCTCCTACGTTAGCGTTACGGCCACAGGCCAATGATGTGTCAAATATGTCAGTTGACAATGGTGTGATACGTTTGGAACAGACACGTGAAGACGATACCGGCCTACAGACACATCAGTCACATGTTATGATGGGTGTAGCCTTTACCCATAACTTGGAGCACTGGCGCATACCATTATTTATTGTAAACAATATGCTGGGTGGTCCCTGTATGAATTCTCGTCTCAACCTTGCATTACGTGAGAGACGCGGTCTGGTATATACGGTTGAGAGTGTTATGACCACATATAGCGATGCTATGTTATGGAGCGTATATTTCGGTTGTGACAAGAAAGATGTTAGGCGATGCACCAGATTGGTTGCCTCTCAACTTGAAAGCCTACGTCATAATACACTTTCCACTACTGTTATCAATGCTGTCAAGACGCAGTTGAAGGGGCAGATAGCCCTTGCCTCACAACAGCGCGAGGGTTTTGCCATAGACATGGCTAAGCAGTATCTGCACCGCAACACGTTACGTAGCAACGAACGGCTTTACTCTCTTGTAGATAATGTATCTGCCGATGATATAAAAA
>JALFNY010000104.1 GCA_022774105.1 Prevotella sp.
TTACATACTGGTGATATTAGCGTTTGCTATTATTCGGACTGCAACTTGAAACGTAGGAAATTTCAAAACTGTGCACACAACGAATAAATAGGTGAACGTCCATGCTATGCGTGGACGCGACTTATATATGTGTACATGGCACTTCCTACGGCCACAAGTTGAATATAAGATGTCGTTCACGCATTTTTTGTGTCTATATCTTTTCTGTTCGGTTAGTTGTCAGATGTCTCTCGCCGGTATGATTAATGACGAAAAGACTATAATTAACTAACCAAAATTAGAAACAAATGAAAAGAATTATTACAAAACTAACAATGCTCGCACTGGCCCTCGTCGGTGGAGCACAAATGATGTGGGCGGAGACAGAATGGCAGACAGTCTGGACGACTGACTTCTCTTCTGTACCAACGGGAATGACATACTCTGTAACAAATGGTTCAGTTGATATTTCCACAGGAGTATTGGACTATAATCAGGGGGGCAGATCTGGTGACAGAGCAATAAATACAGCCTTCACAGATGATGCTTTCAAAGTGGATACGGATTGGAAAATGGAATTTGATTGGGGTGCATCAAGTTCAAATGTAAATCCCTCTAATGTAGTATTTGCTACCAATAATGGTAATGCCTTTACAATAACATGGGGAGCATATGCCGACAAAGCAACAGTAACTGATCCATTAGGCACAACATTAACAGCAAATCTTACTATTGATAAATATGCTAAGGCAATTCCTACGAAGATATCACATTTCACAATTATAGGAAGTAAGGATGCAGGAATAACACTTACTGTAACATATGGTGGTGTAGCAGTAATTGATAATGTGAAAGTATCTGATACCTTTGGTTACCCTGCAACGTTTAATGGTTCCCTTGGTAAGGCACAAACACGTATGGGCTTGGATAATGTTATTTTTCAAACTCCAAAGATCGTAGGATTCGTTGCTGCGCCCACCCCTAATATTACGGGAGCAGACGGAATATCACGTATCTTAGAATTAAACAGCATTACGGAGGGCGCAACAATTCTTTGGAGTGAAACTGCTCCAACGGAGGGTGAAACTTATGCCGGATGGCACGAATATACTACTCCTTCATTAACAACCTCAGCTGCTACTATTTATGCAGTTGCAAAGCTGGACGAGTATTACTCCGAAGTAACTACAATAGCAACGGGTGCTGGCACGAAAATAAGCCTTAGTGTACCTTCTGTATCTGTACAGTTAGAAGATGGTGTGCCGACATATACTTTTACAAGCAATAACAGTGCACTACTGGGTGCTCCAACCGCAACATTGACTGCAAAACTGGAAGGTGAAGATGTTACACTTACTAATGGAACAATCCAACCATCAAAAAGAGGTTCTCTAACAGTTACAGCATCTGCAGAAGGGTATGCAGATGCAGATATTACAATATCTGTTGCTCCAAAATTCGTTAAGGTGTGGGAGTCTACGGATTTTAGTAGTTTAACAGAGGAAACTGTTGCAACTGTGCTTGGAGAGAATTGGAAGAAGTCGGATGAGACAGGCCGCTGGGCTTCTTGGTCCGATGTGTCATACACATATTACACGGTTGGTGGAACTTCCAACATTACTGTACAGGAAAATTTGAAGATGCGTGGTGTAGTGCTGCTTAATTTAGGATATGGTATTGGTAGAAACGTTTCAGGTGGTGAGACTGTAACTATGCAGAATATGAAAGAGGGGTATATATCTTCCTTTGCTTTATATTATGGTCACGGAAACACTAATATAGCGGCCAATACTCGCTTTGAATATCATTTAAGTACAGGTACAGAGACAGCTACCTCTGTGAATCCTGGTAATGTACTTGTACAGGCGTCAATGTATGCACCTGCCGAAGTTATCACACTACCTACAGACTACACTTATTCTACATTCTGTTCTACCTCTGCTCTTGACTTTACTGGCAATGAGGCAGTGGAGGCATACACCGCAACGGCAGATGGTACTACTGTAACGCTGAATCAGGTGAATAAGGTTCCGGCGAATACTGGTTTGATATTGAAGAAAATTGGAGATGCTACAACGGCAACGGTGCCTGTGGCTGAGAGTGTTGACGCTATAGGGGAGAATCACCTTGTGGCTGTCACTACGCCTGTAACTGCTGAGGAACTTGTGACTGCTCGCAACGCATATATTCTTGTGAGCGACACACAGTTTAGCAAGGTGGTAAGTGGTGCAACTGGTGAGATACCGGCAGGCAAGGCTTACTTGAGATATAATGCTCCTGCAGGAGCAGCAAGTGCTACGCGTCTGTACGTTGGTGAGGCGACAGCGGCGGCAAGTGTGGAGGCACAGGCACAGCAGGCAGAGCAGGCGGTTTATACCCTGCAAGGCATACGCGTGAGCAGGCCAACGGCAAAGGGACTGTATATTGTTGACGGCAAGGTATGCTTGTTTAAGTAATTGTATGGATTGTAGAATTATTAAAAACGTAATAGCGAGATGAAAAAGATATATATTAAGCCTTCTATCGAGGTGTGTGAGTTAAAGCCAGAGTTGATGCAGATTGGTATGAGCGGTGAATATCCTAATGACGTGAGTAATGCTCACTCTCTCAGAGATACCGACTGGTTTGATGAGGAATCTTATGATGAAGAGGATATATGATATGTGACGCAGGGCGCATAGCCTTATAATGGCGACAGCCACCATCTCCATACCGAGAGATGGTGGCTGTCTTGGTTTTGTGGTGGTTGTGGTTTGATGACTATCGTGTCATGGTCAGTGTTACGCCGGCAGCGGCACAGTCCACGGCCATGGGTGGTGCTACCTTGCGCAGGTCTGCCGTTACTGCTGTCGCTTTTGGGAAGCGTTCGAGTATGGCGGTGCAGATGCGGTGGACTACGTTTTCAAGCAGATTGCTCTGTGTTGCCATCTCTTGTTTTATTATCTCCGCAGCGTCAGCATAACTCATGGTGTCGCTGACGTTGTCTGTCTGGCACGCTGTGGCTATGGGATAGTCCACGGTGAGGGAGATGATGTAGTCGTTGCCTACCTCACGTTCTTGCGGCAGCACACCGTGGTAGGCGTGCAGGCGCAGGTCTTGTATGTATATTCTGCCGTGCATGGTGCGTGCCGCCTAATCGAGGTGGAACACTTCCTTTATGGGAATGGTGACGGGTGAGTTGTCTGGGTTTACCTCCATGATGTCTGCCATCATATCCCACCATTTCTGTGTGATGGGGTCAACGCCGTTGGTGGTGTCCTGACTGTTTGTCTCACTGCTGCACTCCTGGTAACCGAAGAGGATATTGGTGTCTTTGTCCCA
>JALFNY010000122.1 GCA_022774105.1 Prevotella sp.
GAACGCCTCGTGGAGATGAATGGGCAGGAAGGACTGTTCACAATAGGCATGAGAGGCATACACGACGGTGCTATGGAGGGTGTGAAAACACCCAAGGAGAAGTTGGACGGACTGCAAAGCGTGATAGACTGTCAACGTGAACTCATAGCAAAATACTACTCAAAGGACGTAGAGAAGGTGCCGCAGGTGTTCATACCATATAAAGAAGTGTTGCAAATCTATGAGAGCGGACTGCGCGTTCCCGATGATGTCACGTTGATGTGGTGTGACGATAACTACGGATATATGACCAGAATGAGTGACGCAGAACAGCAGAAACGCAGCGGAGGAGGCGGTGTTTATTATCACCTCAGTTACTGGGGACGCCCCCATGACCACCTGTGGCTCAGCACAACACAGCCCGGTCTGATATATAACGAGTTGCGTTTGGCATACGACAACAACGCCCGCAAGATGTGGATAATAAACGTTCACGACCCGAAAGTAGCAGCATACCAACTCTCTTTGGTCATGGATATGGCGTGGAACATCAACAGTGTCACACCACTCACGTTGAGAAAACACTTACATTCGTGGCTTGCACAGCAGTTCGGAAGGCCCACCGCTGACAGGATAGCACCCGCAATGGAACGCTTTTACAGGCTCTGCGGCATCAGAAAACCAGAGTTTATGGGGTGGACACAGACCGAGTTGGATAAGAAAAAGTATCCAAGAGGCAATTCTTTACCAAGAGATACCGAGTTTTCAGAGACCGAATTTGGCGGTGAGTTAGAGCGGTATTTAGAGAGTTATGACAGCATTTGTGCCGTTGTCAACGCCGAGGGACGAGACGATCCAGCGTATTTCGCACACGTAACATATCCTGTTAACTGTGCCGCAGCAATGGCTCATAAGCATCTTGAGGCCCAAATGGGCGACACTCTCACGGCCATTGCCTACCAAAACAAGATAAAAGACCTCACAAACAGGTACAACAAAATGAACGGAGGCAAGTGGAACGGACTGATGTGTGCTGCTCCCCGTGGGCTACCTGTATTCGCTGACTACGTGACTGACGACAGTACGACACTGCGGAGAGGCAAATGCCGACCGCTAACACCAACGGTTCTCGATGGTTGTGTGGTGCGTAACGCATACACTTACAACTCTTCCACGGGCATGGTACAGCCTGTTGAGATGCTTGGTCACAGCATGAAGGCGGTCAATATATCCAAGGGCGCATCGTTACTGTTCCGCTTTCGTGCCCCGAGAGCAGGCAAAGCGGTATTGAGAACGGCGATGATTCCCACGCAATCCAACGACAAGGGAGACATTCGTTACGCAGTAAGCATAGACGGCGGGACACCTGTTGTCTATTCGTTGAAGGAGCCTTACCGCTCTGAGGGGTGGAAGACTAACGTGCTGCGGGGGCAGGCTTTGCGGACACTTGACATCGACTTGTCACAGGGGGAGCACACACTTACCGTGACAGCCATTGATAATCACATTATCATGGACCAGTGGATGATAGACTATCGCAAGGACAGACGGTTCTATGTGTTCCCTGTAAGTGAATAGAAACTACACCTATGCCGATTTCGCTCACAAGAAAACATATCCAGATAATTGCCTTATCGTCAGGCATAGTGATGCTTGCCGCTGTGATGTGCGTGCTTATGCAGAACTATGCACAGCGCTGGTTGCTTGACAGGGGCGTGGCAATACTGTCGGAAAGGATAGGTACAGTGGTGCGCATTGATAGCGTTGATGTCAGTCTTGTGGGGCGGAAGGTGACGGTTTATGGCATGGAGGTGGAAGACCGCAGCGGCAAGACAATGCTCGTCATAGACACCCTTGGTGCGAAGGTAGAACTATTCCCCCTGCTCAGGTCACGCTATGTGGTTAACAGTCTGCGGTTGAGTGGTGTCACGGCAGTATTGTATAAGGAGAGGAAAGACAGTGCCGCCAACTGCCAGTTCCTGCTTGATACATTCAGAAACAGTGCTGACAGCACCGCAGGCAGTGGCAGGAATCCTCGGCATGACAAACCGGACGTGGAGTTACAGACGGCGGAGTTGCGTGGCATGAGGCTGCGTTGGGACGTCTTTTCCGAGCGTGTAAAAGGTGGAGATACACTTGATGCCAGTCACCTCTGCATCGAAAACCTGCACGTAAAGGTTGATGGCGTAGTGCAAAAGCATGGCAATCTCACTGTTACACTGTCAGATATAGGAGGCAGGGAGAAGAAGTCTGGGATAGCACTGACGGCAGCAGGAGCAGGATACCGTAGTTTGCAGCAGCGTGATGTCACGCTGGAACTGAGGCGGTTACAGTGTGTGCAAGGTGGTAAACGCATTGGTTTCTCACGTCTTAGTGCCTATCAGCAGCGTGGGCACTTGTCTTTAGCGTTGCCCATGAACCTGCATATAGATTCGCTGACATACTGTTACGACAACGGCAAGCCGCATAAGCGCACGGGAAAGCCTCACCGCGGGTATTTTGACGCAGGTCATCTCAATGCCGTGATGAACGTGGAAGCAGACATGGACTATATCACTTCTGACAGTGTCAGGGGCAGATTGACGCGTTTGTCGGCCTATGACAGGGCGTCAGGACTGCACATCAGGAATCTTACGGCAGTTGTTACCACAGAGCATGACACGCTGACGGCGCAGGAGATATGCCTGAACCTGCCACGCACGGCTATAAAGTCGGAGAGGATAGAGACCCACTTGCTGAGAGACAGTATGGGGCGAGTGACGGACTTGGCGGTGATGCCCTCGCTGCTTTCGGCAAAGGTTGTGCTTCGTGACATCTCAAAGCCCTTTGCCCCGGTGCTTAGCGACTTCACCACACCGCTCAATCTCACTGTCCGGACGGGCGGAACGCTGACAAAACTGCTCTTCTCTGACATAAGAGTGTCAACACTTGACAAACGGTTGAGGCTCACTGCAAACGGAGAAATGTGTGACGTGTTGAAGAAACGTGCCCTGCGCCTGCACTTCCGGAACATAAAACTCGATGCACGTAAGGGCATAAAAGAGATCATCATAGGCCACTTCTCAAAGAAGGTGCGTATGAAGATGGTGAGGCAGATGCGCAAGATAGGAGACATACGCTATTATGGCAGCATGGGAGTATATTACAAACGTGAGGACTTCACAGGCACACTGTTCACGAAATACGGCAACGCCGATTTCTCCTTCACCATCAACGGCAAGACGAAATACATGACAGGCACCATCACCACCGACTCCTTGGGGCTGGGAAGCGTGATGAACGTCAAGGGGTTGAGCAGCATAAAAGCCAGTGCCACATACGGATTCAATGTGGCCTCCAAACGCAAACGCCCCGTCAAAAACAACGGCAGACTGCCCATAGGGTGGTTGAAAGCACACATAGACAGTGCAAGGTTCAAGGGAGTAAACTTCTCAAACGTCTCTGCCATGATGCACAGCGACGGAGCAACAGCCATGGGTGAACTCTATCTGCCGAAGAAACTGTTTGACATCTCGCTACTCTTCTGGTACACACAGACCGACTCTGTGCAGGAGTTGAGGTTCAAACCACGAGTGATGAAACACCAGAAAGCCCCAACCCTGCTGACAAACACCAGAAAGTGGAAGGACTACATGAATGAGGCAAGGCAACGCGCCAAGACACGAAACATGAAGAAGAACTGAGTGAAAGAGCCTCTTTTACACTGCAATCAGCACCTGATTACACTGCAATCAGCACCAAATTACAATGTAATCAGCACCCTTTTACAAAAACAAAAAATGCGGAAAGGGTAGAGGAATAGTAACGTTCAGAAAATGTGTTACTTATAAAAACATTTAGAAAGCAGCCTGCTGGCGTCACCATAACAACCACGGGATAGGGACAGCAGGTACAGAGAATAACCGAAACGCAAATAAAACATTACCAAGAAACACTAACTAAAACAGAGCAACAATGATTAAAGCAAGCATGATGACAAGACGCATTACGGCTGCGATGATGGCAATGACGCTGTCAGCCGTAGCCACAGCACAGACGTTCACGGAATGGCACGACCTTGAAGTCAACGAGGTCAACCGCTATCCCGTACACACAGAGGTGATGCCCACTACCTCAAAAACACTCTCTTTGGAGGGACTGTGGAAGTTCAAGTGGGTAGAAAACGCTGACGAACGCCCCACAGACTTCTACACTTTGAAATATGACGACTCATCATGGGGCACCATGCCCGTGCCAGGAATGTGGGAACTCAACGGCTACGGAGACCCCGTGTATGTCAATATAGGCTTCGCTTGGCGAGGACATTTCTACAACAATCCCCCGGAAGTGCCTATAAAAGACAACCATGTAGGCTCATATCGCCGCACCATCACCATACCCGCAGACTGGAAAGGGCAGCAGGTGATAGCCCATTTCGGTAGTGTGACAAGCAATATCTACCTGTGGGTGAACGGCAAGTATGTGGGTTACACGGAGGACTCAAAGATACCTACCGAGTTTGATATCACCAAGTACGTAAAGCCCGGAGACAACCTCATAGCCTTCCAAACCTTCCGTTGGTGTGACGGTTCGTATGACGAAGACCAAGACTTCTGGCGTCTGTCAGGCGTGGCACGCTCATGTTACCTGTACACAAAGAACCCTAAGACACAGATAAGCGACATACGCATTACGCCAGACCTTGTCAACAACTACACCGACGGCACACTGACGGTAGTGGCAAAGGTAAAAGGCAAGGCAGAAATGCTATACACACTGAAAGACGCAGAGGGCAACACGGTGTTTGAAGAGAAGGCAGGACCAACAGCAACGTTTAAGGTCAAGAACCCGAAGAAGTGGTCTGCCGAGACACCTTATTTATATACACTGACCGTGAAGCAGACAGGTGGCGAGGAAATACCAATCAAGGTAGGCTTCAGAAAAGTGGAGATAAAGAACGCGCAGGTGCTTGTCAACGGACAACCGGTGCTGATAAAAGGCGCAAACCGCCATGAATTAGACCCCGACAAGGGATATGTAGTAAGCCGGGAGAGAATGATTGAGGACATAAAACTGATGAAACAACTCAACGTCAACGCCGTGCGCACCTGTCATTATCCAGACGATCCAGTGTGGTATGACCTATGTGACGAGTACGGCCTGTACGTGTGCGCAGAGGCAAATCAGGAAAGTCACGGCTTCGGCTACGGCGAAGGAGCAAAGAAACTCGCACCCCTGTTCTACAAACAAGTGATGGAACGCAACCAACACAATGTGCTGACAAAGTTCAATCACCCGTCAATCATATTCTGGTCACTTGGCAATGAAACCTGTATGTCACAGAACTTCTTGGACGCCTATAACTGGATAAAGTCGCAAGACAAAAGCCGTCCTGTGCAATACGAACAAGCTCACGCAGGAGAGGGCACCGATATATTCTGTCCTATGTACTATTCCCATTGGCATTGTGAAGAATATGCAAAGAAGGAAAGCAGCGTAAAGCCACTCATACAGTGCGAGTATGCCCACGCAATGGGTAACTCCGGAGGCGGATTCAAGGAGTACTGGGACCTTGTTCGCAAGTACCCGAAGTATCAGGGAGGATTCATCTGGGACTTCGTTGACCAGGGATTACGCGACAAGAACGACAAACAGAAGTTCCTGTATGGAGGCGATTACAACGATTATGACGCCTCAGACAACAACTTTAACTGTAATGGCTTCATCACAGCAGACCGTAAATGCACCCCGCAAGCATACGAATACGCATACTATTACCAGAATATCTGGACGGAAGCCGTTGACCTTGACAAGGGAATCATACGCGTTAAGAACGAGAATTTCTTCCGTAACCTCGACTATGTACGCCTGCATTGGACCCTGACCGCTAATGGAGAAAAAAACCAGGAAGGATATATTGACAATCTGAACGTAGCACCACAGAAGACTGCGGAGGTGAAAATACCATACAAACTGTATGACAAGGACGTAGAATTACTACTCAACGTGAACTACGAGACAAAGAATAAGGAGGGACTTCTGGACGCAGGCCACAGCGTTGCGCACCAACAACTCGCCATATCAGCATATCCTTACAAGATGAACGTAGCCCTGCAAACAAGGAAAGCAGATGACAAAAAAACGCAAGCAGTAACACCTCGCCCACTGCCTTACACCATACGACCCAGTTTCTGGCGCGCAGTGACAGACAATGACATGGGTGCTGGTTTGCAGAACAAGCACCGGGCGTGGAGAAATCCAGAGGCAGTATGCACGTCACGCATACAGAGTGGCAACGTGACAACAGAGACATACCGCATGAATAGCGTGAAAGCAACGCTGAAAATGATATATGAAACCATCAGTGATGATGTAACAAAGGTTACAGAAAGCATCATCTTCGATGCCGATGTCAAGGACATTCCACGTATGCCACGCTTCGGTGTGGTGATGCTCATGCCATATAACATGGACAAAAGCGAGTTCTACGGCCGCGGACCAGTAGAGAATTACGCTGACCGCAAGTCTTCACAGAACATCGGAATATACCAACTCACGGCTGACCAACAGTTCTTCCCCTATGTAAGACCACAGGAAACGGGCAGCAAATGTGACATACGCTGGTGGAAACAGGGAGATATAGAAATATTCTCAGACACATGTTTCTCTGCGGCCGCATTGCATTACGAGGTCAGAGACCTTGATGAAGGACAGCATAAGGCACAACGTCATCCACAGGATGTAAAGCGTTCCCAACACACTTGCCTGTACATTGACCAGCAGATGGCAGGCGTTGGAGGCGTGGACTCATGGAGTGGTAATGCCGAAGCACTGCCCCCTTACCGCGTAGAAGCAAGAAATCGTACCTTCACCTTCTATATTAAAGAGTTAAAAAGGAACGGTTCTGAGACCTCACTCACAACTGATGCGGTTCACAACTGATGCGGTTCATCACTCATGACTAATTAAATATAACTAAGAAAGCGTACTAAACATCCAAAACAACTAAACAACTAAACAAATGAAGCGAAACTATCCATTCCTGATTCTCACGCTGTTTCTGGCGTTACCAGCAGTCCTTCCGCTACGTATAGGGCAGGGGGGAGCAGGCGTTTTACATGCAGAGAACTACCCATATCGCAGCGATTACCTATGGGTCACTAACCCCGACCACCCTGATTGGCTATACAAAACAGGGGAGAAGGCAGCAGTTGCGGTGCAACTCTATAAATACGGAGTGCCAGTAACAACAGAAGTGAACTATGAAGTATCGCCAGACCTGCTGGAACCAATAGCAAAAGGAAGTGTGAAGATGAAGGATGGAAAGGTCAATATCCCATTAGGCACACGCAAGACACCTGGTTTCCTTGACCTGAAACTATCTGCTGACATTGACGGTATAAAGACAACACACCACGTAAAGGTAGGGTTCAGCGTTGACAGGATACAACCTTTCACCAAGATGCCATCTGATTTCACGCAGTTTTGGCAGCAGACAGTGGCTGAGGCACGTAAGACACCCCTCTCTTTCACACGAGAACGCGCTGAGGAATACTGCACAGACAAGATTGACTGCTGGCTGATTAAACTGAGAATAGACCGTGAACACAGTATGTACGGCTATCTTACTATGCCCAAAAACGTACAGCAAGGCAAGCATCCCGTAGTACTCTGTCCGCCGGGAGCGGGCATAAAGACCATAAAGGAGCCCCTGCGCCACCGCTATTACGCTGAGGAAGGCATGATAAGATTTGAAATAGAGATACACGGAATGGACCCTCGCTGGTCAGAGAAGGACTTTAAGAGCATCGCGAGCGCCTTCAGTAGCAAGGAGAACGGATACCTTGTCAATAACATCAGCAGCAGGGAGTATTACTATATGCGGCATATTTATGCGGGAATGGTGCGGTGCATAGACTACCTTACTACGTTGCCAGAGTGGGATGGCAGAAACATAGCCGTGCAGGGCGGTTCACAAGGCGGAGCCCTTGCACTCATAACGGCAGCCCTTGACCCTCGTGTCACGCTGTGCGTAGCCAATCATCCCGCCCTTACTGATATGGCAGCATACAGCGAACAAGGGCGAACAGGCGGTTATCCGCACCTCAATCGTAATCCGGCAGGCATACTTACACCACAGGTAATAGAGGTACTGCAGTATTATGACGTCATAAATTTCTGTCGGCAGATAAAATGTCCTGTACGAATGACATGGGGATATAACGACAACACCTGTCCTCCCACCACCAGTTATGCTGCTTGGAACGTGCTGTCATGCCCCAAAGAGCCTTTCGTAACACCCATTAACGAACACTGGACATCAGAAACCATGGAACGACAGCATATGCAGTGGATAAAAGCCAGATTGAAATAGCAGGCCAGACACTACCGCGCAGAAGGCTTCCTGGTTGCTCCGAGGGGTTACCCCCACCGTGAGCAGCAGGAAGCCTTCTTTGTCTTATGTGGGGTTGCAGAGTGAGAAAACAACGTATCAGCAAAGAACCCGGCACGGAGGCAGTTATGCGGCAAAAAACAATCAGCACCTGATTACCCTGCAACCAGCACTTGATTACCCTGCAATCAGCACTTGATTACCTTGCAATCAGCACCTGTTTGCTGTGCAGGCATTAGCGAGGGAGCAGGCTTGCTTGGTCATACGGCAGACAGACAGTTACGCATGAAGAATGGGTTGTTGCCTGTGTTCTGTTGTCTTGTGGTGGGGCTACCACAGTGATAAAGACGGAAATGAGGGTGGTTATTCGTCTGTTACCCGTTTTTTTTGTAACTTTGCACGGTCAAGAAGACTGTGGATACTGATGAAGAATTATAGTTATACTCCCGAGACAGCGGCAGACTTCTATACAGAGTTGTCTGCGGCAATGAGGCTGATGCCAGATGTTCGCATGGTGTACAGTGCTTTCAACCGTGTGTTCCATGGGTGCATTGACAGGAATACGGAGCGTGTCAGCGCCACGCTTTGTGGTGCTTTCGCAAAGACAGACTACCTGTTGAAGGAACATGGGGCACGGCGGGACGTGGTGAGCAGTGTTAACGCCATGCGTGTGCGGCTGCGCAGGCGTGCAGGACTTGATGATTATACACTTCGCAAATACTGCGAGCAGGACCTTGGTAGCCTCTGTCGCTTCATCTCCTTGATATATGATACGCCTGTGCCTGACGGCCTTTCACAACTCTTCTCTAACCACTCCACTGCGGAGCGGACGGCGCAGCCAGCGGCTGACAGCGTTGACCTGCCTGAGTATGTCAGGATGATAGTAGAGCGATGGGACGACGAATATGTCTATGGTCAGGCCGATATGCCTGACGGTGACGGGAGGATAAGGGTATGTTACACCACTGCGTACGGGGGGAGTATCTATGACTGGTCGTATCTGCGTGATATGTTCTGCGTGGGAAGACAACTCAATATTGTGCGTCCTTATATTAGAGATGGTGTCATAATGCCAGAACTGATTATCCTGGAGCCAGACTATCTTGTTGACATCTCTGCCGTGGCACGGTGTTTTACCAACTATACCGAGTCGCCCCTTGTAAGTCTTATAGGGCGTTTCTTCCCCCAACAGAATACAGAACCGATTGTGCTGGGTAACTTTGCGGGTCAACTTCTTGATGAGACCGTCATCGCTTGCCAGCCCTTGTCTGCCTCCGCTGCTACGCCGTGGACTGTCATACCGAAGCCATACGCTGTTAGTGTGAAGGACTTTTTTCGCTCAAACACCGTGCCACTGCTTACTGCAGACATCTCACAGCAGTTTCATGACAACGCCAGACGGCAGCAGAAGAATATCTTGCAGGCCATAGCAGAGGATCTTCCCAGCATGGTGACACGCTTTAATCCCAAGGAGGGGGTGGTGGAACCGTCGTTCTTTTCAGAGATGCTTGGCTTGCAGGGGCGTATGGACTATCTGCAACTGGACTTCCGAGTGCTACTGGAACAGAAGTCTGGCAAGGGTGCTTTCCCCTACGGTGACTTCACTGTGCCGCGGCATCGGGAGGAGCATTACGTGCAACTGTTGCTCTATATGCTTCTTATCAGGTACAACTACCGTGACGTTTATGAGCGTAACAACCGTGAGTTACATGCCTTCCTGCTCTATTCACGTTACAGTAGCAGCCTGTTAGGCTTGGGCTTTGCGCCTGACCTGGTGTTCCGTGCCGTCAAGGTGCGTAATGAAATGGCATGGCAGGAGATGCAATACACCCATGAGGGCGTGCTGCAAAGGGTTCTTGATGCGCTTACCCCTGAGAAACTGAACACCAATGGGGTCAATAGCAGCCTGTGGAGAAACTATCAGTCGGTGCAGATAGCCTCCGTGCTTGACCCTATTCATCAGGCTACGGACCTTGAAAGAGCATACTTCTACCGCTTTCTTACGTTCATAGCCAATGAACACGTAATGTCGAAGTTGGGTAACAAGACAAAGGAAGGCTCTGGCTTCGCTGCTACATGGCATGACTCTTTGGAGGAGAAACGCCTTGCGGGCAATATCTATTGCGACCTCACACTCCTCATTCCCAATGCAGATACAGAGGGAAGCATTGACACGGTGACGTTGCAGTTCCATGAGAATGAGGCGGGAGAGATGTCAAATTTCCGTACTGGTGACGTGGTTATTCTATATCCCTACTCCCCAGGCAGTGAGCCTGACGCACGTCGCGTGGTGGTGATACGTGGTAGCATAGAGGATATACAGCCTGACAGTATAAGGATAAGGCTAAGGGCTGCGCAGTCAGACAGCCGTGTGTTCCTTTGGTATGATGGCTCTTTATGGGCAATAGAACATGACTTCATTGAATCCTCTTACGGTTCCCTTTACCGTGGTATGCACTCCTTCCTGTCAGCCCCAAAAGCACGTCGTGACCTGTTGCTGTTCCAACGGGAGCCAGAGGTGGATGAGAGTGTGACGCAGTTAAGAGGCGATTACGGTGATTTTAACGACATGGCGTTGAGGGTGAAGCGCGCAAAGGATTTCTTTCTAATCATCGGTCCGCCAGGGACGGGCAAGACATCCTACGGCATGCTCAACACGGTGAAGGAGGAATTGCTTGAACCAGACACCTCGGTGTTGCTGCTTTCTTACACCAACCGCGCCGTGGACGAGATATGCAGCAAGTTGTCAGAAGAGGGGATAGACTACATACGAGTTGGTGGAGACCTTAGTTGCGCACCAGAATATCGTGACAATCTCCTCTCTGAACGCGCTCGCCGCCCTGATAACCTTGCCGCCCTGCGGAGGCAGATTATGCAGACAAGGGTGTATGTAGGTACTACTACCGCCTTCAACTCACACATATCACTGTTCAGTATGCGGCAGTTCACGCTTGCAGTGATAGATGAAGCATCACAGATACTTGAACCTCACCTTATAGGTCTGCTCAGTGCGCAGCATGAGGGCGTGCCCGTGGTAAGAAAGATGGTATTCATAGGCGACCATAAGCAGTTGCCGGCGGTGGTGCAGCAGTCGCAGGACGTGTCGAAGGTTACGGACACTCTGCTCAACGAGATAATGCTTACGGACTGTCGTCTGTCGCTGTTTGAACGCCTGTTGAGACGCTATCGTGACAATACCGACATCACCTATATGCTTTGCAGGCAGGGACGTATGCACCATGACATTGCAATCTTCCCTAATCTTGCTTTCTATGGCGGACTGTTGACGGAGGTTCCGCTGTCCCATCAGGTGGCGACGCTGCCAGAATGTTGTGTTACGGCCGATGGCATGGAGTGCATACTGCGCACGTGTCGCATGGCGTTCATTGCCACAGAGCCACCGGAGGATTCACCTTCGGACAAGGTAAACCCAGTGGAGGCAGATGAGATAGCCGCCACGGTGAGGAGGATATATGACATTGAGGGAGAACGGTTTAATGCCATGGAGACGGTAGGCGTGATAGTACCATACCGCAATCAGATAACCGCCATACGCAATGCGCTTGACAAATACGGCATACCCGTGTTGCATGACATAACAATTGACACCGTGGAACGCTATCAGGGCAGTCAGAGACGATATATAATCTATGGTTTCACAATATCCAGATACTACCAGTTGAAGTTCTTGTCGGACAACGTTTTCGTTGACGTTGACGGCAGTGTGATAGACCGTAAACTGAATGTTGCCATGACGCGTGCCAAGGAACACCTGCTACTCTTTGGCAATCCCTCGCTGCTGTCACACAATTACACTTTCTCACGCCTTATGGATTATGCCAGAAGTCAGGGCTGTTACTTTGAAAACCTGCGTTTGTGAAGCCATACACTCTCACCGCATAATGACATTATGTGATGAGAAACCATGATGCGCCATATACGAACATAATGTAACAAAAATACGGTTAAAACATAACAAACATAATAATAAGTGCCAAAAGGCGAAACAGATTATAAAAATTTCCTGTTAAATTGTTGCAAATTGTTGCTTTTTTTAGTAATTTTGCAACCGAATTGAACAAGCAAGACCAGCATAGATATGGAGTATATAAACCACATCCTTGATGAAATCAGTTCCTTGTTGTGGGATTATCCAATGATAATCCTGCTTGTAGGAACACACCTTTACTTGACAATACGTCTGAGATTTCCGCAGCGTAAGATACTTACAGCCATTAAACTCTCAGTAGCGAAGGATAAGGATGGTGATGGTGACGTGTCTCAGTTTGGCGCACTTGCCACTGCTCTTGCTGCCACCATAGGCACAGGAAATATAATAGGTGTGGGTACAGCCATAGCCCTTGGTGGTCCTGGAGCCGTGTTCTGGTGCTGGATAACAGGTGTGTTAGGTATAGCCACCAAGTACGGCGAGGGCCTTCTCGCCGTGAAATACCGTCGTGTATCAGAGCAGGGGCACATGATTGGAGGCCCGATGTATGCCTTGGAGTATGGATTAAAAGCCAAATGGGCGGGCATATTGTTCGCTGTTTTCACAGCCCTTGCAGCGTTCGGCATAGGCAGTACGGTGCAGGCAAACGCCATAACGACACTTGCCGCTGACGTGATGGGAGTGAGTCACTGGGTGTCAGGAGCGATAATAACTGTGCTGGTGGGCCTTGTCGTTGTAGGAGGAATAAAGAGTATAGCCAGGGTTTGCACTGCACTGGTGCCGATAATGGCAGTACTGTATGTCATAGGTTGCTTTGTGATACTCATCATGAACGCCGAATACGTATGGCCGGCGATACGCCTTATCGTCATCTCAGCGTTCACACCAGAGGCCGCAGGAGGCGGATTCGTTGGAAGCACGGTGCTGATGGTAGCACGCTACGGTATAGCCCGTGGACTGTTCTCTAACGAGTCAGGTCTCGGTTCTGCACCTATCGTGGCGGCAGCAGCAAAGACCAAGAACCCCGTAAGGCAGGCATTGGTAAGTTCAAGCGGCACATTCTGGGACACGGTGGTGATATGTGCCATCACAGGCATTGTCATTGTCAGCAGTGTATTGAGTTATGTTGACGTAAGCACAATTGACGATAGGGCTTTGGGGGCTGTGTTTGGAAAGTTGCTGGAAATGCAGACAGCAAGCATGGACGGTGGTACTCTGACAAGAATGGCGTTCACGAGGATACCCGTTATCGGTGCGCCGCTGCTGATGTTCGGACTGTTCACCTTCGCCTTCTCTACCATATTGGGATGGAACCTTTACTCTGTCAGGGCGGTGGAATATGTCTTTGGGTATAGAGGAGTGAAGATATGGGTGTGGATTTTCATTGTGGCAGTGTTCGCAGGATCAGTAATCAGCCTAAACACCGTGTGGACCATAGCCGACATCTTCAACGCATTGATGGCTATTCCTAACCTGTTGGCACTCATACTGCTAAGCAATGTGCTGGTAAAGGATACCGACAAATACCTGTGGGGAGGACGTCTGGACGAGGAAGAAAAGCCTACAATAAATTAAAAAGCAAAAATATTGAGAGATTAAGAAATAAGGAAAGCATCATGGAAATTGGTTTAACGCTGATGATAGTGGGTATGGTGACAGTGTTCATAGTACTGCTTATCATCATTAATCTGAGCAAACTGCTCATCAGTATTGTCAACAAAGTAGCGCCAGAGGAGGCTGTGAAGCATAAGACAGCACCCGCAGCGGCGGCAATTCCACAGGAGATTATGGCGGTAATAAGCCAGACTGTAAGTCAGGTGACAGGCGGAAAAGGCACTGTGGCAAAGGTAGAAAAAATATAAAGCGAAGTATAAAAACAAAAAAACAATTATATCACAATGGGTAAAGAGATTAAATTTAGTTTAGTCTTTCGCGATATGTGGCAGAGTGCTGGCAAGTACCAGCCACGCGTGGATCAGTTAGTAAAGGTGGCACCAGCCATTATCAGGATGGGTTGCTTTGACCGCGTAGAGACCAATGGCGGTGGCTTTGAGCAGGTAAACCTGCTCTATGGCGAGAATCCTAACAAGGCAGTACGTGAATGGACCAAGCCATTTCATGAGGCAGGAATACAAACACACATGCTGGACCGTGCGCTGAACGCCCTCCGCATGAGCCCATGCCCGAAGGACTTGCGTAAACTATTCTATAAGGTAAAGAAGGTACAGGGTACAGACATAACACGTATATTCTGCGGACTCAATGACCCCCGCAACGTAATCCCTTCAATACAGTATGCCAAGGAGGCAGGAATGATAGCGCAGGCATCACTCTGCATAACACATTCGCCTATACATACCGTAGAGTATTACATCAACCTTGCAAAGACTTTCATTGATGCAGGGGCAGATGAGATATGCCTTAAAGACATGGCAGGCATAGGCCGACCAGAGACATTGGGCAGGATTTGCAAGGGAATAAAAGACTATAAGCACGACATAACCGTGCAGTACCACTCACATGCAGGACCAGGCTTCAACATGGCAAGCATACTTGAGGTGGCACGAGGAGGCTGTGACTACATAGACACGGCGGTAGCACCACTGTCATGGGGTACTGGTCACGCAGACATCATTGCCGTACAGGAGATGCTGAAGGACGCCGGCTTCAAGGTAAAAGATATAAATATGGAGGCGTATATGGAGGTTCGTACACAGATTCAGGAGATGATGGACGACTTCCTCGGATACTATATACCTGCTCTTAACCACCTTAATAACTCCCTTCTCATCAAACCCGGACTGCCAGGAGGCATGATGGGCTCGTTGATGACAGACCTTGAGGACAACCTTAGGTCACTAAACAAGTGGAAGGTGAAGAACAATCAGCCAGAACTTACAACAGATCAACTGCTTGTAAAGTTGTTTGACGAGGTGGCATACGTATGGCCTAAGGTGGGTTATCCATGCCTTGTGACACCGTTCTCACAGTATGTAAAGAACCTTGCACTGATGAACGTGATGCAAATGGAGAAGGGAAAGGAACGCTGGAGTATGATAGCCGACAATATCTGGGACATGATTCTTGGTAAGTCAGGCCGTCTGCCCGGTGAGGTAGATCCCATATTCGTGAAAATGGCGAAAGAGGAAGGCAGGGAATTTATGACCTCCGACCCACAGGAGAACTATCCCGACAACCTTGATACATACCGTAAGAAGATGCAGGAGAATGGTTGGGAACTCGGTGAGGACGACGAAGAACTGTTTGAGTACGCCATGCACCCACAGCAGTATGAGGCATATAAGAGTGGCGCAGCAAAGGCATCGTTCGAGAAAGACCTTGAGGAGAGAAAGGCAAAGAAGAACGCTCCGGCAGCAGGTGCAGAGCCCAAGCAGATAACAGTGACAGTGAACGGACAGTCATATAAAGTAGATATAGCGTATGGCGCACAGCCATCAGCATCCGATGCATCATCACCAGCAGCGCAGGCAGCCGCACCGGCAGGAGAAGGCGTTGAGGTTCTCGCACCGTTGGAGGGCAAGGCATACCTCGTAAGTTCTGCTAATGAGACACCAAAGAAGGTTGGTGATAAGGTGAATGAGGGTGATATAATATGCTATATAGAGGCAATGAAGGTGTTTAACCGCATCAAGGCAGAGAAGGCAGGCACCATAACAAGCATCAACTTCACCTCTGGCGATTCAGTAGAAGAGGATGATGTACTTATGACCATTGCTTGAATAAAGGACTTTTAGTATATACCAAAATGGAAATATTACAGAAAATATGGGACATGACAGCGTTCGCACAGACGGGCGGAGACTGGTCTTTCCTCATAATGATAGCCATAGCGTGTGTTATTCTATATCTGGGTATAGTGAAGAAGTATGAACCATTGTTGCTGATTCCTATCGGCATAGGTGTGCTACTGGCTAACTTCCCAGGTGGAGGAATGGGCGTGGCACAGGCTACATCGGAAGGATATGTAACGCTGCCAGACGGGTCTCAGGAGATTATATGGGATATGCCGCTGCACAAAATAGCGCATGACCTGGGACTGATGAACTTTATATACTATATGTGTATAAAGACAGGATTCATACCACCGATAATATTTATGGGCGTGGGAGCGATGACTGACTTCGGTCCTATGCTGCGTAACCTCAGGCTTTCCATCTTTGGAGCAGGCGCACAGTTTGGTATTTTTGCCGTGTTGTTGGCTGCATTGGCAATGGGCTTCTCTCCAAAGGAGGCGGCATCACTGGGTATCATCGGTGGTGCTGACGGCCCAACGGCAATATTTACAACCATACAGTTGGCACCACAACTGCTTGGTCCTATCGCAATAGCGGCATATTCGTACATGGCTCTGGTGCCGGTTATAATACCACTTGTGGTGAAGGCTCTATGTACAAAGAAGGAACTGATGATTAACATGAAGGAGCAGGACAAGAAATTCCCTGATGCTATGGAAATAAAGAACCTGCGTGTGCTGAAGATTCTCTTCCCTATTTGTGTGACAATAATTGTTGCTTTGCTTGTACCTACGGCCGTAAGCCTTGTTGGTATGCTGATGTTTGGTAACCTTTTGAAGGAATTGGGCAGCATTACCGGACGCTTATTTGATGCTGCAAGTAACGCAATAATGAACACGGCAACAATCTTCCTCGGCCTTTCTGTGGGCGCAACAATGACAAGTGAGGCATTCTTGAACTTACAGACAATCGGCATAGTAGTTGGCGGATTCCTTGCTTTCGCACTGTCAATATCTGCTGGTATCTGCATGGTAAAGGTGTTTAACCTTTTCGTTAAGAAGAAGGTTAACCCGCTTGTTGGTGCTACGGGACTGTCAGCAGTGCCTATGGCATCACGTGTGGCGAATGAAATCTCAACGAAGTATGACCCGAAGAACCATGTGCTGAACTATTGCATGGCATCTAATATCTCTGGTGTCATTGGCTCTGCCGTGGCTGCGGGTGTGCTCATATCATTCTTGAAGTAAGAAAAAGAATAGTATTAAACCTTATATTGACAGCCCTTCTATGACATGATAGGTCAGGGAGGGCTGTCTTTACCTTTATGTAAAGATGTTGGAAAGAAGGTTCATAGTAGTGTTGTTGATAAGCATATACAGCCATATCACGGCATTGTGCGCTGGTATTACATATACAAATGCCGATAGCGTGAGGGTTGTCAGGATGCTGGAAGACGGGTTGAAACAAAGGGAAGGCACCAACATGATGACGTATTACGGCATGAGAATGCAGGGAATACCATACGTGGCGCATACCCTTGAGGTGAATAAGAAGGAACAACTTGTAGTGAATATGAGGGAGATGGACTGCACAACGTTTGTAGAGACGGTGTTGGCACTCGCATTGACAACACGTGATAGGTCACGCAGATGGGAGGATTACTGTTGCTGGTTGGAACGGATACGCTATCAGCAGGGTAGGGTAGAGGGTTATGCCAGCCGTAACCATTATTTCCTTTGGTGGGCTGAAAACAACGAAAAGCAGGGGATTGTAACGTTGCCATTAAGGAAAACGGCTTGTAAATATGCCAGAGAGCAGGTGATACACATTGATTATATGAGTGCGCACCCCTCATATTACAAGATGTTGAAGGGTAATGTGACGGACATAGCAGCGATAAAAAAGATGGAGAAGGTATCTGATGGTAAGGTGATGAAGTATATCCCTGCTACAAACATCGGATTATCAGAGAAGCAGTTGAATTGCATCAGAACGGGAGACATACTTGCCATTGCCACAAAGAAAAAGGGATTGGACACCACACACATTGGTATAGCAGTGTGGGGGAAGGACGGTAAGTTGCACTTGCTTAATGCATCGCAGATACATAAGAAGGTGATACTGGAACCAAAGACAATGCGACAGTATATGAGTGAGCACCCCTCACAACTGGGAGTGTGGGTGATACGACCAGTGTTAAATAATGAATAAGACAGCAGCAATGGATAATCAGCAAAACTCTTATATGATTTTGCATCGTAATACGCGTAGTGAAAACTGGAACGCAGAGGCTATTATGCGTGCAATAAAGGAGGATTCATACTTCGCAAAGAACGAAGAGATAAGGAGAAAAGCATGGGATGTGATAGGAGGAAGACTGGCTTTTTCTGTTGGTGAGGAGCCGGATAGCGTAAAACTCACGCTTGATTACATTGGAAACAGAGAGTTATTGTATGCTTACGAGAGGGTGAGTCTGATATGCCATAGGGCAGATGAACCTTTTTTTGCGCAGCAGGCAGAGACGGTTCTCGATGCCGCACGACATGGATGCGTGGTTGTATCTGCTTTTATCAGCAAAAAAGAGCGTGAGATAAAGGGAATGTTGATAAAGGAATCGTTGCCGATAATAGAGGTGATGGACAATGGATTCGCTCCGCAGTATCACCCATACGGCGATGCCTACGACGCTTGCATGGCGGGAAGAATGGTACAAATATCCCCTTGGACGTTCTGTCCGCAGTCAGAATGTAAGCTGACGAGAGAGATATGCCTTGTGATGAACGAATTAGTACGTGTTATCAGCAAGGCCCCTGACAACTGGTGGAAAAGGGAGTGACGGCAGTGAACTTGTTGAGGATAGAAAGATAATCATACATCGCTAATAAGACCGTAGATAACTTGATTTACCTTGTTACAGCGACTGTTATGCTTATTTCACTTGCCTGACGTTCTTCGAAGAATGAGGTCCAGGAAAAGATTGAAGAACATGATGCAGAAGATGATGGTGTCAGTCGTGCGCCTTAACTAAGATAATTGAGTGAGAACATTGACAAAGCGACCAACACTTGGGTCAATGCTACTCTTCAACTGGAGGTGTCATCATTTTCGGCTTGACTGTCTTCCTGCTACTCGATAGCCACTACCACTGGTCGAAGTAATCTAATGTTGACTTACCCTTCGGTCGTCGAGCCAACAACAAACCCACTGGCAATCGGCATTTCTGCTGAAAATCAGTGGGTCTGATTGTGTTGTTGTCAATCTTGACAAGATATTTTGAGATATTTATAAGAATTAGAGATACAATTATCACAACTAAATCAAGCTGTATATTTTCCAATTCGTAAACTATTATATCTTATTTTGAAAACATAAATGTGGGCTTACTCTCAATCCATTCTCTCAATGGAACATCATTTTCATCAGCAAATTTGCAGCAAATTTTTAACCATGCTTCGTACATGTCGTCATTTTTCAGCAGAATAGGATTGAATTCCTTAATCATCATATACATTTCTGCTGAAGGATGTCTTAACATAGCTTTAATCTCATTAGAATAGTCGACTATTATATTGAACACTTGTGCAACAGGTATAGTTAAACGCTTTCCATCGACATGGGTTATTTTACCTCCTGCAGAGTACAAATCTCGAATATTAGGATTAACAACCTGATTGTAAGAACATAACCAAAGTGTCGTGTTGTTATATTTCGACATGTTCCGTGCAGGGTTTAGAGCTTCTGGAAATAGTATCATGCATTTTGTTTGTAATTCACGCTTTTCCCAGATTTCAAGAGAATTCCACAGCTTGATATTGAAAGAATGTCCTGTTTCAATATTATCGGATGTAATCCACCATGGCATTTCTTGTCTATTCTGTTTGCGAGCACTTTCGCGATAATATTGTCTTACTTTGGCTATGTTATCAGGAGAGGTTCTAAAATCATCATAGGTGGTACCCATCTTGGAGAATATGGTTTCATTTTTATTTAACTCCATATTAATCAAGTATCTAGGAGAATGAGTAACAGCAATGTCGTACAATACTTCTTGATATGGTCGACACTTAAACTGAGGAACATCACCACCTAATTTGCCAAATAGCATATATATGTCATCAACATCCTCTATACGAGTACTTTCAACGATACTACTACCGGTAGAAGTCCAATGGTTCTCCTTTGTGGACTTTACCTCTATGCCGTAGTATCTATCTGCGATTATATCAGGAAACCTTTGACCAGATATTAACTTTACTTCATTTGGGTTAAAAGGAGAATTGGCACATGCCAATCTGATTTTCTGTAACGCACATGACTCTAACGTGCTAGAGTTTAATTGTTTATATTCGTCAGGTCTTGCCAAAGCCTCTGTATTCAGGATTCTTTCAGTTCTACCCATTAATTCAACAAAGGCTTCATGAGCCAATGCAATATCTCTTTTTCTTATTGCGATGATATTATTACTTGTATCCATATCTATTCAAAATATAAAGGCCAAATTTCTTGAATTCTTCTTGCGATATTATATGCCAACATAGGTGGCACTGCATTACCGATTACCTTATATGCTCCAGATGGACTGACTGCATATTTTCTAGAAGCAACTTTATGAAACACAAAAGGATAATCAGGTGGGAAGGTCTGTATTAAAGCACATTCCCGTGGTGTGAGTCTGCGCTCTGCTAGTCCGTTGTTCAATTCATCAATATTTCTACCTCCATGTGCAGCTGATAACCTGCGAAATTCAATATTTCCATGATGTTCAGAGCGAATAGTGGGACCTAACCCATCCATGTTAATCTCTGTCTGGCCTTGACTTCCGTTGCCAAGGTATTGAGCGCCAGAGTAATTTTGTTGGGTTAAGTCTTCTGAATGTTCAGGCTCGGGCAACTCACCTAATACGTCTCTACAAGTTACAGGAACTGTAAGGTTATCATTGTTAACATTGAAATTATGGGTCGGTAATGGGTATGGATTATACTCTTGTGGTATATTTTCTTGCTCGAGAGCCTCTATTGCGTGAGGTGTTAAAGCAGAACGTTTTATTCCGATAAAAAATACACGCTCACGTGTTTCGGGTACTCCATAATTACCTGCATGTAAAACTTGTGGATCAAGAACAATATAGTCATTCCCATTCGCTGTTGAGAAATCACGCTGAATGATTTCCTTGACATCACCAAGGCTAACCAACCCCTTGACATTCTCAGCAATAAACATTTTGGGCTGAACAATATCTATGACTTGTTTCATCCATATATATAATTTGCCTCTCGTTTCTTCAGACGGTACATCATCTAGTTTCTTCTCTCCATTATGCGACACCATAGAATTAAACCCTCTTCTTTTTCCTGCAACACTGAAGTCCTGACATGGGAATCCCCCTGTTACAATATCAATGTTATGTGGAAATACGTTATTTCCATCTTTTTGAAGTTTGACCAAATCAACAATACTTTCTAGATGGTATATTTCAGGGTTAACATGATAACGCGACATATAGTTCAGCCAAGTCAAACGCGCTTCCTCTAAAATGTCACATGCAAATACAGTTCTGAAAATGTTGCGAGAAAGCATTACCCAATTATCATTTACTTGATAGTCAATCCAATCTGGATGTGTTACAGAATTACGATGACACATAAAACCGCCCTCTAGACCTAAGTCCATTCCACCACATCCTGAGAACAGAGACAATACCCTCAATGTTCCATCCTCAAGTCGCTCTTCATCACCATTGTTAAAAAATAAATCAAATTGAGGTTCTGCAACCAAATCTGATTGTTGTCCGATTTCTATCTCTGTATATTTAAGTACTTTTTTTGCCATTGGGAACTAACGTTTAGATGAAACTATCAATTCACGTACATCAATATCTAAGAGTTTTGCAATTCTATCAAGGGTCTGCAAGTCTGGTTGGATACTGTTGCTACACCAT